>JANNTE010000034.1:0-6039 GCA_031403365.1 Betaproteobacteria bacterium | reverse complement strand
AACAAACTTCTACCAGTTCCAGGACTGCCCCTTCAATTTGTGCGCAACAATCAGGACGTTATCATTTGATTTTTCCCCGAGCCCCTGCAACCAATGACCGTCCAACGCGGATCTCGCCAAATTCTGCTGCACGGCCTGGCGTTCGTCCTGGTCGGGCTCGTGTGGGGCTTTTGCGTGCCGATGACGCCGTTTCCACGGCTGGCTCTGGTCGCTCACATTCAACTCACGGGCAACGGGCTGCTGTTCATCGTGCTGGCCATGCTGCTGCTCTTGCTGCCCAATCGTGTGGGAACGAAGTCGATCTGGGTGATGCTCGTAGCGGTGTGGCTGACTTGGGCCATGATCCTATCGCAAGTGGCCAACGCCTGGTGGGGCACAAATCAAATGTTGCCCATCGCCGCGGAGCAGGCCGGCGCCGCCGGCGGAGAGCCGTGGCAAGAACTGATCGTGAAGCTGGCGCACGTCGCCGCCGGACTCGGCCTGCTGGTCGCCTGGGCGCTGCTGGTCGTCGGATTCATCAAACGCCCCGACGACGCAACTTCCAAGCCGTAACGAAGCGTTTCATCAGTTCCTGCTCAGGTACGGCAGGTCAACGACGACTTGCGTTCCACCGCCGCGAGCATTTTCAATCGTGCATCGGCCTCCTGCAATTTTTGCGCGCTCAGCCATTCCCCTCAGCCCGTGAACTCCCTTGGCGTTAGCGTTTGGCGTGAAACCCACTCCCCAATCACGAACTTCAAGATGCACACGATCTCCGCGCCGACTAAGCTCAATTCGCACTTTGTCGCTTTGGCTGTGCTTGTAGAAGTTCGTCAATGCTTCTTGCGTGATGCGATAAAGCGATTCCTCGCTCTTTGGCGCCATCCTCCCCAAGCTTTCGTCCTTGACGAATTCGACTTGCACGTGCGCTCGCTCTTCGTCATGAATAAGCTCCTGTACGGCCGCCACAACTCCGCAATCGTCCAGAACCGTGGCGTGAATTCCGCTGATGATGCGGCGACCCTCTTCTACCGTCTTCCGTAAGATTCCCACGACATTCTCGATCCTCTGAGCAAGTGCCTCGGATTTCACTTGATCTTGGACGCTTTCCAGGTGCATGAGGGCCCCCGTGGCATACTGCACCAGGCCGTCGTGTATTTCGTATGCGACAAGCTGCCGCTCGTGGTCTTGGAACTGAATTGTGTGTTGCAGCATTTCTTGCTCGGCGGCAAGGGCATCCGACGCTCTCTTGCGGTCAGAAATATCTGTAGAAATACCCCCGACAGCGGCGCATTTGCCCGCATGATCAAAGACCGGGAACTTGACCGAAACATACGTATGAGGGCCGTCACTGTGCGGCACAACTTCCTCGAATTCCAAGGGTTGTCCCGTATCCATTACTCGTCGGTCGTTGGTCTGAAACTGTGTCACTACTTCACTTGGAAAAATGTCGGAATCGGTTTTGCCAGCAATCTGCCGCTGCGTGACCTTGAACAGTTCCTCGTACCGCTTGTTGATCATCAGATACCGACCCTGCAAGTCCTTGAGGTAGATGACCGCTGAGGTGTTGTCCATCATGGCTTGCAGGCGACTTTCGCTGGCTCGAATGGCTTCCTCGGCTTGCTTTCGCGCGGTAATGTC
Organism: Betaproteobacteria bacterium; assembly: GCA_031403365.1. Taxonomy (GTDB): domain Bacteria; phylum Pseudomonadota; class Gammaproteobacteria; order Burkholderiales; family JACQAP01; genus JACQAP01. Next base: position 4,419 of record JANNTE010000034.1, on the reverse strand, counting down.
TAGCACGGTGCCAATAAAGCGAACGGCTCGGCGGTTTGGCATTTCTCCGTCGAAGAGAGTCTGTCCCTTAGCGATCAGCCATCGAGTTGTCCCATCGGGCGAAACAGCCCGGAACTCAACGTCAAAATCGCCAGTGCCGGATGGGTCCAGTGCCGCTTGTATTGCCTGCTCCACTGAATCTCGATCTTCAGAATGAATTCGTTCCAGATAGCCTGTCAAGTTGACTTCGGGTTCGGGTGGAAAACCAAATGCCGCTTTGCAGCGAACGGAGGATTTGGTTTCCTCGGTCAAGGGATTCAAATCCCAGGTTCCGATCTCGGCAGATTCGACTGCCAATCGAGTTCGCTCCTCACGCTCTCGCAATTCCAACTCCGCTTCTTCACGGCGTTGGATTTCAGCGCCCAATTGTATTCGCTGCTTTCTCTCGGAGGATTCGGCGTTTCGTCGCTCGACCACTTCTTGTTCTAGTTCTCGTTGCCGGTTTTCAAGACGACGACGAGCAGCATGCAGGGCTTCAATTCCCCAACTTATCAGCCCACCGATGATGACGAACATGACGAGCCGCAGAAGCTGAGGCATCGACATAGATTGGGATTCAATTTCTTTAACCACATTGATTAGGGCAGCGTTGAAAGCAGTTGCGAAGAAGCCAGCCTTCCAGCCACCAATCGACGTCGCCAGCATGACTGCCAAAATGCACGGCATGATCGGAGCACTAAAATCAAAGATCGGGATGACTACGAAACGGCGCACAACCGCCATTAAGACCGTCGCTAAGAGAGCGACGACGAAAGCTCGAAAAGTAGACCTGAACTGGTTCATCGAGCGACACCGCTGGAGCGAGAATGAGTCAGCCACAATATACAAACAGCGATTCTACCTGAGCCCAATCATGTTTCCCAGCAACGCACTCAGGTTTTGGCGGCACGACTGCGGGGCTTGCCGAGTATTGTTCGAAAACCGCTTGTCGGCATCGTGCTGGCCATGCTGCTGCTGACGGTGCCCAATCGCGTGGGAACGAAGTCGGTCGGGGTGATGCTGCTGTCGGCGTGGCTGACCTGGGCCATGATCCTTTCGCAAGTGGCCAACGCATGGTGGGGCACCAACCAGATGCTTCCCATCGCCGCGGAGCAGGCCGGCGCGACGGGCGGCCAGCCGCGGCAAGAGCTGGTCGTGAAGCTGGCGCACATCGCCGCCGGACTCGGCTTGCTGGTCGCCTGGACGCTGCTCGTCATTGGATTCTTGAAGCCACCTGACGACGAAATATCCAAGCAATGACTGGCCAGGACGCCCCCTGAACGTGGCCCCGCCCGCCAATTAATCCCCGGCACCAGCCTCGCCGTCCTGGTGCGATACGCATCCTACTCTTCGCCGAACTGCGCGCGGAGCAACGTCTCTTCCGAACGGATGCGCGCGGACCAGCGCCATGACCACCTACCTCTGTTTCCTCGCGCCAAATCCGTCTCACAACCAAGAAGCAGCTCACTCTGTAGGTTGAAATCAGGCCACGAGCTGTGCTAAGTTTTGAAGTCGTTCGGCGAACAATCGCTGAGCACGTTCACCACGAGTGATCGGGGTATCCGAAGAGCTCGACAGCACCTACTCGTGCCAATCGGCACCTGCCAACGAGTATCCAAAGGGCCCGTAGCCAATGCGCACTCTCCAGGTGCGCACTGGGTCCGGGCTCTTTTTTATTGCACCTGCGTGGAGGCAATGCATGGATCGCTACGAAAACACTGCCTACTCGGCCGGCGCTTCGCCAGATGATACCTGGCTTTTTGTTCAAGCCGTACTGGGCAACCGGATTCCCGACCCGTCCGTAGCGGCCAGGCGCGCCAGGGCCGATCGCGAGCAACTCGAATGGCTCGCTCTGATATCAGATGAACACGAAGGTAAGCTCCGTGCTCTATTGCGGGAGGAGGCTGAGGCGCGCGAATTGCTGCGGCGACGCGAACGGTTTTCTGAAGACTGGACCTCGCAAGAGCAATGGGATCCGTCCAAGCATCCGCGACAAGGCGGACCGCCCAACGCGGGCTGGTTCGCATCCACTGGCGGTGGAGGCGGGTCAAGTGGCGGAGCGGGACGGTCTGGCTTGATCGACGGGCCCAACGAGGACGATCGTCGTGCTCCGCCCCAGGACATGCTCGATTTGGCGCATGCATGGTGGCAAACGAAAAAGGCGCTGCACCAATCGCGTCGCGATATTGAGAACCTGCCCGGACGCGTTGCGAGCGAACGGGCCCAGGTTGGCAGCGGGGGTCGATATGCATATATCCACACGCAGAACCTGGCGAAGGCAGAGCAAGACTTGGAGACTGCCAAGTCGCTCGTGCCTCGGCTGGAGAAGCAACTGGGCGACCTGCACCAACAATATCGCGATTCGGGATACGACGACGTTGACTACACGAGAATGAGTCCCGGCGAGCATTGGGTCGGGGGGAAGGGAATAGAAAACGTCGGTCAAGCGGTCGCCAAGGGCGGCTCGCCTGCCGGTCCAAGGCCGACGGGCGATGAGTTCGAAGTTGTGTCGGCTGCCTTAGCGGGGCCCGCCGTCCTTGGGCTGGGAAAGGCGGTGCTGGGGCGAGCTTTGGCTAAGCAGGTGACAAGCGTTCCAAAACTTGTCACATTTGTACCTGGCGGCAAGACGACAGGTGTTTTTCGTACAGCATCTGGCGATATTCCGCTTATCAGCGGTCGAACAGGCCCGGCTGCCTCTTTGCCGAAAGGAACCCCAGGTTTTAATGCAATCACTTCAACGCACGTCGAGGGCCATGCAGCAGCAATTATGCGGCAACATGGGCCAAAGGAGGCAACTATCCATATCAACAATCCGCAAATCTGCCTGCCGTGCCAACAGAACCTTGCACACATGCTGCCACCAGGCGGCAAACTGACAGTCGTCTTACCAGACGGTACATCACGAGTTTTCATTGGGAACGCACGATGAGCACAACTTTTCAAGACTTGCAATACGATGACAATCCTCGAAACGGTCAAGTGGTAAGCGATCGTTCGGACCTGATGGCTATGCTCAATCAACTTCGAACGATTCGTCCGCCATTGATGTGTCAATTCATCGGCGACAATGGGTACAACCTAACGGTCGGCATTGACCACGATTTTGGATGCGTCCAGCATTCCGCAAACGACGGTGTACCGCCGTACCTCATGGCTATCGGTCCCCAAGTAGACGATCGACAAATGCAGTTCGTGGTTGGCGGCACCGCGACGCCCATTGATGGGCGATACCGCCTGCCATTTGGCACTTTAGGGGAAGTCGTCGCAACCTTTGTCGCAACCGGGGAACGCAGTAACAGCGTCGTATGGGAGGAATTTGCGCCGAATTGACGATTCTAATACCTGGTCTTTGAAGAGGCGAGTTTGTCTGCGTGTGCCAGGGAACGTACGAGTTGAGCTATAGGAGCAGAGAGACTCTCATGCACAGCATATTGCTTTTTAACCCAGACGACCGACCATTTGAGGTCGCAGTAATTGAGCGCGTGCTTCGGTCCGAGCCTGGCTTTGGCGATGTACGGTTCAACGAGCCAGGAGGCGCTTACATTGAAGCTGAATATGTTCTAGGCGACTATAAAACAATTGCCAGACTTAGCGGCAACTGTGGCACGATTTCGTTGTCTGGAACGTCGGATGCCGCACTTCACGCTGCTTTGATCCTGCAAAGTAACCTGCAAGCGCCGCTGAGAATGGTCGACACAGACTATTCGTTCGATCTCATACTCAGAGACATTCCAGACATCGAGACGTTGCGCACCGCCATTCAAAATGCACAAACCAGCTGATGGCAGTAATTCACGAGCGGAAGGCAGACCACAGCTTCGCCGCAGTGCCCCGATTCGAACCCTCATGTTCGGTTTGCATTTCCTCGGTGGCCTCTACGAGAATCGGGCCTAACGCCTACACTAATGCCGAGGTGCGATCGCGACTCATCAATGCAGGAAAGGGCAAAGGAATTGAATGACGCAAATCGAGATTGGCCGTTCCTTGATCCGCCAAACACGGCCGTGATCGGTAGCGTCCGTCAAGATGCGCACATTCAATTTTTGGCAGATCCTGGCCTGGTAGGGCTGGCGGCCTGCGAGACCCCACCCGGGTCTCGCGCGGCCGCAGTGCTTCGCTTACGCATTGAGTACCGTTTGATCTTCCCCCATGTTGCGCGCCGCTACTGAATCGATCGGTGTTTCGGTCGCCTCACGTAGCCGTTCCATGTCGAGGTAGATTCGTTTGCCCCAGCGGGTGCCCGCGATGTGACGCAGCCGGGCGGCCACCAACATCAGGGCACTCTTGCCGTCGGGGAAGTTGCCTACCACGCGGGTCCGACGCCGTATCTCACGCATGATGCGTTCCAACACGTTGTTCGTGCGAATCCGCGTCCAGTGCTCACGTGGGAAGGCCATGTAC
>JANNTE010000033.1:0-3729 GCA_031403365.1 Betaproteobacteria bacterium | reverse complement strand
CGGAAGCGCGTGACTTCCTCCATCTTCAACTCGATGTAGGCCTTGATCATGTCTTCCGAGAAGACTCCTCCTTTGGTCAGGAAAGCGTGATCCGCCTCCAGGCTCTCAAGCGCCTGATCGAGCGAGTGACAGGGATGTGGCACCTTCGCAGCTTCCTCGGGGGGCAGGTCATACAGATTCTTGTCGATCGGATCGCCCGGATGAATCTTATTCTGTACGCCATCGAGCCCGGCCATCAGCAGGGCGGCGAAGGCCAGATACGGATTGGCGGTCGGATCGGGGAAGCGCACTTCCACGCGACGACCCTTGGGGCTCGCAACATGCGGAATACGGCACGCCGCGGAGCGATTCTTCGCCGAGTACGCCAGATTGATCGGGGCTTCAAAACCGGGCACCAGACGCTTATACGAGTTGGTACCCGGGTTGGTAATGGCGTTCAGGGCCCGGGCATGTTTGATGATGCCGCCGATATAGTAGAGGGCAAAGTCCGACAGTCCGGCGTAGCCATTGCCGGCGAACAGGTTCTGGCCGTTCTTCCACACCGATTGATGGACATGCATGCCGGACCCGTTGTCGCCGACAATCGGCTTAGGCATAAACGTGGCGGTCTTGCCATATGAATGCGCGACATTCCATACCGTGTACTTGAGAATCTGCAGCCAGTCCGCGCGCTTGACCAGGGAATTGAACTTGGTGCCGATTTCGCATTGACCCGGAGCGGCCACTTCATGGTGGTGGACTTCGACCTCCACGCCCTGCTGCTCAAGAGCGAGGCACATGGCATTGCGAATGTCTTGCAGGGAGTCGATCGGTGGCACAGGAAAATATCCACCCTTGACCGGCGGACGGTGACCCATGTTGCCGCCTTCAAATTCCTTGCCGGTGGACCAGGGCGCTTCTTCCGAGCAAACTTTGACGAAGCTACCGGACATGTCGACGTTCCAGGTCACGCTGTCAAAAATGAAAAACTCGGGCTCAGGGCCGAAATAGGCTACGTCGCCGATACCGCTCGATTTCAGGTAGGCTTCCGCACGTTTGGCAAGCGAGCGCGGATCGCGATCGTAACCCTTGCCGTCCGTGGGTTCGATCACGTCGCAGGTTATGTTGAGTGTGACTTCGTCCGAGAATGGATCCAGCCGCGCGGAATCGGCGTCGGGCATCAGCAGCATGTCGGAGGCCTGAATGCCTTTCCAGCCGGCGATGGAAGAGCCATCAAAGGCGTGCCCATCATCAAACTTGTCCTGACCAAATGCATGCGCCGGAACCGTTACGTGTTGTTCCTTGCCGCGCGTATCGGTAAATCGCAAGTCTACGAACTTGACGTCGTTTTCTTTGATCGATTTGAGTACGTCTGCTACCGCCATTCTGATCTCCTGAGTTATTGAGTTGAGCGCGAGAAATAAAGTTTAGGCAACCGAATCTGCAGGAATCGTGCCTGGCAATGAGGCCCAATAAGCCTATGATCTACAGATGCTTAACCCACTTGTATTGCACTGGTACGCACCAAAAGCGAGCCCGAATTCAATGGGGGCTCGAAATTAGTGCATGACGACAATCTTGGCAAGCAAATTCTGTATAAGGACCTGATCTGATAGCCTCAGGCATATGTGCCAAGTTGGTCCTTCCCCGGAAATGGAGCTAGTCTTAAGTGCTTGTATAGGAAAAACAATGACTGATACACCCAGTATTTTGAAGACTGCGCAGCAGCGCGCCATAGAGTTGAATCTGCCCTACGCCGGTGCACTATTGCCGTCCGAAGCCTTTGCGCTGCTTCAAGCGGTTGCGAACGTAAAACTGGTCGATGTGCGCACTCGCGCCGAGTGGGATTTTGTCGGTCGGGTTCCAGGCTGCGTACCGATCGAATGGCAGAGCTATCCCAGCTCCGAGCGCAATGCGGAATTCCTGAGCGAACTCGCCGCGCAAGTGAAAAAAGAGGATCTGCTCATGTTTCTGTGCCGCAGCGGCGCTCGGTCGCATGCCGCAGCCGCGGCCGCATGCCAGATTGGGTATGCCCGCAGCTACAACATTCTGGAAGGGTTCGAAGGCGACAAAGATGCACAGGGGCATCGCGCTTCGGTCGGCGGCTGGAAGGTCTCAGGGCTGCCCTGGACGCAGGGGTGACTGCCGGTGAATGCTGGATTGGCTGATTTGCTGCCGCAGCACTTCAGTCAACAGTCCAGTTCACCGCGCCAGAGTAGGCCGTCGTCAGGACAATAATACCGAAGGCAATCCGGTACCAGGCAAAGATCGTAAAGTCGTGCCTGATGATGTAGCGCAGCAACCAGCGCACGCAGGCAAAAGCCGAAGCGAATGCGGCGGCAAGCCCGACCGCCAATACTCCAAGGTCGTCAACCGACAGCAGATTGTGATGCTTGAGCAACTCGTATGCCGACGCGGCAAACAGCACCGGGATCGCCAGAAAAAAAGAAAATTCCGTGGCGGCCCGGCGCGACAGGCCGGAGAACAGGCCACCAATGATCGTGGCGCCGGCGCGCGAAGTACCTGGAATCAATGCCAGCGTTTGCGCGAGTCCGATCTTGAGGGCGTCCGACCAGATCATGTCGTCCACGCTGCCCACTCGGATTTCGTGTTTACGGCGCTCGGCCCATAAGATGACAAATCCGCCCACTATGAACGCCAGAGCGACGGGTACCGGCTTGAACAATGCGGCCTTGATTGCGGAGCCGAACAATAACCCGAGAATGGCAAGCGGCATGAAAGCGATCAGCAAATTGCATGCAAAACGCCGGGCCTGGGGATCGGAGGGCAGCCGCGCCACGACCGAAGCCAGTCTTGCACGGTATTCCCAGACAATCGCGAGAATGGCACCGCACTGGATCACGATCTCAAACAGCTTGCCTTTTTCATCGTTGAAGCCAAGCAGATCGCCAACCAGTATCAAATGACCGGTACTTGAGATCGGCAGAAACTCGGTGAGCCCTTCGACGATGCCGAGGATAAGGGCCTTGACCAGCACTGGCAGTTCCATGGACTCCCCGCGAACAAAAATAAAGCGGCGAATGCCTTAACCGCCACAAGTACAAACCAACGCTAAGCCTTGCGATAAATTTCCGCGCCGCCGGCGACAAACTCCGCCGCTTTCTCGGTCATTCCTTTTTCCAGCGCTTCAGCCTCGGGTATGCCGAGGGTCGCGGCATATTCACGCACATCCTGGGTTATCTTCATGGAACAGAAATGCGGTCCGCACATTGAGCAGAAGTGCGCCAGTTTGGCGCCTTCCTGAGGCAGCGTTTCGTCGTGAAACTGGCGGGCCTTGTCCGGATCCAGGCCGAGATTGAACTGATCGTCCCACCGGAACTCGAAACGCGCTTTCGACAAGGCATTGTCGCGTATCTGCGCGCCCGGATGTCCTTTTGCCAGATCGGCCGCGTGCGCCGCGATCTTGTAGGCGATGATGCCGTCCTTGACGTCATCCTTGTCGGGCAATCCCAAATGCTCCTTCGGTGTGACATAACAGAGCATTGCCGTGCCATACCAGCCGATCATGGCCGCGCCGATCGCCGAGGTGATGTGATCGTAGCCTGGCGCAATGTCAGTGGTGAGCGGCCCAAGCGTGTAAAACGGCGCTTCGTGGCACAGCTTCAACTGCAAGTGGAGCGCTGCATGCCTTCGTTGATGTGGCATCTCGAGGATCCGCGCGTCGGCCAGAGTTACCCCAACTACTACGTCTCGCGCTTGGCGAGCAAGTTCGTAAAGGTCGCGCTCGCC
>JANNTE010000032.1:0-4639 GCA_031403365.1 Betaproteobacteria bacterium | reverse complement strand
GAAGCAACTGGCGCGTGTGCAGTTCCTGATGGCCAAGATAGTGATTCAGAAGGTAACGCATGAGCAATTTGCTCTGCGCAAGAGTAGTTGCATTGCCGAAACTGTCGAGGTCGAGATCGATCAGTGTCTGGCCGGAAATTTCCACCGGGGCCTGAGTGTCACGATCCAGCGCCACCGGACCGCGTTCGATGACGTAAGTGTAGCGTCTGCCGGGATCGATCGGGCGTCCGGAATCGACCTCGCGATCAAGCATGAGCGCATAACCCATTTCCTTCAGCAGGCCCTTTTCGAATCGCCTCAGCACATAGGCCGGTTCCGGATCGCGGGCGAGCGCTGCAATGGCATCCAGATACAAGTCAAAAAGCTTGTCGTGCGGATCCTCCCTGGCCAGGAATTTCATCAGCAATTCATTCAGGTAGAAACCGCACATCAACCCCAGACCGCGCAATTGAGCTATGCCCCCTTGCCATTCAGCCTTGTGCAGCGTGCGCAATTCGGATTTGCCAGCCCACGACAAGAGCAAAGGTTGAAACGCCATCAGCAAGCCACGCAAGGCCGACCTTGGCCGGCGCGCGCCGCGGGCTACCAGTCCGACACGCCCGAAGTTGCGCGTAAAAGTCTCCACCACCAGACTGGTTTCGCGGTAAGGATAGGTATGCAGTACGAACGCGGGTTGTGCATCCCGCTTCTGCTTGTCGCCTGACGCGCCGGCTGCGGCTGAATGTATCGCCACTGGCTATTCGTAACCCAGGTTTTTCAGGGTCTTGGGGCTATCGGCCCAGCCACTGGAAACTTGTACCCAGAGCTCGAGAAATACCTTGCCGCCGAACAATTTCTCCATGTCGACACGTGCCTGCGTGCCGATTTGCTTGAGTTTTTCACCGCCCTTCCCAATCACCATTGCTTTGTGATTGGCCTTATCGACGACAATTGCGATGTGAATGTGCCGCATTGGTCCGGCCATCTCAAACTTCTCGACCACGACGGTCGCGGCATAGGGCAATTCTTCGCCGAGCAGCCGGAACAATTTTTCCCGAACCAGTTCAGCGGCAAGAAACCGCTCGGAACGATCCGTGATCTGATCCGGGTCGTGCTGCGGCGGACCTTCGTGAAGATAGGGCTTGAGGACATCGCGAAGATGAGAAATCTGCGTTCCCTTGGCAGCGCTCACCGGCACGATTTCGGCAAACTTGAATACCTCGCTGATTTCAGACAGAAACGGCAGCAGCACGCCCTTGTCTGGCAACTTGTCTATCTTGTTGACGATCAGGATGACCGGAACGTCCTTGGAAAGCAGCGGAATCAGCTTGCGGTCTTCGCGGCCGAATCTCATGGCTTCGATTACGAACAGAACGGCGTCGGCGCCATCCAGACTGCGCGCTACCGTCCGGTTCATCAGGCGGTTAAGTTCACCGCCATGTTCGGTCTGGAAACCTGGCGTGTCGACCAGCACGATCTGGACATCCGTATCGGTCAGGATGGCATTCAACCGATGGCGCGTGGTCTGTGGCCGGTTCGAGGTAATGCTGATTTTCATGCCGACCAGGCGATTGAGCAGCGTGGATTTACCAACGTTGGGCCGGCCGACGATGGCGATGCATCCGGTGCGATGTGCAGCGGTGTTCATGTGCGCGCTATGGCCAGCGCAGTGGCCTTCATGTGCGCGCTATCGCGAGCGCATACGCTCTTTCGGCAGCCGCCTGCTCAGCAGCGCGCCGGGTTGGCCCGTCACCTGGAGCCCGGATATCGAGCTGTTCAATGGCGCACTCGACTCGGAAATGCTGGTCGTGCGCTTCGCCTTCCACCGCGAATATCGAATATCGGGGCAATGCAAGGCGCTTTCCCTGCAACCACTCCTGAAGACGCGTCTTCGGGTCCTTGTTGCCCTGGGACTGTGGATCGATGGCGTCAAGCAAGGGTCTGAAAAGCCGTCCGAGCACTTCTTCGGCCGCCGCGAATCCGCCATCGAGGTAGATCGCACCGATCAATGCTTCGAATGCGTCGGCAAGCATGGACGGCCTGCGGAAGCCACCGTTCTTGACTTCGCCTTCTCCCAGCCTCAGGTGCTCGCCGATGGAAAGCGTAGCCGCGAGATCGGCCAGTGTCTTCTGATTGACCAGTCCGGCTCGCAAACGCGAGAGGTCGCCTTCGGGCAGCGCCGTAAACCGCTGGTAAAGCAGTCGTGCGACCACGAAATTCAACAAACCGTCGCCCAAAAACTCCAGCCGCTCATTATTGGGCATACCGTGGCTTCGATGGGTCAAGGCCTGTTGAAGCATCGCCGCATCGGCAAAACGGTAACCCAGCCGGCGCTCAATTGGCGCGTCAGGCATGAAGCGAAGCCGTTGCGATCTGGGTCAATTCTCGCCAGTGGCGGCAAAATCGATACAGGCACTCAAATTACCAAACAGCGATATCTTGCTCGAATAGCTGGCCTCCAGGACGATCTGTCCGCCGTCTTTCACGATTGCAAGTTCATTCCCTTTGATAACGTTGATGCCGTCGATTTGCGCACGTTTGTCGAACATGACTTGCAGGTCCCTTACTGAAGCCGTCTTTGCCTCGGGCGATCGCGCTATTTCCCGAAGATGATTGGTTATGGTGGCGTACTCAATATAGGCCGGGACCAGCTTGATGCCGATGATCGCCGCGAAGACGATCAGACCGCCAATGAACATCATGCCGATGAAAGTCACACCGCGTTGACGGTTCATATTCACCCCTTTAGTTGATACGGTTGCCGATGCGCTTCAATGCGCTGAAATTCCACCACACCAGAAACGCTTTGCCGACGATGTTGCCCTCTGGTACGAAGCCCCAATAGCGGCTGTCGGAACTTGAATCGCGATTGTCTCCCATCATGAAGTAGAGCCCGGGCGGCACCAGGCAATTAAATTCATGCTCATTGTAAGCACAGTTCTCCCGTAGCGGAAACTGCTTGACGCCCGCCAACTGCAAGCCAGGAGCCTGTGGGTTGATGATGATCGAATGCTTGTGCGCACCAAGCGCTTCCCGGAAATGCAGGGCGCTGACCACACTCAGTGCACCGTCCGTGTACTGATATCCGTCTGCGGTTTCGACTTCGACAAGCTGCCCGTTGATGCTCAGGCGCTTGTTGCGATACTCGACCTGATCGCCGGGAAGGCCGACCACGCGCTTGATGTAATCCAATGTTGGATTTTCGGGATAGCGAAAGACCATGACTTCGCCGCGCTCGGGCAGGTTGATGTCCATGATCTTCTTGTTGATCACCGGCAACCTGATGCCGTAGGTAAATTTATTGACCAGGATAAAGTCACCAACCAGTAGTGTCGGGATCATCGAACCCGACGGTATCTTGAAGGGCTCCACCAGGAAGGAGCGCAGCATGAATACGATCAGGATGATCGGGAAGAAGCTCTTCGGATACTCGATCCACCAGGGTTCCGGTGCGCCACGATCGCGCCGTTTGGCCAGTAACAGGTAATCCAGCAACCATACCGCCCCGGTCACTAACAGAAGAATCAGCATCAAAAGTGCGAAATTCATCGATCATTCACCTCGTCAGCGGTGTCAACGGCCGCCTACTTGTTATCCACCTGCAGAATCGCAAGGAATGCCTCCTGCGGTATCTCAACCGTGCCGACCTGTTTCATGCGTTTCTTGCCGGCCTTCTGCTTTTCCAGCAACTTTCTCTTGCGCGAAATGTCTCCGCCGTAGCACTTGGCGAGGACATTCTTGCGCAACGCCTTTACCGATTCGCGAGCGATGATATGCGCGCCAATGGCCGCCTGCACCGCAACGTCGAACATCTGGCGCGGAATCAGCTCGCGCATCTTGGTCGCAAGCTCGCGTCCGCGGTACTGGCTGTTTGAGCGATGCACAATCAGCGACAACGCATCCACGCGATCGCCATTGATCAGAATATCGAGCTTGACCAGATCGGCAGCCCGGAATTCCTTGAAATCGTAATCGAGGGAAGCATAGCCGCGACTCACGGATTTCAGTTTGTCGAAAAAATCCATGACAACTTCGTTGAGCGGCAATTCGTAGGTCAGCATGACCTGGCGTCCCATGTACTGCATATTGCGTTGTGCGCCGCGCTTGTTGTTGCACAAAGTCATGACCGGCCCGACGAACTCCTGGGGCATCAGAATGGTTGCCGTGATGATCGGCTCGCGGATCTCCTCGATTTTGGAAGCATCGGGTAACTTCGAGGGATTCTCGATTTCGATCATGCTGCCGTCGCGCATCAGGATCTGGTACACCACGGTCGGCGCCGTGGTGATGAGATCCATGTCGTATTCGCGCTCGAGGCGCTCCTGCACGATGTCCATGTGCAGCAGACCAAGGAAACCGCAGCGAAATCCGAATCCAAGCGCCTGCGAGGTTTCCGGCTCGTAGCGCAAAGACGAATCGTTGAGGTGCAACTTTTCAAGTGCGTCACGCAAGGCCTCGTACTGGTTGGCCTCGACCGGGTATAGCCCGGCAAACACCTGTGGTTGAATCTCCTTGAAGCCCGTCAGCGCTTCTATCGCCGGGTTGTCCAGCAAAGTGACCGTATCGCCGAACTGGGCCGCTATGAGCTCCTTGATACCGGAGATGACAAACCCGACTACGCCGCCCAGAAGCACGGTGCGCGACTGGGAATTGCGGGTAA
>JANNTE010000031.1:0-9702 GCA_031403365.1 Betaproteobacteria bacterium | reverse complement strand
GAATTCCGCACCAATCGCCCGCCGAACTCAGAGCCCCGGCCACCGTCGCAAATGGATGATCGATGAGGGCGTGAATTTCGCCCACCACGTTGTTTCGTGATTCGCTCGAGTCCAGACGCAGAGGCTTGTTGAACGGACTATTGTCGAGCTCGTCGCGCAATGCATCGTACTTCGCACGCAGGCCGGCGGCCGCATCCATGGGGTTGTCGCCGGCGTGCACAGGAGCCGCAATCATGCACAAGACGGCGACTGCAACGTTTCGCACCGACAACCATGGTGCATTCGTCACCGGCGGATCTTCCCTTGAATTACTCCAGGATGCGTGCGCTGATCAATTCGATCTCAACGTGACGATCCGGTTGCTCGCAGGCGATCGCTTTCGAACCCGTCCCGTCCAGACATTCGCCTGATGATGTTATCGGTTGCGTTTCACCAACGCCGAAGGCTCGCACACGGCTCGGCTCGATGCCACGACTTACCAGGTAGGCCTTTACCGATTCCGCGCGTGCCTCGGAAAGGCGCTGGTTGTAGTCTTCGCTGCCTGGGCGCGAGGCATGGCCGACGACCAGGATTGTCTGCGGATTGGTGGCGCTCACCGTGTCAGTAATTGCATTCAGCGTGCGTTGAGCAGATGGACGCAAGGTGGCAGCGTTGTAGTCAAACAGCACATCGGCATCGATCATCACTCTTTGATTGGTAAGAACCAGGGCGGGGGTCGCTTCCGTCACAACGACTGGTTCCGTCACGGAAGCCCTTTCGGGGGCAGCATCGGGAATGCTGTTACCAACCGAAGTCTGGTCATTGAGATTGCACTCGTATGAGCCGTCCGGGAGCGCGGGCGGGCCGGAGTGCACACAATTTCCGTAGCTGTCGCGTACCGGACGACCCTTTGAATCGTGGAGCCATCCGGACTGGGCATTCACAACGGCAGACATGAGACCGAGCGCCAGTGCGCCGGTAGCCAGCCCGATTTGCATCTTGTTCAATGAATTACTCATGGTTTTCCTCTATCCAGAAACGTTCTTCCCCGTCTTGCGTTGTGGCTTGCACATCTGACCCTCAGCAGAAGCGGGAAATACTGACGAGTCACCAGGCAGCATTTTTCGCCAGTTCACCAGGCTGCTCTGCGCGTTGGCGCACATACAAGGAACTTCTCGCTTCCTAGTATTGGTCATGTCTGGTTGCGGCTCCCCTCCCGGACGCTTCTTTGAGTACGGTGAGATCCGCAGAACAGCGCATGCGCGTTCAGGCGATAAGCCAGAAGTGATGAGCGCATGGAGGGTTGTTTAACGAACAGGGACATTTTTCTTCTGAAATTCTTGCCGGTGACATTGCTCGAATGAACTTCGGTATCAACGCCATCAACTCGACCGCTTACGGGATCTCCGGATTCCTCTGCGGGACACTGCCGGCCGGAAGATCAGGACGCTGGGCGCAGGCTATATCGCAAGCGTCGCCGGGGAATCGCGGGGCTGTTGTTGCCGGGATCAAAGTCGCGCCGGAGGTCGTTGTTCGTTATTCCGCAGTCAAACCTTTTACTCAAGAAGCTTTTGTAGTGGCGAGAAAAAAAGCCAGTAGAAAAGTTGCCTCGGCAGCAAGCGAGGTTCAGTCCAGTCCGAAATCAACAGCTGCGCAAAATCGTGTTGCCGCGTCCGCTCTGACACAGGTACGGGATAAACCGAAGGGTAAGAAACAACTTTCTCAACCATTTATTTTTCTTCAGAGGTAAAAAACCATGAACTGGGATCGCATTGAAGGCAATTGGAAACAATTCAAGGGCAACGTGAAACAACAATGGGGCAAGCTAACCGATGATCAGCTTGATGTGATCGCAGGCAAGCGCGACCAATTGTCCGGAAAAATCCAGGAAACCTACGGAATAACCAAGGACGCCTCGGAAAAACAGATTTCAGCGTGGCAGAGCGTTCAGAAAGATATGAAAAAGCCCCGGTAAGGCAATGTGGGATACGCGCCACATGGCACCCGGAACCGTCCACCCCCTCTCCAATTCAAACCATAAAGGAAAATTCATGAAAAAATCAACCATTAGCGTTATCGCCGCCGCAGTCAGCCTGATGTTCAGCGCCGCTGCCACAGCCGATACGATGTCGAAGTCGGAATACAAAAGTGCCAAACAAGACATCCAGGCCGAATACAAGTCCGCGAAATCCGGCTGCCAGTCTTTTTCAGGCAATGCAAAAGACCTGTGCCAGATTGAAGCCAAAGGCAGGGAAAAAGTGGCGCTGGCCGAACTCGCCGAGAAGAATCTTCCGGGGCCGAAAACTCACTTCGATGTACGGATGGCCATGGCAGATGCCGAGTACGCCGCTGCCAAGGAAAAATGCGACGACCTCGCCGGGAACGCGCAGGACGTCTGCGTGAAGGAAGCCAAGGCCGCGCACACTTCCGCCAAGGCCGATGCCGAGACGCAGAAAACGACTGCGACGGAGAACAGGACTGTCAGAGACAAGTCCGCGAAAGCGCGCGGAGAGGCAAACGAGG
Organism: Betaproteobacteria bacterium; assembly: GCA_031403365.1. GTDB lineage: Bacteria > Pseudomonadota > Gammaproteobacteria > Burkholderiales > JACQAP01 > JACQAP01. The sequence continues at coordinate 7,200 of JANNTE010000031.1, read as the reverse complement.
AAATACGCGATGCGCGCCAGGACGCGGCGGCGGACAAGCGTAACGCCGAATACAAAGTCGCGGTTGAAAAGTGCGATGCTCTTTCGGGTAACACCAAAGACGTTTGCATGGACAATGCCAAGGCGCGTTACGGCAAGTCCTGAACCGATCCGGAAGCAAGCGCAAGAAAAGGACCCGGTTCGGGTCCTTTTTTCGTTTCAGCATCCCGAGCTGGCGCAACTTTGGAGCGGTAAACGGCGATGCGATGTGACGACTGCGATTGAGAGATAAGCGTGGATGCGGGCGATGAAAAAGGACGGGCGTAGCCGAAAAAGGCAAGCCGCACCTGCCGAAGGTTTGAAAATGTTCGGTTTGCCCTGGCGCTCCGGGCTATTTGCCTGGATGGGCAATCTACAATCCGAACGTCTGAGTATGTACGTCAACGCACAGATCATCCCGGCCACGGGAGGCATAGTGATGTGCGGCATCAGGATACTCATTTAGCTTTGGTTGAGCCCGTATCAGGTGCCGCGGCTGCCAGCAGCCAAACCCCACACGAAAGGATAGTCATCATGCTATATACCATCGCTCTCATTCTCGTCGTCCTCTGGCTTCTCGGCCTCGTTACCTCCACCACCATGGGCGGTTTCGTGCACATCCTCCTGGTGATTGCGATTGTGGCCATCCTGCTTCAGGTCATTGGCGGGCGGAAAGTGTTGTAAGCGCACGTTGCCCGGCGTAATCGCACCTTGCCCGGCGTGCAGTGGCGGCCGATCATTGATGACGTGTGTGCAAGTTGACTCACGGATCTCGCGGTAACCGCGTATCCGTCCCAGGGTGTTGCGTTGACCCGGCCGCTTAAAGTCATCGTCTTCGCCACCGGAGGATTGGTTTGTCTCGCGGTTCTTGCTGCGGTGGCTTTCTTCTTTTTTCTGGATCTTGACCTGTATAAGCCCCGGTTGGAAACGGCCGCCTCGGAATTGCTGGGAATGCAGGTCAGGATCGGGGGTCACCTCAGTTTTGCCTTGTTCCCGGGCCTGCGGGTATCCCTGGAAGACGTGCACGCCGGCAACCGGGGGGTTGACGTTTTTTCGGCAAAGCGGGCGACGCTCGGGATTGAACTTCTGCCCCTGCTGAGAAAGCAATTCCGGTTCGGTTCCCTGGCAGTGGAACAACCCAGGCTCGCCATCGAGCGTAACCATGACGGAAAGGTCAACATCGGGAAGCCGGGGACTCCCGGACGGGCCATGCCCGCCCTGGACGTGGCGAGAGTGACTTTTTCTGACGGGATTTTTCTGTACACGAATAAACAAACCGGATATCTCATGGAGGCGAAGGCATGCAACCTTGACTTGCGCCGCCTGCAACGACCGGGCGGGGTTGCCGAGGATGTCCTGAAGAACTTTTCCTTTACCGCGGAAGCGACCTGCGGCCAAGTGCGCAGGAACGAACACAGAGCGACTGACTTCAAGGTTTCGGCCGTCGCGAAAAACGGGGTCATTGATTTCACTCCCGTTACGATGCGTGCCTTCGGTGGACAGGGCGCGGGGAACGTTCGCGCTGATTTCTCTGGCACTGATCCCCTTTACCGGCTGCGCTATTCGCTAGCGCAGTTCCAGATCCATGAATTTCTCAGTGCGCTGTCGCCAGGCCTCGATGCGCGCGGGCCGCTGGATTTCTCCATGACCCTGTCGATGCAGGGAAAGACCGTGAAGGAATTGAGGATGTCCGCAAACGGAGAAGCCACCTTGCGGGGCAAAGACCTTGCCATCGAGGGCATCGATCTCGACCTGATGCTGACCCGGTATGAGTCCAGCCAGAACTTCAACATCGTGGATGTCGGCGCCTTTTTGTTTGCCGGACCGGCTGGTCTGGTGGTGATGAAGGGCTACAACTTTGCCAGTATCTTAAAAAAGACCGGGGGGCGCAGCGAGATTCGCACGCTGGTTTCGCACTGGAAAGTCGAGAGCGGCGTGGCGCAGGCGCAAGACGTTGCGCTCGTGACCAACAAGAACCGCATCGCCCTCCAGGGAGAGCTCGATTTTGTCAACCAGAAGTTCCGGGACGTTACCGTATCAGTGGTCGATGCCAGGGGTTGCGCAAAATTGCGGCAGGCGATACGCGGCAGCTTTCAGAATCCCGTGGTGGGCAAGCCGAATGTACTCATATCACTCGCAGGCCCGGTAATAAACGTGCTCAAGAAGGGAACAGCCCTGCTTCCCGGTGAAAGGTGCGAGGTGTTCTATGCCGGTTCGTTGGCGCCTCCCACATGAATGGCTTGACGGGCAACCCGCGGACGGCGCGGACCCGGCATGTCCCGGTTCCGCAGACATGGCAATCAGGCCGTCCTGCAGGCGCGGTGCGTGACGCCATCGATGGGCAAGCGCACCGATGGCGCGATCAATCATCCATAGCCTCGATACCCAACACAAGGTGTAATGCCCGCCGGGTCAAACCGGCGATCCACAGCGCCGCATGCCGGCCACACATCCCAATAAGGAAGCTCGAACATGAATGAAGCGATGAACTTGAACCATTTACAGGCGACAGGTCCCGCACTGGGCGCATCGAAGCATGTGCTGCCTTCTTTGCCCTACGATTACGCGTCTCTGGAACCGTGCATCGACGCACGAACCTTGCGCCTCCACCACGACAAGCATCACGCGTCTTACGTGGAAAAATTGAATGCGGCATTGGAACCTTTTGCAGACTTACGCCAGAAATCTGCGCTTTGGCTGCTGCTCAATGTGGCCCGGCTCCCGGAGGAAATTCGCGTTAGTGTGCGCAACAACGCGGGCGGGCATGTAAACCACAGCATGTTCTGGCTGTCCATGTCGCCAGCAGGCGGGGGCGCGCCAGCGGGACCGCTGGGCGACGCGATCAAACGCGATTTCGGCGGTTTCGACAAGTTCAAGGCACAGTTCGACGAAGCGGGCGAGAAGTTGTTCGGATCCGGCTGGGTCTGGCTCGTGCGGGCGCAGCGCGACGGCGGCAAACTCGAAATCGTCACCTCATCCGGGCATGACAATCCGCTAATGCAAGGCCACTATCCGGTGTTGGTCAACGATGTCTGGTAGCATGCCTACTACTTGAAATATGAAAACCGGCGTGCCGCATATCTGGCGGGTTGGTGGGCGGTGGCGAACTGGAAGGAGGCCGCACGCCGCTATGAGAGTTCCGATCAAAGCGCCGAGCAGCGCTGGGAAGCCGACGGCGGGCATCTGCTCCATGCCGCGCCATGACCTTGGCGCGACGGCCGGTTCGCGCCGCAACACGCGGTTCATGTACGACTGTGCCGCGTCATTGACGTGGTGCGCCATTGAAAACAACTGGTATAGGAATTCCATGAAAAGGACGGTCTGATCGATGTGAATGTCTGTGTGAGTGCGCCCGTCTGGATGTCGAGCGGGGTGCACCAGCTCCCGGCTGCAGTACGGATTGCCATCGCCAGCTGTCGCTACGGCGACAGCTACCGCCTGATTTACCAGTTCGGCGCGCGCATGCGTATTCCAGCAGATACGCAGACCTCCGGAATTGTCGAACCTGGCTTTCCGGAACGCATCAGGATCGGCGTGCCCGAGGTAACCGCGACAGCATCCGCTGGAGTGCCGCGCAGTTACGTGGGCTTGTGGCCCTAGTTTTTGACGCTTAGTTCATTGTCGATGCTTGTCACACCTTCCACTCCGCGGGCAACCACAATCGCCTGATTGACCTGGTTTCGGCTATCAACGAAGCCGCTCAACTGAACGGCGCCATTGCGTGTCGCGACCGCGATATCGAAGCTCTTGATGTCCGGGTCGGCCAGCAATGCGGATTTCACCTTGCCGGTGATGATGCTGTCGTCAAGCGTCACGCCCACGGTCGCGCGCGCGCCTTTCAGACTGACGGCATTATCGACGCTCACCACCCCTTCGACCGCACGCGTGATGGTGATGGCGCGATCGATCTGTGCCTGATTCTCGACAAAGCCGCTTAACTGGACCCTGCCTTTTCGGGTTTCGACTTTCAGGGCGAAACTATTGATGTCCGGGTCGACCAGCAGCGCGGATTTCACTTTCGCGGTGACAACGGAGTCGTCAATCTGAGTGCCAACAGTGGTGCTTGCGGCCGCGGGAGGCGGATCCTGCCGGGGCCTGTCGCAACCGGTGATCAACATCGACAATGCCGCTGAGAGCGTAACGCCAAGAACCACCAACTTACGATTAATGCGCATCATGATTCACTCCGATTGTGTTGGTTGTGACAATATTCCGGTCCGGGCGTATTTGAAGTACATTGTTATCGAAGATCGACGCTGATGAGATGCCCGGCTCTTCAGCGCCTGGTAAGTTCGGACCAATGACGGTGGCGCCACCTGAAAAGGTCAAGTTGGCGGGCGGCGTATTGTTGCAACACGCCGCAACGCACCCGGATGCTGCCAGCGATCCGGTCGCGACTTCCTGCTGCCACGGTGCGCCGATCTTGCGTAAGCATTCCCCATTGCTGCTTCAGTGTTCCGCTCAACTGCCTCAGAAGACCGTGCAAGTGAAGCCGATTCATGTTGTCCTGCCTTTATGTGCGTAGATGGCGTCCATCAGGTAAAAATCGTATTCCGGGCAACATCGACATACCGTGCGCTGGCGCACATCGGGCGCCTATTTCGCCAACGCGGCCAGATGGGTCTCACCAATAAGTATCACGGGTAACAATGCTGCTTCTCGATTCGCGCACGTCGGGTCAGGCAATTGCCTTGTCAATCTGGCTGATCGCTTTCATGTACTTAATTTGACAGCGGGTTTCCTGCGCGTTGCGGGCGACCGCGCTGGGGAACATTTCCCCTTCACTATATGCGCCAGCGCACAGAACACGATGTGTTGGAAGCTATAGGATTACGTTGGATGGTAATTCGTCTACCTCCCTTGACGGACCCATCTGAACCGCTAGGCCCGGACCGGCATACCCTGCCTCCGGGCCTTTTTTTAAGCTGCCGACCGCTGCCGAAGTGACGAGGGTGTGGCGCCCGCGCCAGCCGCGAGTCGTGGCACGTGGTGCAAAGACGTCACTAAGAACTGCGGACACGGGCTCAGCGACGAGACCAACAGGCGCAGCCACACGCTTGGACCAGGGCAACAAGCGCTCTTAGTCGCTGGTGTGTGCATAGCGGTGGGGCATCCGAGGCTCTTTGCGTGATCGCGCCGGTCAGCGGCTCGAGCGTCTTGCTTTTCTCTTCGCGTAGAAATGCATCAGCGGGGTCACGGAAATGCCGTGCAGGACAATGGAGACGGTGACGGTGGTAAGCGTAATGGCGATGATCTGGTCCGCCAGCGGACGAGGCAATTCGTGATTGATCGCATACATCAAATAGTAAATCGAGCCGATTCCGCGGATGCCAAACCAGGGAATCAAGACGCGCTGGTCGCCCGATATGGGTGCGCCGAGCAGCCCAAGCCAAACCGACAGCGGACGCACCAGCACAAAGACGAGCAAGACGAACCAGACGGAGCTGGCGGCGAGCGTGGTGAAGGCGAGCATGGCACCCACCAACAGTACCACCGCCACTTCGCCGATACGTCCAAGTTGTTCGTTGAAACCGCGCACCGCCTGCATCATGTAGGCACTGGCATGTTCCGGATCGATGGCACGCTGGTCCGGCGTTTTCGTATCCTTACGAGACGCGGGTCTGGTCGCTACCCGGCGCTTTACGACCTCTGGCTCTTTGACCCGCTGCAGGGCGAGCCCTGCGGCAAATACCGCCAGAAATCCATAGGCGTGAGTAAGCACCGCGATTCCATAGGCCAGAGCAATCAGACCCACAGCCAGAAACTCATCCAGGCCGACGGATTCCTGGTGACGGCTGCGCAAATAGACGACGAGCTCGCCGATCAGCGTGCCAAGCGCAGCTCCGATGCCCAGGCCCGCCGAGATCGCCCACAGCACATCGACTGCGAGCCAACGCCAGCCCGCGGCCCCCATATCGTGCAGGCCGAGCAAGCCCAGACCCAGCATCACGAAGGGAAATGCCGCGCCATCGTTGAGACCGCCTTCGGCCGTAAGGCTGAAGCGCAAGCGGTCGCGATCCCCCGCGTTTTCAACCTGGACGTCGCTGGCCAGCACCGGGTCGGTGGGCGCCAGAATGGCGCCGAGCAGTACCGCCGCACCCAGCGACATTCCCAAGCCTAACATTGCTATGGGGACGATCATGGCCACGGTCAAGGTCATTGAAACGAAGGCCAGACGTACCGGCATGCGCCAATGTTTGTTCGACAGCGGCAGGCCCAGTTTCAGGCCGGCGGCAAATAGGGAGATGAGCACCGCGGCTTCGGTTGCTCTTTCGAGAATAACGGAGTGCAGCAGGGGATGGGGCGCCATCAGGGCCCAGCCGGCGGGACCGAGCCCGATACCGGCCGCCAGATATAGCATGGCGGTGCTTAAGGGAAGACGCTTTAACAATGACCCGGACAAGGCCATTGTCGTGAGCAGCGCGCCGATGATCACCGCCCAGGTCGCGAAGAACATCGAATGATGGGTTGAAGGCGCTGGCCACGCAGATACGCGGCTCGGTATTAGCGGGCGATATCTTGGTCGGAGCTTGCGGCCTGGTTGGCGTGTTGCGCTGCAGTGCCGGATGCTTGCGCCGGCGGCATAGAACGGTACGCGTTATAGAGCAGTTCTGCCGTGGAGTCTGGCGCATCGATTGCGCGCAGGCTGCTTTCCCATTCCGGACTGGGAGCCGCGCGGCCAAACGTCCCAAGCTCGGAATGCCACTGCACCAGTTGCGCCATATGAGCTGCCGATGTGTCTGGAGTATCCGCCCACGTATCGACCGGAACAGCTACAAACGGATAGAGCGCCACAATCGATGCCGCACTTGCGAGCAAGACATTAAATCCAGTTGCCATGAGTTTGCTCCTGTCTGTCACGACCTTATCCGGATCGGCGGTGCGTGGCCTTGAAGTGTCTCTGTTCGTCGCAGGGACTTCTGTGCGCTGACGCACCTTCGCGGGTTCACAGATTGGTGATGTCCAAAGCGCGGCCGCGCACTTGTCCTGCGGTCGCGCAGCCATATCGCACCAAAGACAAAAAGACCCTCGCGGATCCCTTTTATTGAGACTTCACCAGCTCCTCACGGTACGCTGACCGTGGTTGCATCCAGCACGACCGCGGTCTGCTCCAGCAACCTGCCATTGATCGACGACTGGTTCCCGAACGTAATCGATGTCACGCCGAGCACCACTTCCTCGA
>JANNTE010000030.1:0-9749 GCA_031403365.1 Betaproteobacteria bacterium | reverse complement strand
GCCGCCGCGACTTCCTCGCGCTTGACCGAGAGGATTTTCTCCAGAATGTCGGTCATGGCCTTCAGATCGCCTTGAGCGATTGCGTCAAGGCTACAAACTGATCGAGCTTTGCCCTGGCAGCGCCGCTTGCCAGCATTTCCAGCGCCATCTGGACCCCGGCTTGATGGCTGTCCGAACGCCCGGCAACGTAAACAGCGGCGCCGGCATTGAGCGCGAGAATGTCCCGCGCAGGTCCGGGCCGATTGGAAAGCGCCTCCAGCATCATGGCTTTCGATTCGCCGCCGTCCTTGACCTGAATGTCAGACAGCGTGCCCGTGGGCAGGCCGAATTGTTCCGGGCGGATGGTGTATTCGCGGACTTCGCCGTCCCTGAGTTCGCCAACCAAAGTGGGGCCGGAAATGGAAATCTCGTCCAGACCTTCCTCGCCGTGCGCCACCATGACATGCCGGCTGCCCAGCCTCTGGAGCACCCGCGTCAGTATGCCGACCAGATCACGATGGAACACGCCGATCAGTTGATTGCCCGCTCCGGCCGGGTTGGTCAGCGGCCCCAGAATATTGAACAAGGTGCGCACGCCCAGTTCGCGGCGCACCGGCGCGGCATGCTTCATGGCGCTGTGATGATTGGGCGCGAACATGAACCCGACGCCGGTTTCGTCAATACACTGCGCCACTTGAGCGGGTGTGAGATTGAGGTTCGCGCCCAGCGCTTCGAGGATGTCCGCGCTGCCGGACTTGCTCGATACTGAACGCCCGCCGTGCTTGGCGACCCTGGCGCCGGCGGCGGCGGCCACGAAAGCGGACGCGGTGGAAATGTTGAAGGTATGCGCGCTATCGCCACCGGTGCCGCAGGTATCGAGCAGATGTGCTCGGTCCGCGACTTCGACCCGGGTCGAGAACTCGCGCATCACCTGCGCCGCGGCGGCGATTTCGCCGATGGTTTCCTTTTTCACGCGCAGGCCGATGATAAGCGCGGCGATCAGCGTGGGCGACATCTCGCCGCCCATGATCTGGCGCATGAGCGAGAGCATCTCGTCGTGAAAAATCTCCCGGTGCTCGATCACCCGGGCCAGGGCCTCCTGCGGGGTCATGCGCGCGCCCCGGCAATAAAATTTGCCAGCAAGTCGTGGCCACATTCGGTCAGCACAGACTCGGGGTGGAACTGTACGCCCTCAACGGCGAGTGCCTTGTGGCGCACGCCCATGATTTCGCCATCATCGGTCCAGGCTGTCACGTCGAGGCAATCCGGCAACGACGACCGCTCGATCACGAGGGAGTGGTAACGCGTGGCCGTGAACGGATCGGGCAGGCCGCGAAACACCCCGGCGTTGCCGTGGCTGATCCGGGAAACCTTGCCGTGCATGACTTGTTTCGCGTGCACGATGCGCCCGCCGAAGGCCTGGCCGATGCTCTGGTGGCCGAGGCACACGCCCAGCAGTGGAATTTTTCCGGCGAACCGGCGGATCAGCGGCACGGAAATGCCGGCCTCGTTCGGCGTACAGGGCCCGGGAGAGATGACGATCCTTGCCGGACGCAGAACTTCGATCTGCTCCAGTGTGATCTCGTCGTTGCGGTGCACCTGGACCTCCTCGCCCAGCTCGCCCAGATATTGCACCAGGTTGTAGGTGAAGGAATCATAGTTGTCGATCATCAAAAGCATAAAGGCTCACCACAGAGACACAGAGACACAGAGCAAATCAAAGCCTCATCCTTTTGATCCCATTCTTCAAAACGGGCACGTTGAAATTGATTACCAATCCAGTGCGGCAACCACTCAAGCGCAAGTAAGTCAACAATTGCGCCTCGTGTATTGGCAACATCTTTTCGACTGCCTTGATTTCCAGCACCAGGCTGTTCTCAACCACAATATCCAGCCTGTAGCCGACATCAAGCTTCAGGAAGCTCCACCTGCCTCCTAAATGCCAGGTTCGCGGAGAAAAGTTCATGACAAAGACACGCTTCATAGACGGACTCAAGCAATCCCGGCCCCAAAGCGCGATGTACTTCAATTGCGCCACCAATAACTTTCTCGGTCAAGGGATCTCTCGGTGCCTCTGTGTCTCTGTGGTTCATGAAGTTCCGAGTTCACTATTCAGGCCGGCTTGTGCCATTTCCGCAGCGCGCAGCAAGGCGCGCGCCTTGTTTTGCGTTTCGGTCCATTCGCTCTGCGCCACCGAATCGGCGACGATCCCCGCCCCCGCCTGCACGTAGAGCATGCCGTCTTTCACCACCGCGGTGCGAATCGCGATGGCCAGGTCCATGTCGCCGTTGAATCCGAGATAGCCAACCGCGCCGGCATAAATGCCGCGCTTGCCCGGTTCGAGTTCGTCGATGATCTCCATGGCCCGCACCTTGGGCGCGCCGCTGACCGTCCCGGCGGGAAACGTGGCTTTCAGCACCGCCATGGCGTCGAGCCCGGATTTCAGGCGGGCTTCAACGTTCGAGACGATATGCATCACATGCGAATAGCGCTCGATGCTCATGTTTTCCGTCACGCGCACGCTGCCGGTTTCGGCAACGCGACCGATGTCGTTGCGCCCCAGGTCCATCAGCATGACGTGTTCGGCGCGCTCCTTGGGGTCGGCCAGCAACTCCTGCTCGAGTGCCAGGTCCTGCTCGCGCGTCACACCGCGCGCTCGAGTGCCGGCGATCGGGCGCACCGTGACCTGACCGCTTTCCAGGCGCACCAGAATTTCCGGCGATGCGCCCACGACGTGGAAATCCGCCATGTCGAAGTAAAACATGTAAGGCGAGGGATTGAGCGCGCGCAGCGCGCGGTACAACGACAGAGGAGCGGCATCGAACGCCAGGCTCATGCGCTGCGACAGGACCACCTGCATGATATCGCCGTCGAAGATGTAGCGCTTGGCACGCTCGACCGCCGCGATGAAAGCCTCACGGCTGAACTCGTTATGGGGTTTGGTCGGCATGACCGGTGTTTCCGTCGGAACGACAACCGGCTGACGCAGCATCCCCAGCAACTCCTGCAAACGCTGTTGCGCGTGTTCATACGCTCGCGCCGTTCCGGGATCGGCATAGACCACGAGAAACAGTTTGCCAGACAGGTTATCGAGCACGACCAACTGTTCTGACAGCAGCAACAGGATGTCCGGCGTGCCGAGGGAGTCGGGCTTGCCGGCGCGGGCGAGTTTTTTCTCGACGTAGCGCACCGTGTCGTAGCCGAAACAGCCGACCAGTCCACCCAGAAAGCGCGGCAGTTTGGGCAGCGCGACGGCCTTGATGCGCGCATGGCAGCCAGCGACGAAGGCCAGAGGGTCGGCGTGCTCGACGCGACTGACCAGCTCGTCGCGCCGGTATTCGCTGCACGTTGTGCCGCGCACTTCAAACCGGGTTTCGGCTGGCAGGCCAATGAAGGAATAACGCCCGAAACGCTCGCCGCCCTGCACCGATTCAAGCAGGTAGGAGTAAGGCTTGTTGGCGAGCTTGAGATAAACGGACAGCGGGGTATCGAGATCCGCAAAGGTTTCCAGCACCACTGGAATGCGGTTAAAGCCCTGCGCGGCGAGTTGCGTGAATTCCTGCTCGGTCATGATGAACTTTCGAAAACAGTGAAACGGGGTCTGGAAACTGCGCTGCCTCAGCGGCAGCGCCAGGACGCGGCCTGGCGCCACCAGCGCCATGCGGCCCGAATTTCCATTCCCGGGTTTTCAAGTTTCGACGAGTTCATGAATGCGGCAGTTCAATCAGCTCTGGCAAATCGGAAAGCGAGTCTACTATAGCATCGCAATCCAGCTCCTGCACCGTGAGCGTGCCGCGGTAGCCGTAAGGCACACAGAGCACCGGACAACCGGCGGCACGCGCCGATCCGGTGTCCGCCGGAGAATCTCCGACCATGAGCAGATGCCCGGGGTCGATGCCGAAAACTTGCGCGCAATGCACTAGCGGCAGGGGGTCCGGCTTTTTGCGTGGCAGGCTGTCGCCACTTAGAATCAGGTCCAGCAGCGTTGTGAGCCCCAGACCCTGGAGCAGCGGTTCGGTAAAGCGCGCCGGTTTGTTGGTGACACAGGCGAGCTTGAATCCGCGTTTGCGCAGCAGCGCCAAGGTCGCAACCACGCCGGCATAGGGATGCGATGCGCGCGTGAGCACGCTGGCGTAATGGCGGCGGAAGGCTTGCGCGGCGGGCTCGAACAGGGACGGATCGGCATTGCCATCCGTTTTGCCGGTCAGCAGTCTTTCGATCAACCGGTCGGCGCCCTGACCAATATAAGTTCGCACGATCTCTGCGCTGACGCCGGGCCGGCCAATGTCCGCCAGCATGCGCACCGCGGCCTCGTGCAAATCCGGCAGGGTTTCGATCAGAGTGCCGTCAAGGTCGAAGGCGACGGCCTTGATGTCGATTGGAAACTTCAAGAACGGGTCAGGACTTTGCCTGCGACAGTTCCGCGCGCATGGCAGCAACCGTAGCCTTGTAATCCCTGGTGCCAAATATCGCCGAACCGGCGACAAAAGTATCCGCGCCAGCGCGTGCAATCTCGGCAATATTGTCAACCTTCACACCGCCATCGACTTCCAGCCAGATACTCCTGCCGGATTGTTCGATGCGTTCGCGCACCGCGCGCAATTTATCCAGCGCCGCGGGAATGAACTTCTGGCCGCCGAAGCCGGGGTTGACGGACATGATCAGAATCAGGTCCAACTTGTGCAGCGTGTGATCCAGCCAGGTCAGCGGCGTGGCAGGATTGAAAACCAGGCCCGCTTTGCACCCGGAATCATGGATCAGGCCAATCGTGCGATCGACGTGATCGGAGGCTTCCGGATGAAAACTGATGATATTGGCTCCGGCTTTGGCAAAATCCGGAATGATGCGGTCGACCGGCCTCACCATCAGATGCACGTCGATCAACGCTGGTGTCAGCGGCCGGATGGCTTCGCACACTATCGGACCGATCGTCAAATTGGGGACGTAGTGATTGTCCATGACATCAAAATGCACCCAGTCGGCGCCGGCGGCGATTACCGACTGGACTTCTTCACCAAGCCTGGCGAAATTGGCCGAAAGAATGCTGGGGGCGATGCGGTACATGGCAAGGACTTGGCTCATCGAGGACGGACGAATTGTACCGTTAATGGTCTTGCCGCTCGCCGGCGAATCAGGTCAAATGCGCTCAAGGCTCAATGGAGAAGAAATGTCCGAGAAGAAAAAATATGACATCACCGTGAGCGCGCGGACAACCCATGTTCCCGGGCAGTCCGACGAATCCGGCAACCGCTATGTATTTGCCTACACCATTACCATTGTCAATTCGGGCAGCGTTGCGGCCCGGCTGATTTCGCGTCACTGGATCATCACCGATTCCGAAAACAGCATTCAGGAAGTGCGCGGACAAGGCGTGGTCGGCGAGCAGCCGCTGCTGAAACCGCGGCAGCGATTCGAATATACCAGTGCCGCCGCGATTGCGACCCCGGTGGGGACGATGCACGGCAGCTATCGGATGATCGCGGAGGATGGCGTCGCATTCGACGCTCCGATCCCCAGGTTCACCTTGAGCGCGCCGCGCGTACTGCACTGAACCATTCCTTGCGGATTATTCCTTCGGGTCGCTATCGCGCTTGCGCGGCAGCGTCCACCACACAATGAGCAGGAACAGGGTCAGGGCCAGCAGGCCTTCGAGTAGCAGCCAGATCATTGTGCGGCGTCCGAGCCACCGCTGGAGTTCAGCGCAAGGCAGGTCACCCGTCTCTCGCTGCGGAGGCTTGCAGCTTCGGAATCAGAATTGAAGAACGTGGATCGCGACAAGGTCATGCACCGTTACCGAACAGAAAATGCGCAGAGGCGTCCGTTGACGAGGTACGTGGCGTTGACCCTGTGCATGGCGATCGCGGCCGGGTGCGTGAGTGTACCCAATCCCGACAACACGCCGCCAGTAGAGGTAGTTCCAGAGCCCCTTGTCGTTGCATCCCAGCCCGCGCCGCCCGAGCCGGCCCCTTTAACCGAGCCCGAGCTTCTTGCGGCCCCCGAGCGCGAACCGGCGATGGCCGCGGCAGCGGAACTACCGCTGCCACGGCAGAGTTATGAGTTGCAGGACTGGTCCGCGCTGCCGGACTGGAACCAGGACCAGCTTGCGGACGCCCTGCCCGCCTTTCTGGAGTCCTGCACAGCACTCGGTAACGCGGCGGACTGGACAGCGGTCTGCACGGCGGCGGCACAAGTGCGCAAGGGTGATTCCATGGCTGCAAGACAATTTTTCGAATCGTCATTTGCGCCGTGGCGGATCAGCGGCGCGGATGGCGGCATCGAGGGCCTGGTAACCGGCTACTACGAGCCCCTGCTGCACGGAAGCCGAAAATCCGGCCCCGACTTCCGCTATCCGGTGTATGGCGTGCCACGCGATCTGTTGGTCATCGACCTGGAGCAGAGCAACCCAAGCCTGAAGGGCATCCGGCTGCGCGGCCGCATGCAGGACGGGAAAGTCGTGCCGTATTACACAAGGTCGGAAATCGAGCGCGGTCTTGCCCCGGTTCGGGGTCGCGAAATTCTTTGGGTCGATGATGCGGTCGAGTTGTTCTTTCTGCAAATCCAGGGTTCCGGGCGCGTACAGTTGCCCGGCGGGGAAACCGTGCGCATCGGTTTCGCGGAACACAACGGTCATCCTTACCGATCCATCGGCAAAATCTTGATCGAGCGCGGCGAACTCGCCGCCGACAAGGCATCAATGCAGGGAATAAAGGCCTGGGCCGCGAAGAACCCGGGCAAACTGACGCCATTGCTGCAGCAGAATCCGGCCTATGTATTTTTCCGCGAACTGCCCAATTCGACACTCGGCCCGATTGGCGCACTGGGTGTGCCTCTGACGCCGGGGCGCAGCATCGCGGTCGATGCACTGACGACTCCGCTCGGTGCCCCGGTATTTCTATCCACCACGTTTCCCCTGTCCACACGCCCGCTCAATCGTCTGGTCGTCGCCCAGGATACCGGCAGCGCCATCAAGGGTGCGCTGCGTGCCGATTTCTTCTGGGGTTTCGGCAACAGCGCCGGGCAGTCCGCCGGACGAATGCGTCAAACCGGCAGAATGTGGGTCTTGTATCCACGCGGCCTGCAGCCAAAACCCCGGTGATTCCCCGGGATTCCCCCAGTGATTATTGAGCAGCCTGGCCGGAGACTTCGCCAGCACCGCTGCCCGTGGGTTCGTTCCGGATATCACCGCCTGCCGGATCAAACTCGATCCTGATCGCGATCCGGCTGCGCACGGCGCGGCCGTCTTTTCTGGCCGGGACGAAGGCCGCGCCGGCCAGTGCCTGCTGAGCAGATGCTTCGAACACCCCGGCCGGATCGGCGTCCAGCACCGAAGTGCTTAGCACGCGCCCAACCTCGTCAATCAGTACCAGCATCGTGACTGCGCCTGCGACTTGCGCATCGCGGGCCACCACCGGATAGGAGGCTGCTATCGGGCGGATGGGACGTGGATAAACGTCGAGTTCGCTTGCGGAGTAGTGAAACATGTCCGCAAGGGCTGCGGCAGCGCTTTTATCCCCGCCCGACTCGAGCGGCTCAACGTCGATGGCTTCGGCGACTGGTACCGCCGGAACAGATTCGACAGCAATGGGTTGCGCCACCGTCTGCGCCGGCGCAGCAATATCCGGTTCGGCCCATGGCCGGCTTGAGGGAACCGGCTGCGACCGGCCGGACGGCGGCGCGATATCGGGCAGCCGGCCGGGGGGAACGGCCGGAGGAGACAACAAACGGGCCTGGATGATCGACACCCGCCCGCCGGTGCCGGAAACGGGCGCAATCGGCAGTCCGTAAATCAGATAGACGTGAGCCACCGCCGAAAACGCGATGATCGCGGCCAGGCGGCTAACCGCTCCTTGCGACGCACCCTGCGAAGCTTGTCGTACCCTGAGCACCCAGCGCACCTGCCACGTTAAGCCGACGCCGCAATTCTAGAGGGTCGGCATTTCCAGATGTGGGATGCGTTGACAAGTACGTCTAGGACTTGCCGCTGCTACTGCCCTTGGTGAGCAACTCCTCGAAACGATCGAGCGGAATCGCTCCCGGCACGCGTTTGCCATCCTCAAAAAAGATGGTCGGTGTGCCGTTGATTTTCTTCGACTGTCCGAAAGCCACGATCTTGTCCACCGGGTTGTCGCAGGCCGGTGAAGCCGGTGCAACACCCTTGAGCATGTACTGGTCCCAGGCCTTGACGCGATCAGTTGCGCACCAGATTGCGCGCGAAATCGCCGGCGCCTTGGGATGCAATTGCTCGATTGGCAGCAGAAAAATATAGATGGTCGCATCGGTGACCTTTTCGATATCCTTTTCCAGCCTGCGGCAATAAGGGCAATCGGGGTCAGAAAATACCGCCACCTTGCGACTGCCATTGCCTTTGACCTTCTTGATCGCCAGATCGAAGGGCAGTTGCTCAAACGGAAAAGCCAGCGCTTTGAGTTTCCGGTCTTCGATCTCCCGCTGGCGCACATCGGTGACGTTGGTTTTGCTCTTGGTGTCGATGATGCTGCCGAGGATCAGGAAATTGAGACCGGCATCGGTGTACATCAATTCTCCGTCCACCAGCAATTCATACAAGCCGAGGTATGGCGTTTTTGTGATGCTCTCGATGGTGGTCTGCGGATACTTTTTGGCGAATTCAGCGCGTATCACGCCTTCGTCAGCGCAGGCAACAGTGGCCAGCAGGGCCAGTCCGCTTGATAGTACCGTCAGGATGCGAATAAACATGATTCCCGGTAATCCCTTTAAAGTGATTGAGGAGCAGTGACCGACAAGAAAGGCAGCACTTGGACCGCTTATCCCAAGGCTTGTTGCACGAGCAGGCGCTTAAGTGGATTAATGCGATTGGTCAGGCGCAAACCCGCATTGCGCAACTGTCTGATTCCGGGCAAGTCGCTGGCAAAGAGCGCCTGCAGCCCGTCCGTGACCTGCTCCATCGCCAGCAGGTCCAGCTGACGACTGCGCTCATACCGGCGCAACAACGAAACCGCGCCCGCGTCGCTTTCCATCCCGCGATCAACCAGCACTGCCGCCAGCGCTTGAGCGTCAGCCAGTCCGAGATTGAGCCCTTGCCCGGCAAGCGGATGCACATTATGGGCAGTGTCTCCGATCAGGGCAAGGCGGGGACCGATAAGCCGGCTGGCCCGCATGCGTCTGAGCGCGAACCCGGCCGCCGTACTATTTGCCGTTAGTTGTAACTGGCCAAGCACGCCGCGGCTGGCCTCGGTCACCATGCGCGCCAATGCTTCGGCGTCAGCGGACAGAAGAGTCCGCGCATGCTCATCGGGTGCCGACCACACCATGGATACGCAGTTGCCCGGCAAGGGCAGAAGCGCCAGCACGCCCTGCGCTAAAAACCATTGATATGCGACGCCGCGATGCGCCTGCTCGACCTGAAAATTGGCCACCACCCCCATTTGCGCGTACTCGCGTGAATGGATCGAAATGCCGGCTGCGGCTCGCAACGGCGATTCGGCCCCATCGGCCGCAACCACCAGCCGAGCCTTGACCTGACCGCCGTGCGACAGCGATAGCGTTGCCTGAGAGTCACTCCAGCGTGCGCCGATACATTCGATGCCAGTCAGGAGTGTGAGATTTTCCTGGGACGACAGGCTCGAGCGCAGTGCCTGCTGCAAGTTGGATTCCTCGACAATCGCGGCCAATTCCGGAATTCCGCAACGGTAGGCGCTGAATCCAATTTTTGCTCCGTCATCGCCGAACACCTGCATTTCACGCACTGGCGCAATGCGTTCCTGCGACAAACTCTGCCAGATTCCGCAGCG
>JANNTE010000029.1:0-3132 GCA_031403365.1 Betaproteobacteria bacterium | reverse complement strand
CAAAGGGCCGCAGTAAATCCGGCGTAGTAAAACAGAAAGGGTACCAAAGTGAACAGTGAAACGCAGCGCACGATCTGAATGAATGCCATGTAACGCGGATTTCCGACGGCCAGGTAGATTTGGTACGCGACTCCGTAGCGGGCAGAGATCAATGCAAACGCGAGTACTTGCAGTATTCCGCCGGCTGTCGCATAGCGCGGGTCATAAAGCAGGTCGACCAGCAGTTGCCCAGCGGCAAATAACACGCCGGCCATGAAGAGCAATATGAGGTCGCTCGGCACGCGTAACTTGTAATAAATCTCTCGCAGTCGTGCCGGCTCGTTTCTTGCGACTTCACTCAGCACAGGCAGAGAAATCGCACCGAAGATTCTACCCACACCGCTCTCGACCGCTCCCATGAGCATAGCTGCAATCGCGTAGTAACCCAATATTTCTGCATCGACAAAGCCTCCAAGCAACAGCGTGTCGCCATTAGCGCCGAGCACGGTGAATACCGAGGAGACAAACGCCCACTTGCCAAAGTGAAACAAATCGCGCAGAGCACTTTTTTTCCAGCGCAGCCCGTTCCGGTGACCAGGCAGCCAGATGAAGCTCAGCACGGTGGACATTAGCGCCGCGACAAGGCCGCCGACCACCAGCGCCCAGATGGAGCGGGTGGCAGCACCCAGACCGATCATAACTGCCAGCCCGACAAACTGGCTGGTGAGTTCGATTTTCATGATCGGCAGTTGATTGAGGTTTCGATAGGCCGTCGCTATTCGCGTGGACTGGAAACCGAGAATCACTGCCACTGACGAACTGACGCAGATAACGAGAGGCAATATGGGTGAGGCGTAAACGGAATTGGCGGGCAGCATGCCACCGATGCTTGCAAAGTGCAGCGCAGCGCTCAGGAGTATGGCGACAAACCACAATACGAAGCCGCGTGCGATCTGAAGGACCCATGCCGAATCTAGAAAATCCGGCTCGTCACCGTGCGGGCTCTGGATGATTTGCTGCCTTAGTCCGATGTCGGACAGCATACTCAAAACCACTGTCACCATCGTGGCGATTGCCATGACACCGAACATTTCCGGAACCAGAAGGCGTGTCATGACAAGATTGCTGCCCAGACGCAATGTCATGCTCAGCCCATAGCCCGCGAAGCTCCATCCACCAGCACGAAGCACACGCTGTTTTAGCGACTTGGGGTCGGGCAAAGGCGTTGTTGCCATATTTTTGCGGCAGGGTCAAATGAGCAGGCCATTGCCGTTAGGGCCGCACACCGAAAGTTCAAAACGCGATACGATATCATCACTATCGGAAAGGGCTGAAAATTATCTGATAGAAATCTTCCGAAGGCGCGAAGACCAACCGAGACTGGCCAGGAACAGATTTTTTTTGAGACTCCACAATGACGACGCTAAAGCTGTTTAAGGACTACAAGGAAGAAGACGATTTGCTGGAGAACTACGTCAAGAAATTGTTCGACGGAAAAACGCAATTGAATGTATTGGAAGCTGGTTGCGGTCAGCACTGGCCGCTAAAGCTGGGAGAAATAAAATTCAGACTTACCGGCGTCGATCTCGATAAGGAAGCGTTGGCTTACCGGGTCAACGTGTCGAAAGACCTGGATGAGGCCATCGTCGCCGACTTACGAAATGTCGATCTCGGAACCCGAAAATTTGACGTCATTTACAATGCATTTGTTTTGGAGCATGTGGAAAACGCAGCGCTGGTTCTTGAAAATTTTTCCCGTTGGCTCAATCCTGGAGGATTGGTAATCCTGAAGCTGCCGGATCGCGATTCGGTATTCGGTTTCCTCACGAACCTCACACCGTTTTGGTTTCACGTGGTCTATCACAAGTATGTATTGGGAAATGAGAATTCGGGGAAGCCCGGTTTTGGCCCTTATCCGACGCACTATGACAGAATCGTGAGTCGCAACGGCATACGGGAATTCTGCGACTCACATCGCTTTACCATAAAAGAAGAGCGCGGCATGGGTTCATATGTGATAGAAAGCGGCATGCGCGCGTTGATGATACGGATCATTGCGATCGCGGTAGGAACACTTTCCATGGGAAAATTGCCCTGGAGACACAGCAATCTCACTTATGTTCTGGAGAAAGGCTAGCCGGAATATTTCATGAGTGATAGAGGTGAAACCTCCGAAGCGTTAAGCTTTCCAAAGAGTTGTGAACAAATTGGAGGAAGGCTTCACCATGCCAAAGTGTACCGGAGACAAAATCGGATTTAGGAAGATGGGTCGGCGGCTGATCGAAGCCGATTTCAGTGGCGGAGACCCGTCCAGCGACGGGGGCCTGATGCTGCTCAGGCAGATCGATGAGCGCATCGGTTTAACGCAAAGCGCGGCCGCTGCACTGAGCGATCCGCGCGGATTGTGCACTCGATGCGCGACATGCTGGCGCAACGCATCTACGGGTTGTGCTGCGTTCATGAAGATCTGAACGATCACGATCGCCTGCGCGAAGACGTGCTGGTGCAAACGACACTCTCACGAGACCGGGCGCTGGCCAGTTCCCCCACCTTGTGTCGGCTGGAAACACGCGCCACGCAAGCGCACGCGTGGGCGCTGCATGAAGTGCTCCTCGCCCAGTTCATCGCCTCAATGCGAATCCCTCGAGGGCACTCGTGCCCGACATCGACGCCTCGGACATCGAACTGCATGGTAACCATGAGCGGGGGCGAGTTCCACGGCTACTACGATCACTACTGCTACTTGCCGCACTATGGATACCGCCGAAGTACGCGGTGTCACAGGTGGTGGGGGACATCAGGGGCAAGAGCGCGATCCATCTGGCGCGGGTGTACGGGGAGCGAAAACGCAATTTCGTCGGTCAGAATTTCTGGGCCAGAGGATATTTCGTTTCGACGGTGGGTCAGGATGAGGCGATGATTCGAGAGTGAATTCGTCATCAAGAGAAGGTGGACGAGAGGTCGGAGCAGATAAAACTTTGGCAATGAGTAGCCACCGAAGAGGTGGCCCAAGAGAAGCGGGCCCGCGTTAGCGGCCCCGTCAAGCCGCTTTGAGCGGTTCACAAACTAAAGCCCCGGGGGTGTTTTGGATTTTGTGTAAACGGGTTTTCGTTTAACGTTGCGGCATCCTATCGTCGAACTGGATAGTAAACC
>JANNTE010000028.1:0-4734 GCA_031403365.1 Betaproteobacteria bacterium | reverse complement strand
GTCGTGCGCCGTCTCGACGCCGAGGACTTCATCGTGCATCCCTCGCGCGTCATGCGCTGCAAGGTGGTTGACCGCACCGCGCTGACGCACGACATACTCAGGCTCAGGCTGGAGATCGTTTCCGGCGGTCCATATGTGTTTTCCGCCGGGCAGTTTGCAAGCGTTGAATTCCCGGCCGCGCCCGGCCGGCCGCGCGATTACTCCATGGCCAACCGACCGGAAGAAGCTCTGCTCGAGTTTCACATTCGTCTCATGCCCGGGACAGAGTCGGTGAGCGGGTGCATGGCGAAGACACTGGCACCGGGCGATCCGGTCAAGGTATCGGGACCGTTCGGCACCTCCTATCTGCGTGCGCAACATTCCGGAGCAATGCTGTGCATCGCCGGAGGCAGCGGACTGGCGCCGGTCAAAGCGATCATGGAGACGGCGCTGGAGAGCGGATTCGACCGGCCGGTGCATCTGTATTTTGGCGTGCGCGCCGAGCGCGATGTGTACTTCGAAGCCGAACTGGCTGAGTTGACGCGCCGCTTTCCATTGTTCCGGGCACATATCGTGTTGTCCGAGCCTGGCGCGAATGTCGCGCAACGCTCCCCGGCCATTTTGCTTCCGAGAAGGCACGGCTTGGTGACCAGCGCGGTGGCGGCGGACTTTTCCGGCCTCGCGGGCTTCAAGGTTTATTGCGCCGGACCGCCGGCGATGGTTGATGCGGCGAGCGCGCTCGCACGCGATCGCGGTGTAGCTTCGCGCGACATCCACGCAGATGCATTTTTCCCCGCGGCAACCGGGTTACCGCAAATGGCGGGCGTGTGATGAATGCGGCGCAGTCGCTGTCGGGCCGGGTCGCGATCGTGACCGGCGGCGCGCGCGGCATTGGTCTGGCGATCGTCGAGGAATTGCACCGCCGAGGCGCGGCGGTCGTCATCGCCGACAGCGGCGTATCGATTGCCGGCGCCGATCCGGACCCGTCGCTGGCCCCGGCAATCGCCGCGAAGCTGGGCACCCATGCCGTGGCGTTCAGCGAGGACCTCGCGTGTTCCGGTGCCGCGCAACGTGCGGTGGAGTGTGCCATCCAGAGCTTTGGCGCCATTGATATTGTGGTCAACAACGCTGCGATTTTGCGCGACGCCTTCATTTTCAAAGCCAGCCGCGAGAACTGGGATCAGGTCATCGAAACCAATCTGAGCGTGCCTTTTTCCCTGCTGGCCGCAGCCACACCGGCGATGCGCGAGCAGCAAAAGAACGGCCGCGCACCCGGCGCCATCGTGAACATCGTGTCCAGTGCCGGTTTGTTCGGCAACTTCGGGCAGGCGGCCTATGCCTCTGCGAAAGCCGGCCTGGTCGGCCTGACGCGGGTCGTCGCGATGGACATGTCGCGCTCTAAAGTCACCTGCAACGCGATTGCGCCGTTCGCCGCAACGCGCGTCACCGAGTCGATCCAGCCGGCGAATGACGCCCAGTCTGAATACAAGGAGCGCGCGCTGCGCATTCCCGCACATTATGTTGCCCGGCTTGCGTGTTTCCTGAGTTCCAGTGCGCATGGCCTCACCGGGCAGCTTTTCGGCGTGCGCGGGCGCGAACTGTGGTTGTTCTCGCAGCCACGTCCGGTCGCGCGCACACTGATGTCCAGCGGTCCGCACTGGAACGAGGCCGATCTCAAGCAGGCGATTGACCGGGAACTGGGCGCCGGCATGACCGACCTCACCACCGATCTCGAATACTTCAACAGCGAGCCCATCGTCTGAAGGAAAATGCCATGACTGCAACCGCCACGCTCGCCGTTAAAGCCGCAGCCGACCTCGCGCAGCAACCCGAGGAATATCAGAGCGCCGTGCGCAAAATCGTCATCAGCCATGCGGTCAACGAGTTGTACGGCGCCCAGGTGTTCGATGAACCGGCTATCGCGCTGGCGCCCACGCCTTACGCGAAGTGGCTCACCTGCCGCGTCGCCATGGAGGAGTATCATCACCATCTGCGTTTTCGGGCGCTGGCGGATCAAATCGGCGTGCCCGCCCAGATGATGGACCCGAACATCAAGAAGCCGCTGACGATCTTCGGTTTCGAACTGAAGACCTGGCCGGAGTTCTGCGTGATCAAGGCGATCGCCGATTAC
The DNA here is from genome assembly GCA_031403365.1 of Betaproteobacteria bacterium. Lineage (GTDB taxonomy): Bacteria > Pseudomonadota > Gammaproteobacteria > Burkholderiales > JACQAP01 > JACQAP01. Next base: position 2,624 of record JANNTE010000028.1, on the reverse strand, counting down.
GCCGAAATCCTGCAAGTCGAGGATCTGCTGCATTGTTCGTTTCATCCCCTACGGGATCTGGCGCGCATCACCATGCCGGAGGAAAAATTCCACGCCAAGTTCGGCAAGGATTTTTGTACGGAGTTGATCCAGACCACTGAAGGCAAGGCCGCCGTACAGGATGCAATAAACCGCTATTTTCCGATTACGCCGGGTTTTTTCGGTGCCAGCAAATCGAAGAACAATGAAATGTATCGTCGCTGGGGACTCAAGAGCCGCAGCAACGACGAGATGCGCGAGGATTTCTTTGCGCGCGTGACGCAACTGGTGGAGAAGGATTTCGGTTTGTCGTTGCCGAAGATCTGAAAACCTGAGCCGCGCCTCTGCGATGAGGTCGTGACCTTAACGATTCAGGAATAAGCCAGCCATGGGACAGCCTGTGCAGCATCCGAAAGCCGAGCGCGAAGCCTACTACCGCCGCATCGCGCCGGCGAATCTCACGCCGCTGTGGGAAATGATGAGCGCGCTGGTGCCGAGACAGCCCAATTCGCCATGCATTCCGGCGTTGTGGAACTACGCACAGGTGCGGCCATGGCTCATGGAGTCTGGAAGTCTCATCACCGCGAAAGAAGCCGTGCGCCGCGTGCTGATTCTGGAGAACCCCGGCATCCCGGGCCAGTCGGCGATCACCAATTCGCTTTACGCGGGCTGGCAGTTGATCCTGCCCGGCGAAGTGGCACCCAGCCACCGGCACACGCAAACAGCCCTGAGGCTCATTGTCGAAGGCGAGGGCGCTTACACCGCGGTGGATGGCGAGCGCGTGACCATGCATCCGGGTGATTTCATCATCACGCCCTCGTGGACCTGGCATGACCACGGCAATGGCGCCAACGAACCGGTAGTCTGGCTCGACGGTCTGGATATTCCCTTGGTGCGTTTTTTCGATTCCGGCTTCGCCGAGGATTATCCGCACGACGAACAGGAACTGCTGCGCCCCGAAGGCGATGCCTGGTTGCGCTACGGCAACAATCTGCTGCCCATTGCGTTCCAGCCCGTGGGCGCGACTTCGCCGGTATTCGCCTATCCCTATGCGCGCTCGCGCGCGAGCCTGCAGCAACTTGCCGCCGTCGATAAGCCGCACGCCAGCCACGGCCACAAGATGGAATTCGTCAACCCGGCCACCGGCGGCCCGGCCATGCCGACCATGGGCGCTTACATCCAGTTGCTGCCGAAAGGATTCAGCGCGCGTCCGTATCGTGCCACCGACGGTACCGTGTTTTCCGTGATCGAAGGCGCAGGCCGAGTAGAAATTGGCGGAAAATCATTTGAGTTCAATCCGCGCGATACCTTCGTCGTGCCGTCATGGCAGTCATATGCCTTGCACGCTACCGAACAAACCGTGCTGTTCAGCTATTCCGACCGGCCGGTACAGCGCGTGCTGGGCCTGTGGCGCGAACAGGAATTGTAATGGTTTGACCTCGGCACTTTCATAGATCCGACATGGTTGATATGCTGGCAATATGAAGGTAAGTGAAATACTGCGGATGCTGCACGACGACAAATGGTATTTGGTTGCAACCAAGGGTGACCACAGGCAATTTAAGCATTGGGAAAAGCCTGGGCGCGTTACGGTGCCGGGCAAACCATCCGATGATTTGGCTCCCGGCACCTTAAACAGTATTTTGAAACAGGCTGGTTTGAAGAAATGAGGACTCCATGCGCTATGCAATCGTAATTGAGAAAGCCGAAGGCAACTATTCGGCCTATGTTCCCGATCTTCCCGGCTGTATTGCTACTGGCGCTACAGTAGAAGAAGTCGAATCACAAATTCGAGAGGCCATCGAATTCCACCTTGAAGGCATGCGTGAAGATGGGGTAGCGATCCCGCCAGCAGCCAGTCGCGTCGAGTATGTTGATATTGCGGCGTAACCGGTAGTAGACATATTGACGAAAGGGCTGCTACGGCCCTATTGGCATGCCTGCCGTAGTTGCGTTGTATTCTTGGAGTTTATAACCAATGAAAGTGACTACAAGCACACTGCAAAAAATGCGGCAGGAAAATGACCGCATCACGATGTTGACCTGCACCGACGCCAGTTTCGCGGCGCTGCTCGATGCGGCGGGCATCGACATCTTTCTGATTGGCGATTCGCTGGGCATGACGGTGCAAGGCCACGACTCGACGCTGCCGGTGACCATGGACGACATGGTGTATCACACACGGATCGTGGCGCGAAAAACACAGCGTGCACTGATCCTCGGCGATTTGCCTTTCGGCAGCTACCAGAAGAGCGCCGGGCAGGCATTCGACAATGCCGCGCGGCTGATGAGCGCAGGGGCGCACATGGTCAAGCTCGAAGGCGGCGAGATCATGGCACCGCAGGTCGAATTTCTCGCCGCCCGCGGCATCCCGGTCTGCGGCCACATCGGGCTCACGCCGCAGTCCGTAAACGCACTGGGCGGCTGGAAAATTCAGGGCAAGACAGAAGATGGCGCGCGGGCATTGGTACTCGCCGCCAAGGCGCTGGAGAACGCCGGTGCGAGTCTGATCGTGCTCGAACTGGTGCCGGCAACGGTAGGCCAGCAAATTACCGAGGCCCTGCGCATCCCGACCATCGGCATCGGTGCCGGGGTACATTGCTCGG
>JANNTE010000027.1:0-68316 GCA_031403365.1 Betaproteobacteria bacterium | reverse complement strand
CGTCCAGACCGGTGCGTGCGTCACGCGCGAAGTCCAGCATCACGTCTTTGTGCAAAGTCATGAGGTCATACCTGGCCGCACAGGCGTTCGACCGTTACGCGGCATCGCGCTGCAGGCGCACAAGAAAAGCGCTGCCGGTGCGATAAGGCGCCAGCGACACCGGGTACTCGAATCCGCCATTGCGAAACAGTTCGCCAATTTCGGCGCGCAGCGTTTCGCGCTTTGCACCATCCAGTGCGGCGAGATTTTGTTCGTCGAGTTCGATCACAACGCCCTGGGCGCGTACCCGGCAGCGCACGGTGCGCGGGGATAGCGTTTTCGACACCAGCCGTTCCGCCGCATGCACCAGCGTGAGCATGGCCGGATCGATCGGGATGCCGGTTTCGATGCGGCTCGACAAGCACGGCGCGGACGGCAGTTCGGCGACTTCGCCCAGACCCAGATCACGCGCGATGGCGCGCACGGTCTTCTTGTCGATGCCGGCTTCGACAAAAGGGTGGCGCACACCATGATTCTTCGCCGCGTCCAACCCGGGCCGGTATTCGCCGAGATCGTCGAGGTTGGTACCCGCCACGATCTGCGCCTTGGTCAGCGGCACCAGCGCGCCATACAGATTGGTCTTGCAGAAAAAGCAGCGGTTCACCGGGTTGCTGCGATAGTTGGTGTCGCCGAATTCACCGGCATCGACCACGGTTAGTATCCAGCCGGCGCCCGCGGCGAGTGCGCGCACCCGATCCGTGGCTTCCTGGGGCACGGCGGGCGAGACGGCATGAAACATTTCGACTTCGCCGCGCAACGTGCGATGAGCCACCGTTGCCAGCGTCAGGCTGTCCACCCCGCCACTCACCGCGACCGCGACCGGTCCGAGCTCACGCAGGATGCTTTCAAGTTTCCCCAGCACCTGCCCGACTTCGTTCATTCGCGATCCTTGCGCAACACCAGGTGCTCGGCTGCGCGCTGCAAACGCTCGCGCTCGGCACGCCCGCCGGTCACATTCAACAAATCATCGGCTTCGACTTTCACCGTCTGCCGGCCGGGACGCCCGGCGACTTTCACCCGCATTTGCCGGTTGCCAACTTCGACCGTGGAACTGGCGCGTGTGAGCTTGCGCCGCTGCATGATCTGATAGCGCAATCCAATGGTGGTGGTTTCGCTGAAGCACGCATCGAATACGCCTTCCATATCCGCTACCTGGGCAAGCAACTGGATCTGCATGGTGATACGGCCTTTCTTGCCGAAGGCCGGCGTTTGCAGCACATCGAGCACCGAGGGATGCGCGCGCAACTTGTCGAGCGCGATGGCCAGATCTTCCGGCGACTGATCGTCCACCTCGAACTGAATCTGCGCCACATCGTCACTGCCGAGGTTTTGCCCGACATCTTCGAAACTCAGGACGCGCAGCACATTGCTGATGCCGGGAAAGCTGCGTGTGCCAAAGCCGATGCCGGTGCGCCGCAGGCGGCGCGAGCGGCGCGATGCAGTCTGGGTGCAACCCAGATGGCGCAGGATTGCCGCACCGGTGGGGGTGACACGTTCACCTTCGAGACCGTCGTCGGAAAATTCAAATCCCTCCAGCAGCAGTACCGTGGCGGGGGTGGGCACGGGCAACAGGCCGTGCGCCGTTTTTACTTTGCCGCGACCCAGCGGCAGCGTGCTCACCGACCAGGTGGCGGCCAGCGTTGCGATCAGAAAGGCGGCACCGACAATATCGGCTATCGAATCCCATTCGCCGAGTTCATGAAAGCTGACGGTGTCGATGGTCTTGCCGTGGACTTTGGCTTCTGCTTCAGCCAGCAGGCTGAATATTCCGATGACGTGGTCGCGTACCGCCGGGGACAGGGCGCTGCCTTGCAGTTGCGCGCGGATTTCGGCAAACGGCGTATGGGCATGATGCTTCGCGCCGGGTATCGGTACATCCGCGCGCGGCTCGATCACGCGCAGCCGCAATCCGGTCAATGCGTGGTCCTGATGTTCGGAAATGCCGACATGAACTTCCGGCGGCAGACCGGCGTTGCGAATGGCAGCGAGCATGCCCTCGCGCAAATCGGGAAACGCATCGAGCATGGCGGCGATAAACATATCGCCCGCCACGCCGCCGACCGCGTCGAGATGGATGTGCATGCCGGGAAAACCCTTCACATCGCGCCGGCTAGGCCGTGGCGTGCTCCCGGTGTTTGCCCAGCATCGGATACAGATTTCCCTTGGCGTCGAACTTGAACGGCTCGGGACTGCCGACAATCTCGAACAGCGAGGGATTCGCCTTGATGATCGGCAGCATCGGCTCGGAAACATGGATGTCCATGATTTCCAGCGTGGTGGCAATGCGCACGATTTTGGTGTCCTGAGGCTTCACGCGCACCACAGTCTTGACTGCGAGGCGGATGGCGTCTTCATCGGTATTCATGATGATCGGGATGGCGCCGCCGTCGAGGTAAGTCGAGGTGATGATGTTGGCGTAGGTCTTGCCGATGTCGATTTCCTTGTACAGCTTCATCGTGGTCACGTCCGCGCCGCCGATGCCGCAGGCGTTGCCGTGGGTTTCAGGCGTCAACCCAAGCACCGCGATCTTCTTGACGAACGGCTTCATGTTCCATTCGACAAAGCGGCAGTTGCGCCCGGTGATGTTCGGGTCCATGCCGGAACCGGAAATGTTCTTGCCGATCTTTTCCACCACCAGCACGTCAATCTCGTCGAATTGCAGGCGCGGCATCAATTCCTTGGCTTTCGCCAGCAACACCGGCTCGCGCTCGAAAATCTGTTCGGCCGGAACGATTTCGATGATCGCGGTTTCATCGGCGGCGTTTTCCACCATGGCCACGCCGAACAAAATATTCTTCTTGGCAAGAATGAGTTTCGCGGTTTTCGGCAGCAGCTCGCCGAACATATCCATGCCGTAGGTGTGCAGCGTGGTGGCGCCGATGATTTTGCCCATGCCGATGGTCAGCATCTTGACGATGCCTGATTCGATCGGCGCGCGGAAATTGGTGTGCGGCTTGACGCGCGGGATGATGACCACTGCGTCGGCGGCGGCGGCCAGTTTGTCCATATAGACCGGCATGCCGTCGTCGAGTTTGCCCAGTTCCACGACGTCCATGCTCGATTTGACCGGGCAGCCTACGAAACTCTCGGTAATGCCATAACCTTCCAGCACTTCGCGCTGCCCCTCGGCGGTGGCGCCGCCGTGGCTGCCCATGGCGGGGAATATGAATGGTTTTGCGCCGAGCGCCTTCAACTCAGCGACCACCGCCTTGGTGCATTCGGCGATGTTGTTGATGCCGCGCGAGCCGCAGCCTACTGCGATGCTCATGCCCGGCTTGACCTTGGCGCGCACTTCGGGGCGCTTGAACTGCTCGACAACAGTCTTGGTGACGCTGTCGAGTTTCTTGGTTTGGAATTTCTGGCGCACGTGCACCATGCGCGGCAGGGCGATGTCGAGTCCGCCGGCCATGTTGACTTCGATGCGATCACCGATCATTTCAGCCTCCTGTTGCGTTCAATGGTAGTTCTTACGGGATGATTACTGGCTCGGCTGATGCAAAGAGCCGGCGGGCAAGCGCGCACATTTTACTCCAGTGCCACCACGTCGCGGTACAGGTCAAGATAACGCTGGGCGCTCGCCTCCCAACTGAAGTCGCGTTTCATGCCGTTCTTCTGCAATCGACGCCAAATCTTTTCCTCGCCGTAGGCAGCGAGCGCCCGCTGGCAAGCCCCCAGCAGGGTGGCTGCGCTCAGGGGTGAAAAAACGAAACCGCTTGCGGTGTGATCCTTCAGCGTAGCCGGCGAACAATCGACCACCGAATCGAGCAGACCGCCGGTGCCATGCACCAGTGGCGGCGTGCCATAGCGCTGGCTGTACATCTGGTTCAGCCCGCATGGCTCGTAGCGCGAGGGCATCACGAACAGATCCACACCGGCTTCGATCTGATGCGACAGCCCTTCATCGAATCCGATCTGCACCGCCATCGCGCCCACATGCCGCCTGGCAATCTCGAGAAAGCGGGTTTGCAGAGCCGGATCGCCGGAGCCGAGCACGACAAGCTGCGCGGGCAGTTTGACCAGTTCATCGGCGATGTCGGCCAGCACATCGAGGCCTTTCTGATCCGAGAACCGGCTCACCGCACCCAGCAGCAGTGTGCGCGCTTCGTCGCGCAATCCCATGCGCGCTTGCAGCGCGCGCTTGTTGTCCTGCTTCGCAGACAGGCGCGAGGCGGTGTAGTAGCGCTCTATGTAGGGATCGGTTTCAGGGTCCCATGCATCGACGTCGATGCCGTTGAGTATGCCGGTGAGGACATGCTTGCGGTGTGCGAGCAGGCCGTGCATGCCCGCGCCCAGCGGCTCAGTCTGAATTTCCCGGGCATAGTTGGGGCTTACCGTGGTAATGCGGTCGGCGAATTGCAGCCCGCCCTTTAGAAAAGACAAACTGCCATAGAACTCCACTCCGTCGATGGCAAAGGCCTGCGGCGGCAGACCCAGGCGGTTCGCGCTTTGCGGCGGGAAAATGCCCTGATAGGCCAGATTGTGAATGGTCATGACCGTGCGCGCACGCGGCCCGCTGACGTAATTCAGATAAGCGGGCGTGAGCCCGGTCTGCCAGTCGTTGCAGTGAACGATTTCAGGTATCCAGGCGCCAAAAGGCGAGGCGGGCGTGGACAACAACGCGCCGACATACGACAGCAGCCCGAAGCGCAGATCGTTGTCAGGCCAGTCGGTGGCGGAACTATCCTGATAGGGACCGCCACTGCGCTGGTAAATCGGGCATTCGATCACCAGCAAAGGCAAACCCGATGGCAGCTTTGACACGAGCAGGCTGGCCGGTGGCAGGCCCGGCAGCGAGGGCAGGTTCGCCAGACGGGCGCGGGTCTTGAGCGCGCTCATCACCTGCGGATAGCCGGGCACAAGCAGACGCATATCGACGCCGAGCGCATGCAGTGCCACCGGCAGAGCCGCGCTGACATCGGCCAGCCCGCCGGTCTTGATGATCGGCGCGACTTCAGAAGTCGCGAACAGCACTTTGAGTTTTCCGGGCATGGGTCTTACCGGTCGCAGCGCAGGATCAGCGCTCCCAGCGGCGGCAGGGTGATCGCGGCCGAATGATCCTGACCCATCCACGGGTAAGGCTGCGCGGCGATGGCCCCGGCATTGCCGGAATTCGAACCGGCATAAAAGGCGGAGTCGCTGTTGAAAATTTCGCGCCAGTCGCCTTTTCCGGGCAATCCCACGCGATAACCATGACGCGGCACCGGCGTGAAGTTGAGCACCGCCACGATGCATGATCCGTCGCGGGCCAGGCGTTCGAAACACAGCACCGACTGGTCGGCGTCGTTGCAATCGATCCAGCGGAAACCGTCCGGCTCGAAATCCAGCTCGTGCAATGCCGGCTCATCGCGATAGAGCCGGCACAGATCGCGCATCAGGGTTTGCACACCGCGATGCCAGTCGATGCCGAGCAGACCCCAGTCGAGTTCCCCGCCCGCACGCCACTCACGTCCCTGGGCAAACTCGTTGCCCATGAACCCGAGCTTCTTGCCGCAGGCAACGAACTGATAGGCCAGCAGCAGGCGCACATTTGCGAATTTCTGCCAGGCATCCCCCGGCATTTTGCCGAGCAGTGAACCTTTGCCATGCACAACTTCGTCATGCGAGAGCGGCAGCAGAAAATTCTCGCTGTAGGCGTAAATCTGGCCAAAGGTCAGCTGATTGTGGTGGAAACGGCGATGCACCGGATCGTGGGCCAGATACGCCAGCGTGTCACTCATCCAGCCCATGTTCCATTTCATCGAGAACCCGAGGCCGCCGACATAAACCGGCCGCGACACCATCGGCCAGGCGGTGGACTCCTCGGCCAGGGTCAGCGCGCCGGGAAAATCCCGATGCACCATGACGTTCAGCTCGCGCAGCAATTCGATGGCATCCAGGTTCTCGCGCCCGCCGTACTTGTTCGGAATCCATTCACCAGCCTTGCGCGAGTAATCCAGGTAGAGCATTGAGGCAACGGCGTCAACGCGCAATCCGTCCAGATGACACTCCTTGAGCCAGAAGTGCGCACTGGATAACAGGAAGCTTTTCACTTCCTTGCGCCCGTAGTTGAAGATATGCGTGCCCCAATCCTGGTGGAATCCCAGGCGCGGGTCCTCGTGTTCATAGAGCGCGGTGCCATCGAAGCGCGCGAGCGAAAATGCGTCGGTCGGAAAATGCGCCGGCACCCAGTCGAGAATGACGCCGATCCCGGCCTGGTGGCAGGCATCGACAAAGCCCTTGAAGGCTTCGGGCGTGCCAAAGCGGCTGGTCACTGCGAAGTAGCCGGTAGTCTGGTAGCCCCAGGATTCGTCAAGCGGATGTTCGGACACCGGCAACAGCTCGATATGGGTGTAGCCCATGTCCACAACATACGGGATCAGGCTTTGCGCCAGTTCGCTGTAGGAATAAAAGCGCCCGTCCGGATGGCGCTTCCACGATCCGATGTGCACTTCATAGATGTTGATCGGCGCATGCAGCCAGTCCCAGCGGGCGCGGGCGTTCATCCATGGCTCATCGCGCCACGCATAGTCTTTGCCGGCAACCTGCGCGGCGGTGCCGGGACGCACTTCATGAAAACGCGCATAGGGATCGGTTTTGACAAAGACTTCGCCGCTCGCGCGGTTGCGAATCTCGTACTTGTACAGCGATCCATCCGCGATGCCGGGAATAAACAATTCCCATACGCCGCTCAAGCCATGCGCGGACATCGGGTGCGAGCGCCCGTCCCAGCGATTGAACTCGCCCACGACGCTGACCCGCCCGGCATTCGGTGCCCAGCAGGCAAAACGCACGCCGGGCACGCCATCGCGCTCGATGGGATGACTGCCGAGTACGCGATACGCCTGTTCCAGGCGACCTTCGTTGAACAAATACAAATCATCCGCGCCGATGGCCGGAGCGAAAGAATAGGGATCGAAGGTTTCAAATTCCCGTCCCGCTTCGTTGACGCGCAGCATTACGGGTTGCTCGGGCGCTACGCTTGACTGCCAGGCGAATACCCCCTGAGCATGGATGCGCTTCATCGGCTCGAATCCGGACTTGGTGCGCACCGATACGCCCGCCGCATAAGGCCGGAACACGTGCAAAGACCAGTCCCGATCATCGCGGTGCAGCCCAAGCACACGAAACGGGTCGTGGTGGCGGGCTGCAACCAGGGCTTCAAGGTCGTCGGCTCTGGAGATTTGCGGAGTTTTCATCATATTGCCCGGACGGACGGAATCGCGCAGGACTCTAGCTGTGCATGGCGCTATGCCATTATAAGCAGCACCTTGCGCGCGCGGTCACTATTTGCGGCGGCGACGGGTTGGGGTCAGAATAGACCGGGCTGCAGAGGGTTGAACCGACGGCGCAGCGCATTCATCGGGAAGATTTCATGACTGACAACGACTCCAATGTCCGCTTCGTCAGCGTACTGACCAAGAACACCTACGCGCTGGTGCTGGCGGGCGGGCGCGGCAGCCGTTTGAAGAATCTGACCGATTGGCGCGCCAAGCCGGCTGTGCCTTTTGGCGGCAAGTTCCGCATCATCGATTTCCCGATGTCCAACTGCGTCAACTCGGGCATTCGCCGCATCGGAGTGGCCACGCAATACAAATCGCACAGCCTTATCCGGCACCTTCAGCGGGGCTGGAGTTTTCTCGACGGGCGCTTTGCGGAATTCGTGGACATTCTGCCGGCCTCGCAACGCACCGCGAAGGAAAACTGGTATCTCGGCACCGCCGACGCGGTTTACCAGAATCTCGATATCCTGCGCACCTATGAGCCCGATTACATCTTGATCCTGGCCGGCGACCATATTTACAAGATGGATTACGGCAAGCTGCTGGCCTACCATGTCGCCAGGAACGCCGACATGACGGTGGCCTGTCTGGAAGTACCGCTCGGGGAAGCCTCGTCGTTTGGGGTGATGGGCATCAACGACGATTGGCGGGTCACCAATTTTGTCGAGAAGCCGGCCAGTCCGCCGCACATACCCGGCAAGCCGGACCAGGCGCTTGCAAGCATGGGAATTTATGTCTTTAACGCGCGGTTCTTGTACGAACAACTCGCCCGCGACTCGCTCACACCCGGCTCCAGCCACGATTTCGGCAAAGACATCATTCCCCACCTGGTGCCGCGCTATCGCGTATACGCGCAACGCTTCGACGACAGTTGCGTAGGTTCGGGCGACCAGCCGGCCTACTGGCGCGATGTGGGTACCGTGGATGCCTATTGGGAGGCCAATATCGATCTGGTGAGGGTAACGCCGGATCTGAACATGTACGACAGGGAATGGCCGATCTGGACACACCAGGAACAGTTGCCGCCGGCCAAGTTCGTGTTCGACGACGAGGGCCGGCGCGGCGGTGCGATCGATTCGGTTGTCTCCGGCGGCTGCCTCATCAGCGGCACAACCATACGTCGATCACTGCTGTTTTCGAATGTGCGGGTGCACAGTTACGGCAGCATTGAGGAATCAGTGATCCTGCCCGACGTCACCATTAACCGGCATGTGAAACTGCGGCGCGTAGTGGTGGACAAAGGTTGCGTGCTGCCCGAAGGGTTGAGCGCGGGCTTCGATGCGCAGGAAGATCGCCGCCGCTTTCATGTTTCCGAGCGCGGTATCACGCTGATCACGCCCGAAATGCTGGGTCAGAACATCCTGCATCAGCGCTGACGCCGCGTATCCCGATGAACGATTCCAGGCTGGATCTGGTTTTGCTGTGGCATATGCACCAGCCCGATTTCCGCGATCACGCCAGCGGAGATTTCGTGCAGCCTTGGGTGTACTTGCACGCCATCAAGGACTACAGCGACATGGCCGCGCATCTCGAAGCGCACCCGGGCATGCGCGTGGTGCTGAACTTCACGCCCGTATTGCTCGATCAGATCGAGGACTACACCGATCAATTCGCCAGCGGACGCTTTCGCGACCCGCTGTTGCGCCTGCTTGCGCAGCCGGATTTTCAGCAACTCGACCTGGAACAGCGCAATCTCATTTTGAATTCCTGCTTCCGGGCCAACCATCAGAAGCTGATCGAACCCTACCCGGCATACCGCCGGTTGCTTGCGTTCTATCGAATGGCTCAAAGCCATGGCGAAACCGGAGCTGCCTATCTGTCTGCGCAATACTTCGGCGATCTGCTCAGCTGGTATCACATCTCGTGGATGGGGGAGACGGTACGACGCCGCGACGACATCGTGCCCGGGCTGATCGCCAAAGCAGAGGGCTTTTCGCACGCCGACCGGATGCAGTTGCTCGGCATCATCGGGCGTGAAGTGCGCGAGGTCATTCCGCGCTACCGCAAGCTGTTCGAAGCCGGGCGCATCGAACTGACCACCACGCCTGAATACCACCCGATCGGACCGTTGCTGATTTCCTTTGATGCCGCACGCGAAGCGGCCCCGGGCGCACCGCTGCCCGCGACCGCGAACTATCCCGGTGGATACGAGCGCATCCGCGCCCAGGCGGAGGCGGCGCGACACAGCCATGTCCGGCGCTTCGGCCGGCCGCCGCGTGGCATGTGGCCGGCGGAGGGCGCAGTGTCGCAGGACTTTGCCGCCCTGCTGGCGCAAGGCGGCAGCGAATGGATGGCCAGCGGCGAAGGCGTTTTGGCCCATAGCCTGCTGGCGAGCGGCATCAGCTTGCAGGGCGGCGGCAGCTTGCAGGAACGTCAGGATTATCTTTTCAAGCCCTATCGCGTTACGCACGATCATACGGCCATCACCTGCTTTTTCAGAGACGATCGTTTGTCCGATCTCATCGGGTTCGAATATGCGAAATGGCACGGCAACGACGCGGCCGCGCATTTTGTCGCCGCGCTCGAGGACATTGCCGGCAAGGCCGACTCCGGCGCGCGACCCATCGTCAGCGTAATCCTCGATGGCGAAAACGCCTGGGAGCACTACCCTTATAACGGCTACTACTTCCTCGACGAACTCTATGCGATGCTGGAACAACATCCGCTCATCGCGACCACGACTTTCGCGCTGTTGCTCGATGAAAAACGCGATGCCACGGCGCTGCCCGTGCTGGTGGCCGGAAGCTGGGTATACGGCAATCTCGCCACCTGGATCGGCAGTCACGACAAGAACCGCGCCTGGGATCTGCTGTGCGCCGCCAAGCGCAGCTTCGATTCCGTGATCGCGAGCGGTCAACTGAGCAGCCGGGAAATAGAACTGGCCACGCGCCAGCTCGGCGATTGCGAAGCCTCCGACTGGTGCTGGTGGTTCGGCGACTATAATCCCGCGGAATCGGTGATGGCGTTTGACAAACTTTACCGGGAGAAGCTCGCGCACCTGTATGCCTTGCTGAAGCTGCCCCCGCCCGCCGATCTGGCTATACCGGTCAGCCGTGGCCTTGAACACTCCGAAGCCGTCAATGCCATGCGCCGCGCGTCCTGATGACCAAGAAAATTTCACTGTTGTTCGGTGTGCATGCGCACCAGCCTGCCGGCAATTTCGAGCATGTGATCGACGATGCGCATGCGCGATGCTACAAACCATTTCTGGACACCCTGTATCAATTTCCCGACTTCAAGTTCTCGGTGCACTTCAGCGGCTGGCTGCTGGGCTATCTGATTGAACATTTCCCGGCGGACATGGCGAAGCTGCGTGAGATGGTGACGCGCGGCCAGGTCGAGATGTTCGGCGGTGGCGATACCGAGCCGGTTCTGGCGTCCATCCCGGAGCGCGATCGGCGCACTCAGTTGAAAGCCTTGTCGGATCGCATCGAGGTCGCGTTCGGCCAGCGTCCGAGCGGCGCGTGGCTCACCGAGCGAGTATGGGAATCCGCGGTGGCGCCGTCGCTGGCCGAGTCCGGCATACGCTATGTCACCGTGGATGATTACCATTTCCTCTGCGCCGGCAAACGCAATGCGGATCTGACCGGCTACTTCAGCACCGAAGAGGGCGGCGTGCGCCTGGATTTGTTCCCGATCTCGGAAGCGCTGCGCTACCGGATTCCGTTTTCCACCGCGCCCGAAACCATCCAGTACCTTGAATCGCTGGCCACCGAAGACGGCACGGCAGCAGCGGTCTACTTCGACGACATCGAGAAGTTTGGCATCTGGCCGGAAACTTACGAGTGGGTATACGAGAAACACTGGCTCAAGCAATTCATCGAGGGCGTGCTGGCCTCGCCGGCGATAGAACCCGCGCTGTATCGCGACTTCGAATCGAGGCAGCGGCCGCGCGGTGTTGTTTACCTGCCCGCGACTTCTTACATCGAAATGAACGAATGGACGCTCGATGCCGACCGCGCCGACGTATTCGCCGAGCTGGTCAAACGGGAAAAAGACCACCAGCGCTTTGAACAGACCAAACCCTTCCTGCGCGGGGGCATCTGGCGCAACTTCATCTCGCGTTATGCCGAGTCCAACTGGATGCACAAACGCATGCTGGAGGTGTCCGGCCGCGTCGCCGCACTGGGCAAGAAAGCAACCCGGCGCATGCGGGAGCTGGTGCACCTGACACAGGCGAACGACGCTTACTGGCATGGCTTGTTCGGCGGCATCTACCTGCCGCATCTGCGCCGCGCAGTGTGGAATGCGATCATCGAACTCGAGGCCCTGCTTGACGCAGCGATCCCGCGCGCGCAGGTCGTGCGCGATCTGGACTTCGATGGCCACAACGAAATTTTCCTCACCAATCGCAAAATGCAAGCCGTGATCCGCGACGATGGCTTTGGCGCAGTGCACGAGCTGGATTGCTATGCCCTGCGCCACAATTTCGGCGACACGCTGGTGCGACGTACGGAACATTACCACCGCAAAATCCGCGAAGGCGGCAGCGGCGATCGTTCCGGGGGCGGCATCGCCTCCGCGCATGATCGCGTCAACTTCAAGCATCCGGTTTCCGCCGCCGATATGGCCGCCGACGCCTATCCCCGCGCTCTTTTCCTTGACCGCCTGGCAGGGCAGGCGCAACCGCTGAGCTACGCGGTGCGCACGACTGGCGCAAACGCCGTCGAACTCGCGGGACCGGGTCTGATCAAGAAAATATCGCTGAAAAGCAACGCTTTGAGCGTGGAGTATCGGCTGGAAAATGGGTCAACGCCGGTTGAAACCGAGATCAACCTCGCCATGCCGAGTTGCGATGGCTTTATGGGCCGCTATGTCGTCAACGGCGAAGTACCCGGTGGTTTCGGGCAGGCTTTCAGCTGGGAACAAATCAGCCGGTTGACTCTCGAAGACGGAGTGCTGGGCGGCAAAGTCGTACTGACGATGGATCATCCGGTGACGGTACACGCCGCTTCGCACCAGACCGTATCGCAATCGGAAGACGGGTTCGAGAAAATCATGCAGGCCGTTACCTTGCGCATCGTTCACCCTCTTGCGGTGGGCGGATTGGGTATCGTGCTGACGGTTGAATAGAAGTTCGGTTCCGACGCGAGATAATTTTCGGAGGCGTAAACTCAAGAACCACACTACGACCAGGAGACGCAATCATGATGACACGCGAGCAGTATGTGGAGCAGATGAAAAAACAGATCGACGAATGGAATGCAAAACTCGGCAAATGGGAAGGCGAAGTACAGAAAGTCCAGACCAACGTGAAAGCGCAATACGAAACCAAAATCAAGGCGCTGGAGCACCAGCGCGACGAGGCCGTTAAACGCCTGAACGAAACCCGCGAAGCCAGCCAGTCCGCGTGGATGGAAGTGAGCAAAGGCGCGGAAAGCGCGTGGGATACCATGCAATCGAGCTTCCAGAAAGCCTGGGAAGAATTCCACAAGAAGAAGGGCTAGGCCAGGAATCTTTCTTGCCGGGCGGCGGCGAAAGAGCTCAACCATCGCGAGTCATCGCGCGCGCTACGCTTTCATCCATCGAACGAACGCCGTAAAGACAAACCATGGCCAAGAAAAAGAAGCCCGAAGAACTGCGCAGTCATCGCTGGTACGGTGCCCAGGATCTGCGCTCGTTCGGGCACCGCTCGCGTACCCTGCAAATGGGCCACTCGCACCAGGACTACAAGGGCAAGCCGGTCATTGCCATCATCAATACCTGGAGCGACATCAACAATTGTCACTCGCACTTCCGGCAACGCGCGGAAGAGGTCAAGCGCGGCGTATGGCAGGCGGGCGGATATCCGCTGGAGATGCCGGCCATTGCGCTCGCGGAAGTGTTCCAGAAGCCGACCACCATGATGTACCGCAATTTCCTCGCCATGGAAACCGAGGAGTTGCTGCGCTCCTATCCCGTGGATGGCTGCGTGCTGATGGGCGGTTGCGACAAGACCGCGCCGGGCTTGCTGATGGGTGTGATCAGTATGAACCTGCCGGCGATCTTCATGCCGGCGGGGCCGATGTTGCGCGGCAACTGGCAGGGCAAAACCCTGGGCTCGGGTTCGGATGTGTGGAAATACTGGGACGAACTGCGCGTGGGCAACATCAGCGCGAGCGACTGGACGCAGATTGAGGAAGGCATCGCGCGCTCCGCTGGCACCTGCATGACCATGGGCACGGCCTCGACCATGACCGGCGTGGCGGAGGTGCTCGGCTTCAGCCTGCCCAATGCATCGACCATTCCTGCGGTGGATTCCAATCACAGCCGCATGGCGGAGTTCACCGGACGGCGCATCGTGGATATGGTCTGGGAGGATTTGAAGCCGCGCGACATGCTCACTGCGCAATCCTTTGACAACGCCATCAAGGTGCTGATGGCGCTCGGCGGGTCCACCAACGGGCTGATACATGTGATCGCCATGGCCGGGCGTGCAGGGATCACGATCGCGCTGGAGCGCTTCGAGGAAATCGGCCAGCGCACGCCTTATCTGGTGAACATGCGCCCATCCGGCAAATACCTGATGGAAGATTTCTACTACGCCGGGGGATTGTCCGGGATGCTGGAAGGCATGCGCCACTTGCTCGATGTTGAGGAACTCACCTGTACCGGCAAAACGCTGGGTGAGAACATCGCCGGTGCGAAAATCCATAACGCCGATGTGATTCGCACACCAGACCATCCGATGCAGCCGGAAGGCGGGCTGATTGTGTTGCGCGGAAATCTGGCGCCGGACGGCGCGGTAATCAAATCCACCGCTGCCGATCCGAAATTGCTCCAGCACGCCGGTCGCGCGATGGTGTTCGATGACTACAACGACATGGCCGCGCGCATGGATGATCCGAATCTGGATGTGGACGCGAACTCGGTGCTGGTGCTGCGCAATGCCGGTCCGTTGGGCGGACCGGGCATGCCGGAGTGGGGCATGCTGCCGATCCCGAAGAAGCTGCTCAAGCAGGGCGTGCGCGACATGGTGCGCATATCAGACGCGCGCATGAGCGGCACCAGTTATGGCACCTGCGTGCTGCATGTGGCGCCGGAGTCGTGGATCGGCGGTCCGCTCGCGCTGGTGAAAACCGGCGACATCATCGAACTCGATGTGCCGGGCAGAACACTAAAACTGAAAATCAGCGACCAGGAACTCGCGAAACGGCGCGCAGACTGGAAACCGAAAGCGCGAAAATACGAGCGTGGCTATGGGCGCCTGTTTTCGCAGCATGTGTCGCAGGCCGACAAGGGCTGCGACTTCGATTTTCTGGAGGGTACGGCACCCATCGCCGAACCGGAGATTCACTGACCGGTCAAATGCCCGGGAACCTTATTCGGGTGCGGGATGGATGTTATCCACCCAGTGCACTTGCGCCGGTTTTTCCACGACCGGAATATCGAGATTCACCACCACCGGTTCCTGACCTGAGCGCACCAGCACGCAGGACAGCGCTTCCGTCTCCGATGCATTGATTTCCTGATGTGGCACGAACGGCGGCACATGGATAAAGTCCCCCGGTCCGGCCTCCGCGACAAATTCCAGTTGATCGCCCCAGCGCATGCGCGCCCTGCCGCTGACGACATAGATAACGCTTTCCACCGGCCCGTGATGATGGGCACCCGTCCTGGCTTTGGCATGAATCACCACCGTTCCCGCCCACAGTTTTTCGGCGCCACAACGCGCATGGGTAATGGCCGCAGCGCGATTCATGCCCGGTGTCTGCGCGGTATTGGTATCGAGCTCAGAGGCTTTGACGACACGAACGCCGTGGTACTTCCATTTCGATTCCGCCATGTTTTTTCCTTCTTGTTTTGCTAGTTGAAGCGCAGCAGCGTGAGCAGCAGCACGGTGGGTATGATGGTGTTGACCAGGGACAGCACGAACAAGGCCTGCGGGCCTTTTTGATTGGCGATGAAGTGCAGAAATGCAGTAATGCCCGACGACGCAACAATCAGGCCGCCGATCGCGTAGACGATGGCGAAAATCCGAAACTCTCCCTCTCGCTGAAAATACGGTATCAGATTGAGCTGCCACGTCACGTAGATGGCGAGGCCGATATTAGCCAGCAGGGGCAGGAAATAGAACACGAACCTTCTGAATTCAGCGTTCACTCGCAATGGCCCCGGTTGTCGATTTGTTCGCTCATTTTTTCAGTGCCATTTGCAAAACACGCGCAACATGCAGCGCGTCACGACCGGCGCCATCATGGATCTGATGACGGCAACTGGTACCGTCCGCAATGACGAGGGTTCCGGGATTTGCGTTCCTGAGCGCCGGAAGCAGGGCGAGTTCTGCCATGCGCATGCTGATGTCGAAATGCTCGGCCTCATAACCGAAGCTGCCGGCCATGCCGCAACAACTCGATTCAACGCTGTCCACTTTCAATCCGGGGATCAGGTCGAGCACCCGGCGCACCGCCGGCATCACATCAAAAGCTTTCTGATGACAGTGGCCATGCAGCAGAGCGCCGACTGCCGCGAGCGGCGCGAGGTTCAGTTTCAAAGCGCCGGTCTGTGCTTGCGCGGCGAGGAATTCCTCGAACAACACGGCCTTGCCTGCCACTTCGACCGCGTCATTGCCGAGATTCATGGCCTGAAACTCGTCGCGTAACGTCAGCAGGCATGCGGGCTCGAGGCCGATGACCGGGATACCCTGCTGCGCAAAAGGCCGTAGAGCTTCAAGCAAACGCCGCGCCTCGATTCTGGCCTCTTCAACCAGTCCCGCAGCCAGGAAAGTACGGCCACAGCACAACGGCCGGCCTCCATTCACGGGCGCGGCGATTTCGACGCCGTAGCCGGCCGCTTCCAGAACCTGCACCGCCGCCCGCGCATTGTCCGGTTCGAACCAGCGCGAGAAGGTGTCAATGAACAAGGCGACCTTGCGCTCCGAATGCGACGCGCTTGCCGCGGCAACGAACGGCCGCCGCGACCAGCGCGGCAGGCTGCGCCGGGCGCTCAAACCCAGCCATTTTTCCGACAGCCAGGCTGCGCCGGGAAGGACATCACGCAGATTGAGCAGCGGCGCGAATTTAGCGGCCGTGCCCGCATATCGCGGCAGATAGGCGAACAGTTTCTGCCGCAACGACAAACCGTGGCGTTTGCCGTACTGGTGCTGGAACTCGATTTTCATGCGCGCCATGTCCACCCCGGTCGGGCATTCGCGCCGGCAACCCTTGCAACTCACGCAAAGCGCCATCGTGTCCCGCATGGCATCGGAGGTCAGCGCGTCCGCGCCAAGCTGGCCGGAAATGGCAAGCCGCAGGGTATTGGCGCGCCCTCGCGTCAGATGCTGCTCGTCACCGGTGGCGCGAAACGAAGGACACATGGTGCCCGCATCAAACTTGCGGCAGTGGCCGTTGTTGTTGCACATTTCCACCGCCGGCGCGAAGCCGCCCCATGCCGACCAGTCGAGCGCGGTGACCATTGGCTGCGCCCGATAACCCGGCTGGTAGCGAAAAAGACTGCGATCATCCATGCGCGAAGGCTTCACGATTTTGCCGGGATTCATCAGGCCTTTCGGGTCCAGCAAGGCTTTGACCTCCGCCAGCGCCCCGGTCAGACGCCGGCCAAGCATCGGTTCGATCCACTCCGAACGCACCAGGCCGTCCCCGTGTTCGCCGGAGAAAGCGCCCTTGAACTCGCGCACCAGGGCGCAGGCTTCTTCGGCGATGGCGCGCATTTTTTCCGCCCCGTCACGGCGCATGTCAAGTATCGGACGCACATGCAGCGTGCCCACCGAGGCATGCGCATACCAGGTGCCGCGCGTGCCGTGTTTCTCAAACACCTGCGACAGGCGTTGGGTGTATTCGGCGAGATGTTCCAGCGGCACGGCGCAATCCTCGATGAAGGACACTGGCTTGCCGTCGCCTTTCATCGACATCATGATGTTGAGTCCGGCTTTGCGCACTTCCCAGATTTCGCGTTGCAGTGCCGCGTCGCTTACTTCCACCACGGAATCAGGATTGCCCAGATCACCCATCATCTGCGACAGGCGCTGAAGTTGCGCGCTTTGCTCGGCTTTGTCTTCACCGGCGAATTCCACCAGCAAAATAGCCTCCGGTTCGCCCTTGAGAAAGCGTGCCACGATGGGCGCGAACGCGGCGTTGCCGCGCGCCAGATCGATCATGGTGCGGTCAACCAGTTCGACCGCGGAGGGATCGAGCGTAACGATATGCCGGGTCAGATCCATGGCCTGATGAAAACTGGCGAAATGCACCACACCGAGCACCTTGTGCGCGGGCATCGGCGCGAGCTTCAAAGTGATGCGTTTCGAGAACGCCAGCGTGCCTTCCGATCCGACCAGCAGGTGCGCGAGATTATGAACCAGCGGCTGCGCCGCGCTGTCGGGTTGAATCATGTCCAGGTTATAGCCCTGCACCCGGCGCAACACCCTGGGCCAGCGCGCGTCGATCTCGCCCGCTTCGCGCCGCACGACGGCGTGAATTTTTTCCACCAGCGCGCGATACGCCGCCGGAGCGCTGGCCAGCTCGCTGCTGGCGCCGAAATGGAACTCGTCTCCGCTTGCGAGCCAAGCGTCGATACCGAGCACGTTATGCACCATGTTGCCGTAGCGAATGGAGCGTGCACCGCAGGAATTGTTGCCGGCCATGCCGCCGATGGTCGCCTGCGCGGAGGTCGACACATCCACCGGAAACCACAGCTTGCGCGCGCGCAGCCCGGCATTCAGATGGTCCAGAACAACGCCGGGCTGCACGATGGCTTCGCGCTTGTCGAAATCCACATGGATGACTTCATTGAGATACTTTGTGCAATCGACAATCAGCGCCGCGCCCACGCTCTGGCCGCATTGCGACGTGCCGGCCCCGCGCGGCAGGATTGGTACCCCCAGCTCCGCCGCTACTTGCAGCGCAATACGCGCCGCTTCTTCGTTGCGTGGAACGACGGCTCCCAGAGGTTCGATCTGGTAGATCGAAGCATCGGTGCTATAGCGGCCCCGCGAAAAAACATCAAACAGCACTTCGCCATCCACTTCGCGCCGCAAGCGCCGTTCCAGCTCACTGGCAGCCGGCGGACCCTGGACTACGCGAATCGGGATGGCGGACGCATTCACGAACGATTTGGACTCTGGCGGCAGCAACAAGTACGAATGATACCGCGTGGCTGTGGGCACAGCTTGAGCACTGGGAGAAAAGTGAGTAGGCTCGAAGCTTACTTCAGGGTGTATCGATGAGCCATCGCAGCGGGCGGCATTTTCTCCAGATTCCCGGTCCGACCAATGTTCCCGATCGCGTATTGCGGGCGATCGACCGGCCCACCATCGATCATCGCAGCGCGGAATTTGCCGCGCTCGGGCGTGAAGTGCTCGATGGGATGAAGCAGATATTCAGAACGCGCGGGGATGTGGTCATTTATCCGGCCTCGGGCACCGGGGCTTGGGAGGCCGCACTGGTCAATACACTGTCGCCAGGCGATCGCGTGTTGATGGCCGAGACCGGCCAGTTCGCGACCTTGTGGGAGAAGCTGGCAACCCGTCTCGGACTCAACGTGGACTTCATTGCGGGTGACTGGCGTCACGGCGTCGATGCCGCCGTGATCGAACAGAAACTGGTGGAAGATCGAAGCCACGCCATCAAAGCCGTATGCGTCGTACACAATGAAACTTCCACCGGGGTCGTGAGCCGCATAGCGCCGGTGCGCCAGGCGATGGACCGGGCCGCGCATCCCGCGCTGCTGATGGTGGACACCATATCTTCGCTGGCCTCGATTGATTATCGTCATGACGAATGGGGTGTCGATGTCACCGTGGCCGGATCGCAAAAGGGCTTGATGCTGCCACCGGGCCTGTCCTTCAACGCAGTCAGCGCCAGGGCGCTGGCCGCTTCAAAAACAGCAGCGCTGCCGCGTTCCTACTGGAGCTGGGACGAGATGCTGGGACCGAATCGCACCGGATTCTTTCCCTACACACCGGCAACCAATCTGCTCTACGGGCTGCGCGAAGCCCTGCACATGTTGCGGGAAGAAGGTCTCGAAAACGTGTTCGCACGACACGTCCGCCACGGCGAAGCCACGCGCCGCGCGGTGCGTGCCTGGGGATTGGATGTCCTTTGCTCCAATCCGGCGGAATACAGCGGTTCACTGACCGCAGTTCTGCTCCCGGCCGGGCACGATGCCGACAAGTTGCGCGCCATCGTGCTTGAGCGCTTCGACATGTCGCTTGGTGCGGGTCTGGGCAAAATGCAGGGCAGGGTGTTTCGCATCGGTCATCTCGGTGACTTCAACGACCTCATGCTCGCCGGGACGCTGTGTGGCGTGGAAATGGGCTTGAGCCTCGCCGGGGTGCCGGTGCGCCGCCAAGGCGTTGCTGCCGCGCTCGAATATCTGGCCGGCGCTGATGCAGCGCAACCGGCAGTGATGCTGGCGTCTCGATAACCGGTGTTGCTGAAACTCCCGCACCGCGGGTTTTTGCTGTTGCTTGGCGTTTTGTTCGCCATCGAATTCATTGTCCTCGCCATCTCGCCACACGATCGCAAAGACTGGTTGCTCGAAAACGCGCTGGTGGTCGTATTGGTCGGGTTCATGGCCGGCACCTATCGCAAACTGACGTTGTCGCGCCTTTCCTATTTCCTCATTTACGTGTTCCTGTCGCTGCATCTGATCGGAGCGCACTACACCTACTCGCTGGTTCCCTATGACGAAGGCTTCCGGACCCTCACCGGCGGTTCGCTCAACGAATGGCTCGGTTGGGAGCGCAACAACTTCGATCGCGTGATGCACTTCAGCTACGGGTTGCTTCTCGCCTATCCGGTGCGGGAGGTGTTTTTGCGCGTAGCCCAGCTGCGCGGGTTCTGGGGCTATTTTTTTCCACTGGATATCACTCTTTCCACTTCGATGCTGTATGAATTGATCGAATGGGGTGCGGCGGTTTTTTTCGGTGGCGATCTGGGACAGGCATTTCTCGGCACCCAGGGCGACGTGTGGGATGCGCATAAGGACATGGCGCTCGCCGGATGCGGTGCGCTTATTGCGATGTTGGTGACCGGTACGCTGAACGCCGCGCTTGAACGCGATTTCGCCGCGGAGTGGAACTCCAGCTTGCGGGTAAAAGGTCACCGGCCGCTGGGCGAGGACGAGTTGGCTCGTCTGCGTAACTAGGAGCCTCAGAATTTAAAACCAAGAGTAAGCATCGCTCCCGCGGTGCCAAAAACCACCAGTTCTCCGCCAAGCGTACGCGACTGAAAACCGATCGACGGCAGGATGGCCGGCGCGACTCCGTATTTGTTGAACGGCACTTGATCCTGGTACTCGCCCCGGTAACCGTGCAGCAATCCGCCCGTGAACTTGGCGTAGATCGTCTCGCTGGTATACGGCACCCAAAACAGCTTGCCAAGATAAACGTATTGGGAAGGCTGGCCAAAGGAATTGAGAAAATACGCGCCGCCTATGATATTCCCGGCGCCACTGCGGCGCTCCACGTTGATCAAGCCCTGATCGTTGACGTGATCCGGTTTGGGGTTGAAGTGGGTCGTGGCAAGACTGGTCTGGAAGTAATAGTACGGCTGTCGGAACTCGCCGGCAGCAGAAGCGGCTGCCATACACAAAAGGGCGACAGTTGCCGCAATGTTCAGCGTTTGCATTTCTCCGCCTTTGACGAAATTTCGAAAAGTAGGTCGCACGGCAATTAACTCATGGCAAGATCCATGCCTCGAATGCATTCCCGGGGCACAGGCAAAATACCCGCTGGCTGGTCAATTCCCGGTAGAGCGCTTTGGCACGCCTGAGGGCACAATCTGCGCGTGCGCAGTGGCTGCGGCTGCGGCACGCTGAAGACGATCCCGCACCGCCGCCCAGTCCGGCAGGTCGGGCGGCGATTCTACAACAATAAGCGCGCATCCCGCGCTGTCCATCCGGCGCAGCAGAGCATACAAATGTTGCGCATATTCGCTCGCTGATTGCGGGGCCACCTGCCAAAGCGCCGCCCGGGAGTTTCGCGGCCGGCTCCGTCTTGCCAGCACGGCGACGGCGACGCCGGGCGCCCGTCCTTCTACAAAGCTCTCGACGTCCTGGTCATGGATCAGGGCGAGCGCGGTGCGCGGCGCATAATGCGTGGCCAGAGCCCCGGGCACCCTGGGCGACTCCGTACTGAGTACCCCCAGCGTCACCGAGAGAGCCTGTTCAATCTGAGCGGCGCTGATCTCGCCCGGACGCAGTATCGAGGGTTGAGCGCCAGACAAATCAACTATGGTCGACTCTATGCCGACGGCACATGGGCCGCCGTCGAGCACAAGATCAACTGCATCACCAAGCTCTTCGACCACATGTTGCGCAGTGGTGGGCGAAAGCCGCCCATATGAGTTGGCCGAGGGCGCCGCGATCCCGCCGCCGAATGCTTTCAGCAGTTGCCTGGCAAGGGGATGCGAAGGTACCCGCACAGCCACCGTATCCTGCCCGCCGGTAATGAGATCGCTGACGTGCCCGGCGCGCTTCAACACCAGGGTCAGCGGCCCAGGCCAGAATTTCTCCGCAAGCACCCAGGCGGCATTCGGTACCTGCGCCGCCCAGTGCTTCAATTCGCTTGCGTCAGCGATATGCACGATGACCGGATGGTCGGAAGGTCGTCGTTTGGCGACAAATATTTTTCGCACCGCCGCCGGATTTGAGGCATCGGCACCGAGTCCGTAAACCGTTTCCGTGGGAAACGCCACCAGCCCGCCGTCGCGCAGGATCTGTGCCGCAATTTCTGTTTCGCGATCAATTGTCACTTGATTAGAAACGGGGGATTCTCAGGAAGGTCATGCGTCTGGAGGTCTTGCCATCGGTGGCACGAAGTCACGCGGTCAGAAGTCTTAGCGCTTCTTCATATTTTTCGGCAGTTTTGCGCAATACTTCGGCAGGCAATACCGGTGCCGGTGGACGCTTGTCCCACTTCTGGGCCTCCAGCCAGTCGCGCACAAACTGTTTGTCAAATGAAGGCGGATTGCTGCCGGCGCGATAGTGCTCGCTGGGCCAGAAGCGCGACGAATCGGGCGTCAGCGCTTCGTCGATCAGATACAGTTTGCCAGCCTGATCCTGACCGAACTCGAATTTGGTATCGGCGATGATGATGCCACGAGTCGCCGCGTAAGCTGCAGCTTCGCAATAGAGCTGAATCGTCTTGTCGCGCACCTGGGCGGCGAGCAAGGGATCCATGATTTTCTCCATTTCCGCAAAGGAAATATTCTCGTCGTGACTGCCCATCGCCGCCTTTGTCGACGGGGTAAACAGCGGTTGCGACAACTGTTGCGCTTCCTGAAGACCGGGTGGCAGTACGATCCCGCAGATCATTCCGGTTTTCTGATAGTCCTTCCATCCGGAGCCGGCAACGTAACCGCGCACGATGGCCTCGATGGGCAACGGCTTGAGCTTGCGGACCACGAACGCCCTGCCTGCAACTTGTTCCCGCTCTTCAGGAGCAACCAAGGACTCCGGGGCCTCGTCCAGCAGATGGTTCGCAATCACATGCCGCAATTTGCGGAACCAGAAATTGGACATGGCGGTCAGCACGCGCCCTTTTCCGGGTATCGGGTCGGGCAGGATGACATCAAAGGCGGAAAGGCGGTCAGTCTGAACAATCAACAGGCGCTCGGCGTCCACGGCATAGATGTCTCGTACCTTGCCGCGATGAAGGAACTTCAGCGATTTGAGGCTGGTTTCAAGGACGGATGGGAGTTGTTCCACGCCAGATTATCTCCAGATCTATGCAGCGCTCGCGGAGCGCGCGGCCCGCACATCCGCCAGCAAGTCAGCCTTGATCAGGGTTGCCGCTGCGAGTGCTTGCTCGACGTTGTCCGCAAGCACGGTGAAATGTCCCATTTTGCGGCCGGGTTTGGCTCCAGTCTTGCCGTAAAGATGAAGTTTGGCGCGGGGATGACGCAGCACATGTTCCCAACGCGGCTCGCCGGCGGCCCACATCTCGCCCAAAAGGTTGACCATGACCGAAGGGCAGTGTGCCGCGGTATCGCCCAGCGGCAGGCCGCAAAGCACGCGCACCTGTTGTTCAAACTGCGAAGTCACGCAGGCATCGATACTGTAATGCCCGCTGTTGTGCGGGCGCGGCGCGATTTCATTTACCATCAGCTGGCCGTCGCGCAGCACGAAGAATTCGACGCAGAGCACGCCCCGGTAATCGAGGCGTTGCGCAACTTCGATCGTCACGCTGCGAGCGGCCTCAACAAGTTGCAGTGAAACCCGGGCGGGGATCATGCTGAGGTCAAGAATACCGCCGGCGTGCTGGTTTTCCGAAACCGGAAAGGTGGCCACGCTGTTATCGAACCCGCGTGCGACTACCACGGAAATCTCGCGTTCCAGATCGAGGAATTTTTCCAGCACACAAGGGCGGTTGCCAAGATCGGCGAACGCGCCGCGTAAATCCTCCGGCGTCGCCACACGCACCTGCCCCTTGCCGTCGTAACCGAGGCGCGCGATCTTGAGGATGCCGGGCAGAAGCGCCAGCAGGCGCGCATCACGCAGATCATGCTCATTGTTGATCACGGCAAACGGCGCGACAGCGGCACCGCCCTCGCGGAGGAAGGTCTTCTCACGAATTCGATCCTGCGCCACGGCAACCGCGGCAGCCGCCGGGCTGACGACCACGTCCTTAGCCAGAAACGCGAGGCTCTCGGCCGGAACGTTCTCAAACTCGGTCGTGACCGCCGCACAGCGCGATGCCATTTCCCGTAACGCGCCCCGGTCGAGATAGTCGGCCCGCAGGTGATCGTCGGCCACGCTGCCGGCCGGACTGTGGGCGCCCGGGTCGAGCACCATGACCTTATAGCCCATGCTTTGCGCGGCCATGGTGAACATTCGGCCAAGCTGGCCGCCACCAAGCAGTCCCAGCCAGGAACCCGGAGCAATCATTTTTTCGATCGCGCTGGCGGTTTGCCGGTCGATGGTGCAGGCGGAAGTTTCATTGCCTTCACTTTCGCGGACAACTCGCGACGGTAATTCACCAGCCTTGCGGCAAGCGCCGGATCCTGGGCCGCGAGCAGCGCGATGGCAAACAGCCCGGCGTTTGCCGCGCCCGCTTCGCCGATGGCAAAGGTTGCAACCGGAATGCCGCGCGGCATCTGCACGATGGACAACAGCGAGTCGAGGCCCTGCAATGCCCTTGAAATGACCGGAACACCCAATACCGGAACCGCGGTCTTGGATGCAATCATGCCCGGCAGATGCGCCGAACCGCCGGCTCCGGCGATGATGCAACGCAAGCCGCGCACTGCAGCCTGTTCAGCGTAGTCGAACATGGTATCCGGCGTGCGATGCGCCGACACCACCTTCGCTTCGTAGGGTACGGAAAACATGTCGAGCATCTGTGCCGCATGCTGCATGACAGCCCAGTCGCTGTCGCTGCCCATGACAACCCCGACCAGCGGACGGGGTTTCTGTCGTTTCAATGAGGCGCGTGTGCTCAAGCTCTGGCCGCCAGTTACCGGCGCGATTGCGGTTTTTCGCGCTTTACGATACGGACAACCGCCTCCGAAGACCGAAAGTGCCGGAGCAATTCGCCCAAGTTGTAGCAAAGGCCGGCCAGGGCGCGCCTTACTTTAACCACCTTCAGCGTCACTCTGTGGCAGCCTGCTACGGTTGCGGCAAGGCCGATGATGTTCAAACCGGGACTCCGGGCCATATCCGGCCCGCCATGCCTGAACCCGACGGCTCCATTCATGGTTGGCATGGCCCCTGAAATTCCGGCTCGAGCTTCAAACTGATAAAGGTTTTGCGATAACACTGTCAAGGCCTGCGGCTCTCGCCGACCTTCACTATTTTCATGGTGTTGGTGCCGCCGGGAGATCCGATCGGCTCGCCGAAAGCAATCACGATCAAATCGCCGTTCTGCACCAGCCCGGCACCGATCAACTGGTCTTCTGCTTCCTGCAACAGGTGATCGCGGTCGTGGCCAATATACTTGATCATCAACGGATAGACGTCGCGGAACAGACTCAGGCGGTAGCGCGTGGAAATTTCCGGCGTCAACGCATAGATCGGCACGCCGCAGTTTAACCGCGAAATCCACAGCGCTGTCGAACCGGATTGCGTCAGTGTCGCGATGGCCTTGACTTTAAGGTGATAGGCGGTGAACAACGCTGCCATGGCGATGGACTGGTCGACGCGCGTAAAAACCCGGTTCAGGAATTCCCGGTCAAGCGTGAAATCGTCGGACTTCTCGGCCTCCAGGCAGATGCGCGCCATCGACTCGACGGTTTCCACCGGAAATTTCCCGCTCGCGGTCTCCGCCGACAACATGACTGCATCGGTGCCATCCAGTACGGCATTGGCGACATCCGATACTTCTGCCCGGGTCGGCACCGGGCTCGAAATCATGGATTCCATCATCTGGGTGGCGGTAATGGTGTGCTTGTTGCGTTCGCGCGCCCGGCGAATCATGCGTTTCTGCAGTGCCGGCACCGCCGCGTCGCCGACTTCCACCGCGAGATCGCCGCGCGCGACCATGATGCCGTCGCAGGAATCCAGGATCTCGTCCATCGCCACGATGGCTTCGGTGCGTTCCATTTTCGCGATCAGCATCGATTTGCCGCCCGCGGCCCGCATCAGTTCACGGGCCATATACATATCGGCCCCGCTTTTCGGGAAAGAAACCGCCAGGAAATCGGCTTTCATGATGACCGAAGTCTTTATGTCCTCCATGTCCTTCGCAGTCAGCGCCGGAGCGGTCAACCCTCCGCCCTGGCGGTTGATCCCCTTGTTGTTCGACAGTACGCCGCCGACGCGAACAGTGGTGATGATACGGTTGCCCTGGACTTTCTGGACGTCGAGCACCAATCGACCGTCATCGAGCAGCAGCACGGCTCCTGCAGTGACATCACGCGGCAGTTCCTTGTAGTCGAGTCCGACCTGATGCTGATTGCCCATCGCGCAATCGGCATCCAGGGTAAAGGGTTCGCCGTTGTTCAAGGTGACTTTTCCGCCCTCGAACTTGCCAATGCGGATCTTGGGCCCCTGCAAGTCGCACATGATGCCCACAGTGCGCTCAAGACTACGCGCGACCTCGCGCACCATCTCGGCGCGCGCAAGATGTTCCTCGCCTGTGCCATGGGAAAAATTCATGCGCACGACGTCGACTCCGGCGGCGATCATGCGTGTCAATACCACACGGTCCGTTGAAGCCGGACCAAGTGTTGCGACGATTTTGGTGCTTCTTTGCATGGTTGATATGGGTTCCGGGGACTGTCAGCCAGCGGCGCGGATTTCGAGAATTTCAACGGCAGGCAGTTTCTTACCCTCCAGAAACTCAAGAAAGGCACCGCCGCCGGTGGAAATGTAGCTTATTTTTTCGGTGATTCCGTACTTGGCAATGGCAGCAACGGTATCACCTCCGCCGGCAATCGAGAATGCGGCAGAACCGGCTATTGCCTGTGCCAGAATCTTCGTTCCCTCGCCGAAGCGATCGAATTCGAATACCCCGACCGGACCGTTCCAGACAATGGTTCCCGCCTTGCCGAGCTGGGCAGCGAGCTGGGCAGCGGTCTTCGGCCCGATATCCAGAATCAGGTCGTCCGCCGCGACATCCTGAGCCGCTTTCACGGTGGCTTGGGCGTCCGCTGCAAAAGTCTTGGCGCAAACCACGTCCAGCGGGATCGGCACGATGCCGCCTTTTGCTTTGATGATTGCCATGATGTTCCTGGCTTCGCCGACCAGTTCGGGCTCTGCCAGCGATTTGCCAATGGGCAGGCCCGAGGCCAGCATGAAGGTATTGGCAATACCACCGCCGACGATTAACTGATCCACCTTTTTTGCCAGCTCGCCAAGAATGGTGAGCTTGGTGGAAACTTTCGAGCCGGCGACAATCGCAATTAGCGGGCGTCTGGGTTCCCGCAGCGCCTTGCCCAGTGCATTGAGCTCAGCCATCATCAGCGGCCCGGCGCAGGCTACCGGTGCGAACCTGGCGATGCCGTGAGTGCTTGCTTCGGCCCGGTGCGCGGTTCCGAAAGCATCATTCACATAGACATCGCAAAGCGCCGCCATTTTTTTGGCCAGCGCTTCGTCGTTCTTCTTTTCACCTTTGTTGACGCGACAATTTTCCAGCATCACCACCTGACCCGGGTTGACGTCGACGCCATCGATCCAATTCGCCTTCAGCGGGACCGACATGCCGAGCAGTTCGGACATGCGTCGCGCCACCGGTGCCAGCGAGTCTGCGGGTTTGAACGCCCCTTCGGTGGGCCGGCCCAGATGTGAAGTGACCATGACTGCGGCGCCGGCCTGGAGTGCCTGACGCAATGCGGGAACGGACGCGCGAATCCTGGCATCGTCGGTAATGTTCCCAGCCTCGTCCTGTGGCACATTGAGGTCGGCACGAATGAACACGCGCTTGCCACGCAGTTCGAGATCAGTCATGCGCAGGATGGTCATGGCGTCAATTCGATCAACAGGATTACCGGTTCCGGAAAGCACAGGGCACAGAGACAAATCTGTGCTCTCTGTGCCCTGTAATCAAACACTTCGGCTATTTCGCGTTCATTAACGCAAGCGTGGTGTCGAGCATGCGATTGCTGAAACCCCACTCGTTGTCGTACCAGGAGCAGACTTTGACCAGGGTGCCGTCGGAAACCTTGGTCAGGGTCGAGTCGAAAATCGACGACGCCGGATTGTGGTTGAAGTCGATCGAAACCAATTGATCCTTGCTGTACTCGAGAATTCCCTTCAAGTCGGTCTCTGCGGCCTGTCTGACCGAGTTGTTGACTTCCTCGACGCTGGTTGCGCGCCTGGCGACAAAACATAAATCGACAATCGAGACATTAATGGTCGGTACGCGCATCGCGTAACCATCCAGTTTGCCGTTCAATTCCGGCAGCACCAGCCCGACTGCGGCAGCAGCACCGGTCTTGGTCGGAATCATGGACATGGTCGCAGAACGCGCGCGACGAAGATCGGTGTGGTAGACATCGGTCAGGACCTGATCGTTGGTATAGGAATGTATCGTGGTCATCAATCCGCTGACCACGCCTATGCGGTCATGAAGCGCCTTGACCAGCGGTGCCAGGCAATTCGTGGTGCAACTGGCGTTTGAAATTACCGTATGCGAGGCTTTGAGAATCCCATGATTGACGCCTTGCACGACGGTCGCGTCGACATCCTTGTCGCCAGGGGCGGAGATGATGACTTTCTTTGCGCCGGCAGTGAGATGCGCGCCGGCCTTGGCCTTGCTGGTGAACAATCCGGTGCACTCCAGTACCACGTCGACATTGAGCGCCTTCCAGGGCAGTTCTGCCGGGTTACGCTGCGCGCAGACTTTGATCCTGTCGCCGTTGACGACCAGACTGTCGCCTTCCACGGCCACGGTGCCGGGGAATTTTCCATGGGCGGTGTCATATTTGGTGAGGTGGGCATTGATATTGGCATCGCCCAGGTCATTGATGGCGACGATCTGAAGATCGTGCTTTTTGCCGCCTTCGTAGTGCGCCCGCAGGATGTTGCGGCCGATGCGACCATAGCCGTTGATTGCAACGCGAATCGTCATAATGGAACCGCTCCAGTGACCTTGAATACGGTGGATTTTACTTGTTTTCCTGATCGGGACGACAGCCCCGCGAGTAAGTCGGCTTGATCCAGGTCAATTCGCTTGCTCTCTATTCGAGCTTATTCTGTAGACTTCAATACGTTCTTGGCCTGCATGCGGCACAGTTAGCGGTCGGTCGGCCTGGGCGCATGACAAACTGGAAGTGACCATAAATTTCTGGAGGAGTGGCAAATGAGAAAATTCACAGGCAAAAGCAGGATTGTGGCGGCCCTTGCTTTAGGGCTGGGGCTTGGCGGTTCAGCAGTGGCAGGCGAAGTGGAGGTCCTGCATTGGTGGACCTCGGGCGGCGAAGCCAAGTCGGTGGGCGAACTGAAGAAAATTCTGGAGAGCAAAGGCGACAAGTGGAAAGACTTCGCCGTCGCCGGAGGCGGTGGAGAAACAGCGATGACTGTGCTCAAATCGCGCGTCGTTTCGGGCAAGCCACCCACTGCGGCGCAAGTCAAGGGCCCGGGAATACAAGAGTGGGCGAGAGAGGGCGTTCTCGCCAATCTGGACGACACCGCCAAAGCTGGCAAGTGGGACAGCCTGCTGCCTCCGGTTGTGAGCGATGTCATGAAATACAAGGGCAACTACGTGGCGGTACCAGTCAATGTGCATCGGGTGAACTGGATGTGGGCGAACCCTGATGTATTCAAGAAAGCCGGTGCCAGCATTCCGACCACTTGGGACGAGTTTGCAACCGCGGCGGAGAAAATCCAGAAGGCTGGATTCATCGCTGTCGCACACGGAGGTCAGCCCTGGCAGGACGCCACGGTGTTCGAGTCCGTGGCGCTGGGTGTAGGCGGAGCGAAGTGGTATCGCGATGCCTTTGTCGGCCTGGATTCGAAGGCGTTAAACAGCCCCAACATGGTCAAGGCCTTCACAACGCTGCGCACGGTGCAGAAATATATCGACAAGGATGCCGCCAACCGCGACTGGAATCTGGCCACGGCCATGGTGATCAACGGCAAGGCCGCCATGCAGTTCATGGGCGACTGGGCCAAGGGTGAATTCACTGCCGCGAAAAAATCGCCGGGCAAGGACTACATCTGCATGCCGGCACCGGGCACCAAGGGAGCGTTTACTTTCAACATCGACAGTTTCATCATGTTCGCGCAGAAGGATGCCGGCGCGAAAACCGCGCAAGCCCATTTGGCTGCCGCCATCATGGAGCCGCAATTCCAGGAGGTGTTTAACCTCAACAAGGGTTCGATTCCGGTTCGCATGGGCATGAGCATGGACAAATTCGATCAGTGCGCGAAAGACTCCGCAGCGGAGTTTGCTTCCGCCGCCAAGAGCGGAGGACTGGTGCCGAGTTGGGCGCATGAAATGGCGATGCCGCCGGCTAACAAGGGCGCGATGTTCGATGTCATTACCGCTTTCATCAACACCCCGGCAATGACACCTGCCGCCGCCGCGGAAAAAATGGCGCTGGCCGGTAAGAAGATGTAGGCACAGCGTAAACCCGGGACGGCGCACCCGCCGTCCCGAACCCCGCTACAGACTCCGTCCGGATGAGGCATAGGTGAATACGTCACTCGCTGCAGGCGCGGCGGAGCGTCATCCTGGCGAAAGCTGGCGCGATCGTGTCGAAGCCGCCCTGCCGAAAATTGTGCTGGGGCCGACGCTGCTGTGTTCACTTCTGTTTGTCTACGGCTTCATTCTCTGGACGGCCTGGCTATCGGTAACCGAATCCAGGTTGTTGCCGCGCTATGAATTCGCGGGACTGGTCCAATACATCGCGCTGTTTAATAACGAACGCTGGTGGACGGCTCTGGGCAATCTCGGCGTGTTCGCCAGCCTGTTTATCGGCGTGAGCATGCTAACCGGCCTGTTGATGGCGATCCTGCTCGACCAGCGAGTTCGCGCGGAAGGTTTCCTGCGCGCGGTTTATCTTTACCCGATGGCGCTTTCCTTCATCGTCACCGGGACCGTCTGGCGCTGGATTCTGAATCCCGGCCTGGGTTTCGAGCATCTGATGCGTCAATGGGGTTTCGAGACCTTTACCTTCGACTGGATCGTCACGCCCGGCATGTCGATCTATGCGGTGGTGATCGCCGGGGCCTGGCAGTCAACCGGCTTCGTCATGGCCTTGTTTCTGGCGGGCTTGCGCGGCGTCGACGACTCCATCATCAAGGCTGCCCAGGTGGACGGCGCCGGTCCGGTGCGCATCTATATCCGCATCATCATCCCGTCGCTGCGGCCGGTGTTCTTCAGTGCGCTGATTATTCTCGCCCACATCGCCATCAAGAGCTTCGATCTGGTAATGGCGCTTACTGGAGGCGGGCCGGGCTTCTCCTCTGATCTGCCGGCGATCTTCGTTTACACGTTTGCCTTCAATCGCAATCAGATCGGTCTGGGCGCCGCCGCTTCCATGATGATGCTGCTGACGGTGGTTGCCGTGGTGGTACCGATGATGTACTCCGAAGCGCGCAGGCACCGCCGTGGCTGAATTCCAGCGCTCCCAGTCCGCCGGCTCTTACCTTTTCGGCCGCATCGTCGTCTACACACTGCTGATCCTGTTTGCTCTCTATTATCTGATGCCGCTGTTCGTGATGATCACGACTTCGCTCAAGTCGCTGGACGATATACGGGGCGGCAATCTGCTGGCCTTGCCGGCACAGATCACATTCGAGGCGTGGGCCAAAGCCTGGTCGAGCGCCTGCAGCGGGGTCGATTGCGACGGGTTGAAGAAAAATTTCTGGAATTCAGTGAGTTTCGTCGTACCGGCGGTGTTGATCTCGACCTTGATCGGCGCGATGAACGGTTACGTCCTCACCCTGTGGCGTTTCCGCGGCAGCGATCTGTTCTTCACCTTGCTGCTGCTGGGCTGCTTTATCCCGTTCCAGGTTGTGCTGCTGCCGATGGCGCAAACCCTGGGGTATCTGGGTATTGCCAATACGACGGCCGGACTGATATTCGTGCATGTGGTGTACGGTCTCGCATTTACAACGCTGTTTTTCCGCAATTTCTACGTCACCATTCCAGACGAAATGATCAAGGCAGCGCGCATTGATGGTGCCGGATTTTTCCGGATCTTCTGGCGCATAATCCTGCCGGTGTCGCCGCCGATCATCGTGGTCTGCGTCATCTGGCAGTTCACGCAAATCTGGAACGATTTTTTGTTCGGCGTGGTGTTCTCCTCGGGGGAGCGGCAACCGATTACGGTCGCGCTCAACAATCTGGTAAACACGTCAACCGGGGTCAAGGAGTACAACGTCGATATGGCCGCCGCAATCATCGCCGGCTTGCCCACCCTGCTGGTCTACGTAATCGCCGGGAAGTACTTCATGCGCGGCCTTACCGCCGGCGCAGTCAAGGGCTGAAAGGGGTCAACAGTGTCGTCACTGGCTGTCAGAAACGTGCGCAAGGTGTTCGGGAGCGTCGAGGTTCTCAAGGACATCGACCTCGATGTCGAATCGGGCGAGTTTCTGATATTGGTGGGGCCGTCCGGCTGCGGCAAGTCCACTTTGCTCAACATCATCGCCGGTCTAGATACGGCGAGCTCCGGCGATGTCCTTATAGCGGGCCGGGTGGTAAACAATTTGAGCCCGAAGGACCGCGACATCGCGATGGTGTTTCAGTCCTATGCCTTGTATCCAAACATGACCGTGCGCCAGAACATCTCGTTCGGCCTAGAAATGCGCCATGTACCAAAACCGGAACAGGAAAAAATCGTGGAGCGCGTCGCCAGGATTCTTCAGATGGGCCCGCTACTGGATCGCAAGCCCTCGCAGCTTTCAGGCGGCCAGCGCCAGCGTGTGGCCATGGGTCGCGCCATCGCGCGCGATCCGCAACTGTTCCTGTTCGACGAGCCTCTGTCCAACCTGGACGCAAAACTGCGTGTCGAGATGCGCATGGAGATCAAGATGCTCCATGATCGCCTCAAGGCGACCATCGTGTACGTCACCCATGACCAGATCGAGGCCATGACCCTGGGAAGCAAGATAGCCGTCATGCAAGGCGGCGAGATCCGCCAGTTCGGCTCGCCCCAGGAAATTTATGACAACCCGGCAGATCTGTTTGTCGCCGGCTTCATCGGGTCGCCATCGATGAACTTCATCCGAACCGAAATCGTATCGCACGAAGCCGGCGTTGTTGGCGCTCGTCTCAAGGATGCGCGCGAGGATTTCGTGATGCCACTGCCGCATCTTGAAGCCACGCTTCGGCCTTGGGTCGGCAAAAAAGTCATCCTCGGTATCCGGCCAGAACAGATAACCGACAGCCTCACGGCACAGCGCGGCGACCGCGGCATCTTCAGCCGCAAGCACGACGTGGAACTGGTGGAACCCACCGGTCCGGACACCCTGGTGCTCATTCGCATCAACGGCGAAGTGGTGTGTTGCCGGGTGCGCCCGGAACTGTCCTGCGCAGCCGGTCAATCGATGGAGCTGGCTTTCAATCTGTCAAAGGTGGTTTTCTTCGATCCTGCGACCGAAAAACGGATTGCCTAGCGCGGCCCACCTTCCTGTCCCCTACCGCGCGAGTCGCGACGATACCGAATCTTGAGCGCGAGGATGGCGAGCGACAGTACCAGGGTGAACACATTGGAAAGTATCAACGGCAGGGATCGCAGCAATACTCCATAGATCAGCCACAGCACGATACCGGCGCTGAACAGGGTCATCATCCTAGCCGATACATCCTCGCCGGACTTGGTGCGATAAATTTTCATCACTTGCGGAATGAAGGCCCCAGTGGTCAGAATGCCGGCTGTCAGGCCGATGAGTTCGATCATCTCGTCCATGTTTTCAACCGGCATTCTGAAACAGAGTCGCCAGGCCACGCAGCGCAGGTGTCGGCGCCAGGATCACGAACGTTGGCACCGCCGCAACATAGCCGGAAAATCTGCCTTTGTTTTCAAAACGGGAGCGAAATGGGGAGCGCTGGAAATTCTCTCCGAGTTTGGGCACGATGCCGCCACCGATATAGCAACCGCCGCGCGCGCCCAGTGTGACCACCAGATTCGCCGCGGCGGAGCCAAGAATGGCGCAGAACATGGCCACGGTTTCCGCGCACTGCGCATCTTTGCCGGCCAAGGCCGCGTCGGTAATCTGTTCCGGAGTCAGTGCTCTTGGACTCACGCCGTCCATGGCACACACGGCCTGGTAGACATTCTCCAGTCCCATGCCGCTCGCCACCCGTTCCGTCGAGACATGTTCGAATTGCTGCCACAGCCAGCGCAGCACGCCGATCTCGCGTTCGTTCATCGGCGCGAATGCGGTATGCCCGCCCTCTCCCTGAAGGGCAACCCAGCGCCCATCGACCTGCACCAGCCCGGAAA
The DNA here is from genome assembly GCA_031403365.1 of Betaproteobacteria bacterium. Classification (GTDB taxonomy): domain Bacteria; phylum Pseudomonadota; class Gammaproteobacteria; order Burkholderiales; family JACQAP01; genus JACQAP01. The sequence goes on along the minus strand of JANNTE010000027.1, from coordinate 34,250 downwards.
CACCCAGCCCGGTTCCTGCGCCTATGACGGCTATGGGCGCGCCGGGCACAGCCTCTCCTGCGCCGATCCTCTGCAATTCATCGGCGCGCATTTGCGGCACCGCCAGAGCGAGGGCAGTGAAATCGTTGATGACCTGCAGGCGCGCGAGTCTCAGATTGCGGCGCGTCTGCTCTATGGAGAATCCCCAGGGCCCGTTGGTCAGATGCACGAAATCACCGGTAATTCCGGTGGCGACATCCATGGCGGCTTCGCTTAACACCGGGCGACCGCATTCTTCCAGGTAGCTGCGCACGGCTTGTTCGAGGCTTTCAAAGTCGGCACATCGCAGCACTCTTTCCTGCTGCGGCTGCTGCGAGTCGGCGGCAACCAGCGCTAGACGGAGGTTGGTGCCACCAATGTCCGCTACCAGGCGCATCGGATCAGGTCAGGCGCCTGACCGCTGCGACCACCGCTTCCGCAGTGATGCCGAAGAACTTGAACAAATCGCCGGCAGGTGCCGATTCACCAAAGCGGTCGAGTCCGATGACCTCGCCCTCGAGTCCGACATACTTGCGCCAGATATCGGTCACGCCAGCTTCCACCGCCACCCGCTTGATTCCCGGTGGCAGCACTTCTTCCCGGTACGCGGCATCCTGCCGGTCAAATACACTGGTACTGGGCATCGACACGACTCTGACCGCGAGGCCGCTTTCCGCAAGCATTTTCTGCGCGGCCATGGCCAGGGCGACTTCCGATCCGGTGGCAATGATGATCGCTTTCGGGTTAACCGCATCCGAAAGGACGTAGGCGCCGCGGGCGATGTTCTTGACGCTCTTGCCATCTCGCGGTTGAAACGGCAGGTTCTGCCGCGAGAACAACAGACACGCCGGACCGTCGCGGCGTTCTATTGCGGCAATCCACGCTGCCGCCGATTCCACGGTATCACAGGGCCGCCAGACATCCAGATGAGGAATCAGGCGCAGGCTGGCCGCATGCTCCACCGATTGGTGCGTGGGTCCGTCTTCACCGAGGCCTATGGAATCGTGGGTGAAGATGAACAGACTGCGGATCTTCATGAGCGCGGCCATGCGCAGCGCGTTACGCGAATAATCGGAAAAGGTAAGAAAGGTGGCGCCATAGGGGATCAATCCACCATGCAGCGCCATTCCGTTCATGATCGCGGACATACCGAATTCACGCACACCGTAGTAAACGTAGTTGCCACCACTGCCCTTGGCAACGCCTTTGGAACCCGACCACAGCGTGAGATTCGAACCCGCCAGGTCGGCGGAACCGCCGACCAGCTCGGGCAGAACCGGCGCCAGGGCTTCGATCGAGTTCTGCGACGCCTTGCGGCTGGCAATGGTCTCGGCCTTGCTGTTGACGCTGGCGAGAAAGCCGGAGACGTGCCCGCTCCAGCCCGCTGGCAGTTCTGCGGCCATGCGCCGCCGGAACTCGGTGGCCAGTTCCGGGAAAGCTCCGGCATAGGCAGCGAACCGGGTTTGCCATGCGGCTTCCTGTTGCCGGCCTCTGTGGCGTGCATCCCAGCCGGCATAGATATCGGCCGGAATTTCAAATGGGGCATGATTCCAGCCGATATGTGCGCGCGTCGCGAGAACTTCCTTGTCACCGAGCGCGGCACCATGAACATCGTGGCTTCCGGCCTTGTTGGGAGATCCTTTGCCGATGACGGTCTTGCAGCAAATCAGGCTCGGTTTGTCGCGCGCATTCTTGCTGGCTTCGATTGCGGCATGAATCGCCTGGACATCGTGACCATCGACATTGCGCACCACATGCCAGCCGTAGGCTTCAAAGCGATTGGGCGTATCGTCGGTAAACCAGCCTGCGACATGACCATCGATGGAAATCCCATTATCGTCGTAGAACGCGATCAGCTTGCCCAGTCCAAGGGTTCCCGCCAGCGAACAGGCCTCGTGCGAGATGCCTTCCATCAGGCAGCCGTCGCCCAGGAAAACATAAGTACGGTGGTCCACGATCGCGTGGCCCGGGCGATTGAAGTGCGCCGCCAAAAGCTGCTCGGCAAGCGCCATGCCGACCGCATTGCCGATGCCCTGGCCCAGCGGGCCGGTGGTTGTTTCCACCCCCGGTGTCATGCCGTATTCGGGATGGCCGGGAGTCAGGGAATGCAACTGGCGGAAACGTTTGATCTCCTCAAGCGGCAGTGCATAGCCGCTCAGATGCAGCAGCGCATACAGCAGCATGGAACCGTGGCCGTTGGACAACACGAAGCGGTCACGATCCGCCCATTGTGGATTGGTCGGATTGTGGCGTAGATGCTGATTCCACAGGACTTCGGCTATTTCCGCCATGCCCATCGGCATGCCCGGATGGCCGGAGTTGGCTTTCTGTACTGCGTCCATGGCCAGCGCGCGTATGGCATTGGCCAATTCAATTCGGGTTGCCATGTCTTCCTTTTTTGAGTTCTGTAAGTAAGCCCCGGACCATCCCTGGACTGACGGGGCGCTAGTCTAGCGGAGTGCGGCCCGGATCATTCATCCAGGCGACCGGGAAGCTTCACGCCAAGTTGTTTCAGCTTGCGATACAGATGTGTGCGCTCCAGCCCGACGCGGTCGGCGACGCGGCTCATGTTGCCGCCTTCACGACCTAGATGATATTCAAAATACACACGCTCGAAGGCTTCGCGGGCCTCGCGCAACCCGCCATCCAGCGGCAACATCTGCGTCACGCCGGACAGCGGCGCCTCAAGACGCGCCAGTGCATTGGTCACGTCCGCCACTCCGATCTCGCTTCCCTGGGCAAGCTGCGCAACCGTCTTTACGACACTTTCGAGCTGTACCAGATTCCCCGGCCAGTGATAATTTCGCAATGCGTTCAGTGCGGCGGTATTGAAGCTGCGCGCCGGCACCTCCTTCGATTCGATGACGTGTGACAGAACAAGATTGGCGAGTTCGGGAACGTCCTCCGCGCGTTCACGCAGTGTTGGCAGGCGCACAATAACTCCGGCCAAGATGGAGTAAAGCCGGGAATCGAACTCACCTTTGCCGACCATTTCCGCCAGATCCAGCCGGCTCGACGAAAGCAGCCTCATATTGGTACGCTCGAGCTTCAGCGTTTGATTGAGCAGATTCTTCTGCTGGGCTCGCGTCAATCCCGCCACTTCTCGCAAAAACATGAGGCCATCCGATGCGTCGCCGGCGAGACTGGGTTCCGTGCGATCAAGAATCGAATAGTCTTCCGCGGTAATCCACGCCATGTTGGGCTGGCGCAGCAGCCGTGCGCACTGTTCCTTGCCCACTCCGGGCTCACCGACGAACAAAACCGAGGATTTCAGGGAGCGCAGGCGCTCGATCTGGGCGCGCAACAATTCCACGGCCCGGGATTTGCCAACCGTCGCCGGTACGGCCGCCACATTGCTCAGCAACGAACCCTGCTTCAGTGCACTTCCGACTGTGCTGAGCAACTTCTGCAGGGCTATCGGTTTTTCCAGAAAAGCATAGGCGCCGATGCGCGTGGCTTCCACTGCGGTATCGATGGTGCCGTGGCCCGACATCATCACCACGGGCATGGTCAATTGGCCGGTACTGGCCCACTCCTTGAGCAGGGTGATGCCGTCGGTATCCGGCATCCAGATATCGAGCAGGACCAGATCCGGCCGGGCGTGGCCGCGCAGTTGCCGCGCTTCGTGTGCGTTCTGCGCCAGTCTGACCTGGTGTCCCTCGTCGCGCAGGATTTCTGACAGCAGTTCGCGGATGCCGACCTCATCGTCGACGACCAGGATCTGGCTCATCTTCTCACCTGCCGGTTTGCTCGCAGCGGCACAACCTGCGCCTGGGCGAGCGGGAAAACTATCGACACGATGGCACCACCGTCCGCAGCATTCGCAACCGCGATGCTGCCATTGTGTTCTTCGACGATTTTCTTGACGATTGCCAATCCAAGTCCTGTCCCTCGTGCCTTCGTTGTGACGTAAGGCTCGAACGCCCGGCTGATCACAGCCTCGGGAAAGCCCGGTCCGTTGTCGCTTATGGTCAGCAGTACCCCCGCTTTGACCGGCTCGGTTTTCACCACAATGCGCGGTGCGGCGATATCGGCGAGCGCATGCTCGGCGTTTTGCAGGAGATTATGAATAACCTGTCTGAGTTTGGCGGGATCGCCCGAAATCAGCGGCAGATTGGCTGCCAGGAGCAGTTGCATCAGAGAACTCGAAGACTCGTATAGTCCGACGACCTCGCGCGTCAACAGATTCAAATCCAGTGACTGCAACTGCGGCTCGGGAGATCTCGCGTACAGCGTAAATGCATCCACCAGCGCTTTGAGCGACCCCACCTGGTTCACGATGGTCTGGGTCAGTCGATTCAGAATTTCAGCGTCAGGGCCGGCCAGCTTGTCGGCCAGACGCTGTTGTAAGCGCTCCGCAGACAGCTGAATCGGGGTCAGCGGATTCTTGATTTCGTGTGCAAGGCGTTGCGCGACTTCACCCCACGCCGCGAGGCGTTGTGCCTGCCGCATACGGGTGATGTCGTCAAACACCACGACCATGCCGGTTTGCTCTCCCGCCGGGAGGGTGGATACGCGCAGCAACAGCACTTGCGGACCGGTAACCCCGGATAATTCCACTTGGGTTTCCCAGGGCTCATTACTGACTTTTAGAAACGCTTCCTGCAAAGCATTGCCGATCACGGCGAGCCGCGGTTCACGGTCGGCCCATTCTCGGGGATGCGTGGAAACCAATTCGCTTACCGCCACGCCAAGAATTTGCTCCGCGCTTCGGTTTGCCGAGCGCAATCGAGAACCGGCATCGAACGACAGTACGCCTGCAGAAAGATTGCCGAGCACGCTTTCCAGATAAGCCTTGGCAGCAGCGACCTGGCCTTGATTGCGCTGTGCGTCGGCCTGGGCCTCGGCAAGCTGCATGGTCATGATGTTGAAGGATTCGGTCAACAGTCCCAGTTCGTCGTGGGATTTGATGGTTTGTCGTTGGCTGAAATCACCCTGCGCTACGGCGCGTGTTCCAGCGGCAAGCACACCAAGCGGAGCCGACAGCCGCCCGCTGAAGACTATCGCCAGCAGCAATGCGGACAGCAATGCCAGCAGCAACGACAGCGTCAGTGTCATCGCATATAGTCGGTTCAACCCAAGCCGCGACAGCGAAAGTTCCTGATAGTCGCGATAGATTTCCTGCACGGCCTGGGCATCGCGTGTGAGTGACGCGGGCACCGGTTGCATGAGCTGCAACAACAAGGTCGCTCCCGCTACGTCGTTTACCGGAACCAGAACGCGAAGCTGCAAACCGCCCTCGCCAAGTGCTTCGATCGCGCGATAGGGCTGTTGCATGCGAACGCGATGGATCATTGACGGAGACGGCATGTCCGGGGCAAGGTTTGCGGATTCACCGATGGAAAACGCGACGACCGAGCCATCGGTGCGAAAAAGGGTAGCTTCGTTTACCGCCGCCTGCTCGCGCAGGATGTTCAGCGCGGCAACCTGGCGCGGAACCGCGCGCGCCGAAAGCAGCAAACTCATGGCTTCTGCTTTACGCTGCAATTCCGTGAGCATGTTGTCCAGATTCGCCCGGCCCAGGCTCAAGCCCCCTTCCAGCGCTTTTTCCACCCTCACGTCGAACCACGATTCAATTGAACGCGACAGGAATTGAACGGACACCGCGTAGACCAGCGCACCGGGCAACACGGCAACCAGGGCGAAAAGCAGCACCAGGCGCAATGTCAATTTGGAACCAAACACCCGCGCCTTGAGTCGCCGGCGCAGGATCAGCAACTGATAGCCGACCGCGAGCATCAAGAGAAGAACGGCACCGACGCCGAAAGCCAGCAGCAACGGCAGGTCACCGGAAAACCAGGGCGTATTGGCACTGGCACCCGACAGCAGGTACAACATCACCGCTCCGAGCAACAGGACCAGCGTGATCAAAAGCTGGATACCGCGGCTGAACAGCGATTTGCGCATGCGGCGTGCCAGCGTCATGGAGTCACCGTCCATCGATACCAGTCCGAAGCCAGATTCCAGTCGCGGGAAGCCAGAGCATCAATCTGCAGCGGTTTGGGCAGATGGGAAACATCAAGCCGCAGGCGGATCACCGCTTCGTAGGTTTTCCCGTCATCGAGCCTGTCGGCGCTGGCCAGTAGTCGCGGCCGGACCTGGCCAATCAGCTTCAGCGCCTCATCCATGGTATCGAGATTCTGATGGAGAGCACCATTGGACAACCGGTACTGCCGGGTAAGCGCGTTGTAGGAAAGGCGATAACGCTGCTCGAATTCGAGCACCGACTTATTCCAGAGATAGAGCGTGTACCAGCGCGGGTGGATCAGCTCGAATTCAGTGACAAAATGCAGCGGCAAGCCCTTGTTGAGCGCGTCTTCAAGTGTGCTGGTCAGTTTGACCGCGAAATTGGCCTCGAGGAAGTAGCTGTCCCCGTTGCGGGATACCTCGGCGGACTTGACATGGACTCCCTCGTCGGAACCCAGCAGCGCGGCGCACCAGAACGCGCACAGCGCTGCAAGCCAGCGCGGCCCTTCAATCTTTCTGGAAAAGGGCGTAGTAGAAGCCATCGTGTTCGTCGCCCGGAAGCAGCAATCCGTCGCGCCCCGGCATTCCTCCCAGAATACGGGCGTCAGGTTGACGCTCCGCAAATTTGCCAATTACGTCACCATTCTCTTCGCGAAACAGCGAACAAGTCGCGTAAAGCAATTTACCACCTGGGACGACGACCTTCCACAAAGCCTCCAGGAGACGCTCCTGCTGGTGCACAAATGCACCGATATCAGATGGTCTCCTGAGCCACTTGATGTCCGGATGGCGGCGCACTACGCCCGACGCCGAACAAGGTGCATCGAGCAGGACCCGATCAAATGGCTTTCCGTCCCACCAGAGGTCCAAGGCGGCTGCATCGACCGCTTGCAGCCTTGCCCGCAGTCCCAACCGGTCAATATTCGAGCCCACACGTTGCAGGCGCACCGCATCCGCATCGAGCGAAACCATTTCGACATCCGCGAGTTCCAGGATATGTGCGGACTTTCCGCCCGGGGCGGAGCAGGCATCGAGCACTCGCAATTCGTTCCGAATGTCCAGCAGCGGGGCTGCCAGTTGGGCACCCGCATCCTGAACCGACACCGCGCCTTGCGCAAACCCGGGCAGCTTGTCTACCGGCATTGGTCGCTCCAGAAGCAGTGCGCCGTTGCCGAGTTGGCGCGCTCCTATGCCTGTGCGGCGCAGTTGCTGCAGGTAGTCGTCAGCGCTGCTCCGGCGAACATTCACCCGCAACGTCATGGGCGGATGATCGTTGCCGATATCGAGAATGCGCCCAGCATCGGTACCGAATTCGTCCTTTATTCTGTCAATCCACCACTTGGGGTAAGAAAAGCGCCCCTCATCGCCGGCTTTGGCATGCGCCCGCAACGCGTCGCGCCGACGTTGATAGTTGCGCAGGACGGCATTGGCGAAAGAGCGTACGTGCTCACCAACGAGCTGTACGGCACTTTCAACCGCGCCATTGACTACTGCGTATGGAGCGGTCTTGCTGTATTCCAGTTGATAAAGCGCGGCGAGCAACAGGTTGCGCAATTCGTAACGGGCAATTGGCTTTGGGGCCAGTTGAGCGAGAACGGCGTCAAGTTCTCCCAGATGACGCAGCGTTCCGTAGCAGATGTCCTGGATGGCCCCGCGCTCTGGCGCTCCCAGCTGACGATTGCTCCGCCACACCAGATCGAGCGCCGCGTTGAGACTGCTCCCTGACAGGACTTTGCCAACAGTTTGAGCGGCGAGTTTCTGAATTTCGTGCACTGATCAGGCGACTGGGGTTATGAAGCGCTCGCCCGGCATGAGCATAGAACCGCGCAGGAAATCAGTGGCATCAAGACGCCGGCCGCCCGCTTTCTGCAGCTCCGTTATCGTCAATATTCCTCGGCCACAGGCAACATCGATTCCTTCCGACGTGCAGTCGACGATTCTCCCCGGATCGCCCCCGCCTTCGCTGCGGACGAGCGCGCGCCATATTTTCACCGGTTCGCCCCTGAGCCGGCTGAAAGCGCCTGGAACAGGATTAAACGCGCGAACCTGACGATCCACCAGAAGCGCTTCCTGCCGCCAGTCGATCGCCGCTTCGGCCTTGGCGATCTTGTGTGCATAGACGATGCCTTCGTCCGCTTGTGCTGCAGGAATCGCCGAGCCATCTGCAATTTGGGTGAGCGCCTGGACGATGCAGGTCGCGCCCAACTGGCTGAGCCGATCGTGCAGGGATCCTGCAGTATCCGCTGACAATATCGGACTCGCCTTGGTCAGATACACTGGTCCGGTATCGAGCCCTTGATCCATGCGCATGATGGATATGCCAGTTTCCTGATCTCCGGCCAGGATGGCACGCTGGATTGGCGCCGCGCCGCGCCAGCGCGGCAGCAGCGATGCGTGAATATTAATGCAGCCGGCCGGAAAAAGATCCAGCACGGCGCCCGGGAGGATTAATCCATAGGCCGCGACGACCATTGCTTCAGCGCTGACCGACCGCAGTTGATTCCTGATCTCGTCTTCGCGCAAGGTACGCGGTTGCGCCAAAGCTAGCCCGAGCCGCAGTGCTGTTTGCTTCACCTCGCTTTGCAGTTCATGCAGTCCACGTCCGGCTGGACGATCTGGCTGAGTGAGCACTAACACTACATCAAAATTGGCATCCACCAGGGCCTTCAACGCCACTGCGGCAAACACCGGCGTACCTGCAAACACGATGCGCATTAAAGTGTTTGCCGTTGCTGCTTTTTCAGCTTAGCCCCGATGCGTTTCTGCTTGAGCTTGGATAAATATTCGACAAACACCTTGCCTTTCAGATGATCCATTTCGTGTTGGATACACACCGCCATCAGTCCGTCGCTCTCTGTCCGGAAGGGTTTTCCGTCCAAACCAAGTGCCTGCACTTTCACCCATTCGGCGCGGGTAACTTTCTCGAAAATACCCGGTACGGACAGGCAACCTTCCTCACACTCAGACTGCCCCCTTGATTCCAGGATCTTCGGATTAATAAACACCTTTAACTGATCGTGAGTTTCCGAAATGTCGATCACAATGATTTCTTTGTGCACATCGATTTGCGTCGCGGCAAGTCCAATGCCTGGCGCGGAATACATGGTTTGCGCCATATCTCCTATCAGTCTGCGGATGCCATCGTTTACCTCAAGCACAGGCGCCGCTTTCTTGTTCAAGCGAGGATCAGGGTAGTGAATGATTGGCAGTATTGCCATAATTTCTTGCAAATTTAATAAACTAGATGCAGAATTTAATCCAAAGTATCGAATCGGTAGTCGACGTTAAAGTTGGCGCTGACCTGATTGGCAATTCCAGATCGTTAGACACGGGAGCCTGAGATGGGCAAATCAATTATATCGTTGCTGCTGCTGGCGTCACTTTGGACGTCGGGCGGTCCGAGGGCAGATGAAATCGCATTGGTCGAAAACGTCCCTGACCGCTATGTCGTGGTTAAGGGCGACACGTTGTGGGACATTTCGGCCAAGTTCCTGAAAGACCCGTGGCGCTGGCCAGATGTCTGGGGTTTGAACAGAGAGGAGATCAAGAATCCCCACTGGATCTACCCAGGCGACGTGATTGTGCTTGATTTGAGCGGAAAAACGCCTCGCCTGCACAAAGACGGCACCGGTACCGTCAGTAGCGATTCGGAATGGCAATTGCTGGAAACCAAGTTGAGTCCAAACATGCGGTCACAAGCACTAACGGGTACCGCCATTTCGAGCATTCCCGCCCGTGCAATCGAACCGTTCCTGACCAAGCCTTTGGTGATCGGCGAGCGGGAACTGAAAATCGCCCCGACCTTGATTGCAGGTCCGGAAACTCGTGTAGTGCTCTCGACCGGGGATATCGCCTTTACCAGAGGCGTGACCCGGGAACAGGGAACACAGTGGAGCGTATTCCGCCCTGGGCGGACCTTCGTCGATCCAGAAACCAAGGAGGTGCTTGGCAGGGAAGCGATCTATCTTGGTGATGCACAGGTTAGCGAGTATGGAAGTGTCAGCACGGTAGTGCTGACCAACGTGGTCCAGGAAATTCTTCCTGGCGATCGCCTCGCGAAGACTCCCCCGCAACAGGCTTTGGCCTATATCCCACGCGCCCCGGGTACTCTTGTCAAAGGCCGGGTGATCGCTGGTTCGGACAATTCCGTTTCAGAAATTGCATCCTTGGAAGTGGTGATCATCAATCGTGGCCGGCGCGAAGGGATGGAAATTGGCCACGTGCTGGCCCTGTATCATGACCGCCCTTCAGTAATTCCGGCGGGTGCCGAGGACCAGAAAGAGAAACTAAAACTTCCCCCGGAACGCTACGGAAACGTGTTTTTGTTTCGCGTGTTCGAGAAAGTGTCGTACGGGCTGGTCATGAATACAACGCGCCCAGTCAATGTGCTCGATGTAGTTCAAACGCCGTAAAGGTATCGCGGCGCATGTCGCCGAACCCGGAAATTCTGGCCTGGCTCAGACTCGGGCTCATTCCGGAACTGACGCCGGCAGGCTGGCGCAAGCTGCTAAGCGCGCTTAAGTCACCTGAGGATATCTGCGCGGCTGATCGCACGGCGTTGTCTGGCGTTGTATCCGACGACGTCGCGAGCGCCATCCTGCGCGGACCCGATCCGGAACGTGTAGACGCCGCGCTACGCTGGCTCGACGATTCCGGCAACGGGCTCATAACGCTTGCCGACTCGACATATCCAAAGCTGCTGCTGGAAATAACCGATCCGCCGCCGATACTGTACGTGAAAGGCGATCCCGCTTTGCTCGACCGCGCATCGTTGGCGGTCGTGGGTAGCCGAAACGCTACTCAACAAGGCCTCGTAAACGCGGAAGCCTTTTCGCGCGAGCTGTCCGAAGGTGGCTTCACGATCGTCAGCGGACTGGCTCTCGGTATCGACGCGGCGGCACATGCGGGTGGCCTCGCCGCGGCTTCGTCGTCCATTGCCGTGGTCGGCACCGGTCTCGATATCGTCTATCCGGCACGTAATCGCGATCTGGCTCATCAACTGGCCGCCAAAGGGGCACTGATGTCCGAATTTGCACTGGGGACACCTCCGCTTGCTTCCAACTTTCCGCGCCGAAATCGTTTGATCAGCGGCTTGTCGCGCGGATGCCTGATTGTGGAAGCCGCGCTCAGGAGCGGATCGCTTATCACGGCGCGTTATGCGCTTGAGCAAGGCCGGGAAGTCTTTGCGGTTCCCGGTTCGATTCATTCACCGCTTTCGAAAGGGTGCCACCTGCTGATCAAGCAGGGCGCAAAACTCGTCGAAAGCAGCCAGGACATTCTCGAGGAGTTCGACGCGGCCATGCGCGACCAGAAAAGCAGAAACTCCCAAGCGCCTGAGATCGATTCGGACCATCCGCTGCTTGCTGCGCTGGGTTTCGACCCAGTCAGTCTCGACACCTTGTGTCAGCGCAGCGGCTTGACGCCGGACAGCGCTTCGGCGATGCTGTTAACGCTGGAACTCGACGGTGTTGTCAGTCGGCTTTCCGGCGGCAGTTTCCAGCGGGTGCGTTAAATTGAGGATGCCAGATCCTCCAGACAGGGGCTATGTTCGACATACTCGTCTTCCTGTTCAATAACTATTTTCATGCCGGTGCTTATCCCGATACGGCTGTGCTTTCCAAACAACTTTCCACCGCAGGCTTCGACAGTCGCGACATCTCGCAGGCACTGAGCTGGCTGGGCGGTCTCGAGCCCATCGATAACGCACGCTCGGCCGTGACGCGAAGCGGGGGTTTTCGTATATTCACGGGAATGGAACTTGCCAGCCTCACGCCGCAGGCGCGCGGCTTTCTGCTGTTCCTGGAGAACGCTTGTGGAATCGGTGGGCTCCAGCGTGAACTTATCATTGAGCGCGTGCTGGCCCTGGACGAACCGGCAGTAGACCTGGATAAAGTCAAACTCATCGCCTTGATGGTACTGTGGAGCCAAAACAAAACCCCGGATGCCCTGGTTCTGACAGAACTGGTTTCTTCCAGAGAGGACCACTACCTGCACTAAACGGGCTGCTGATCGCTCCGGGAAGTACAGATCACCCTGCGCAAAGGGTCCACTGATCGCGGAGCTTGCTCCGGCGCCATCAAGTTCTTATCATTCCGCCTCCTTTCCTGGCCGGAAATCCAATGTCGCAAAATCTGTTGATCGTAGAGTCGCCATCCAAGGCGAAAACTCTCAAGAAGTATCTTGGCAATAGTTTCGAGATCATCGCGTCCTACGGTCATGTACGCGATTTGGAAGCCAAGGAAGGTGCCGTCGATCCGAGCGACGATTTCAGCATGCGCTACGCGCTAGTCGAAAAGAACAAAAAGCATGTCGATGCGATCACCAGGGCGGTTGCGAAGGCCACCAACATTTATCTGGCCACCGACCCGGATCGAGAGGGTGAAGCCATAGCCTGGCACCTGGGAGAAATCCTAAAAGACAAGAAGCTGCTTAAGAACAAGAAACTCAAAAGGGTTGTTTTCTACGAAATCACGGAATCCGCAGTCAAGGAAGCCGTTGCCAGCCCGCGCGGCATTTCCATGCCGCTGGTCAACGCGCAGCAGGCGCGCCGAGCGCTTGACCACCTGGTCGGTTTCAATCTATCGCCCCTGCTGTGGAAAAAAATCGGCCCGAGCCTTTCTGCCGGACGGGTGCAAAGCCCTGCGTTGCGCCTGTTGGTGGAGCGCGAACTCGAAATTGAAAAATTCAAAAGCCGCGAATACTGGTCTTTGCACTTTGACAGTCACAAGGACAAACAGAAATTTGTCGCGCGACTCGTCCAGTATCGTGGTAACAAGATTGAGCAGTTTTCCATCGTCAGCGACGACGAGCATCGCAAGATCGTTGCCGACATTGAGAACACCTCGAAAGGAACGGCCAAGGTTGTCAGGGTCGAGCGCAAACCAAAGAGTCGTCAGCCGGCGCCGCCGTTCACCACCTCGACGCTGCAGCAGGAGGCCGTGCGCAAGCTCGGCATGACCACGCGCGGAGCGATGAGCACCGCTCAGCAGCTCTACGAAGGCGTGGAGATCGACGGTGGCACTGTCGGTTTGATCACTTACATGCGAACCGACTCACTGTCCCTGGCGAACGAGGCGCTGGTCGAGATCCGAAAATACATCAAGACCAAATTCGATCCTGAGTATCTGCCTGGCGCGCCGGTTGAATATCGCAACAAATCCAAGAACGCGCAGGAAGCGCACGAAGCGATCCGCCCGACCTCCATCACTCGGTCGCCCGATGTCGTCCGCAAGCACCTTACCGCGGATCAGGCCGCGCTCTACGAGATGATCTGGAAGCGCACTCTTTCCTGCCAGATGACTGCGGCAAAATACGACACGACCTCGGTTGATCTTGCAGCGGGCCGCGCTGATACCTTGTTTCGGGCAAGCGGACAGATTCTGGTTTTTCCCGGTTTCATGACCGTCTACCTTGAAGACAACGATGATGTTGAGCAAGAGCAGGAAGCCAGATTGCCATTGCTCGAGGAAAAAGAGATCGTAGCGGTTGACCGTGTTTTCGGTGAACAGCATTTCACTCAACCTCCACCGCGGTACACAGAAGCCAGTCTGGTAAAAACGCTGGAAGAGTTCGGCATCGGCCGGCCTTCAACCTACGCGAATATCATTTCGACGCTTCAAGACCGCGGTTATGCGCTGCTTGAGAAAAAGCGTTTTATGCCCACCGACATTGGACGGCTGGTGAACGGGTTCCTGACTTCGCACTTCAATCACTACGTGGACTACGGTTTTACCGCCCGGCTGGAAGAGGAACTCGATGAAATTTCCAACGGCGATCGAGAATGGGTACCCGTCCTGAGAGCGTTCTGGAAGGATTTTTCCCGGACCTTGAAATCGAAGGAGAAAGTGCCCCGCGGCAACCCTATGGAGGAAGCCTGCCCGAAATGCAAGAAACAGCTCTTCCTGCAGAACAGCAGACGCGGCTTGTTTGTCGGTTGCAGCGGATATCCTGATTGCGATTACACACGCCCCTGGGGTGATGCACCGGCGGGTCCGGTTGAACTAGGCAAGGATCCTGCCACCGGCCTGGACATCCTGCTCATGAAGGGGCCGTATGGTTTCTACGTGCAACTGGGTGCCACCCCTGAAGACAAGACGCAAAAACCCAAGCGCGCGGCCTGGCCGAAAAATATTCCTGCGGCTGCGGCCGATCTGGAAACCGCTCTGAAAATGCTTTCCTTACCACGCCAGCTCGGCAATCACCCGGAGTCAGGCAAAGCTGTCGAAGCCAATATTGGTCGTTTCGGTCCTTATGTGAAACACGATGGGATGTTCAAATCGATCCCCAAAGCCGAAAGCATCCATGACATCACGCTGATCAGAGCCGTTGAGTTGCTGGCTGAAAAGAAAGCGGCCGGTGGTGGCGGTCGCTCGCTGGGCGTACATCCGGACGACAAGCGCTCGGTTGCTGTACACAGCGGCCGCTACGGCCCGTACGTGAAGTACGGAAAAGTCAACGCAACCATTCCAGCTTCAATCGATCCGGAGAAAATCACGCTCGACGAGGCGCTTGAACTGCTCGCAAGCAAATCCGGTAAGGCCGCGAAACCAGTCAAGACTAAAAAATCTCAGAAATCGTCGAAACCCGCCAAGGCAATTGAATCGACCAAGAGGCCCGCTCTGAAGAAATCCGCGAAAAAACCACCAGCCAGTAAAGGTAGCAAGCGCAAAGCCGCCTGAGCAAGTCTGATTTCAGACGTCGAGGTTACGCACCCCGAGGGCATTGCGTTCGATGAACGCTCGACGCGGTTCCACCAGATCGCCCATCAACGTCGTAAATATCTCATCCGCGGTAATGGCATCCTCTATCTGCGTCCTCAGCAGGCGACGTGTTGCCGGGTCCATAGTTGTTTCCCAAAGCTGTTCCGGGTTCATTTCACCCAGTCCCTTGTAACGCTGGATTGACACGCCTTTTTTCACTTCTTCGAGCAACCAGTCCAGCGCCTCCTTGAACTCAGTCACTCGACGTTCATGCTCGCCGCGCTTGGCGAATGCGTCCTGGCCGATCAAACCCTGAAGGACTGCGCTGGTCTGCTTGATCTGCGTATAGTCGCCACTGTCCAGAAAGTCGCTGTCCAGATAACCGAGTCGCATATTGCCGTGCTGCATGCGTTTGATGGCCAGAAAATGCGTTTCGTTCTTTGGATCGTAACGAGGTTCGATTATCAATCCCGATGCACTGCACAGTTTCATCAACCTCTGCGCTGAGGCCTCTGCCGCCGCCGCATCTGCGAGACTGACCTCCGGATCTCTGAGCAGTGCTGACAATACGACCGGATCAATACGTTTTCCCAATCGCTCGATAACCGCCTCAGCAAGGATAAAGGACCTTGCCACAGCTTCCAGCGCTTCTTTGGCCAATGCCGGACGATGGTCCCCGGGATGGAGTTCGGCATCCTTGAGCGCTAGACGAAGCAGATACTCCTTCAACTCATGGTCGTCTTTCAGGTAGCGCTCCTCTTTTCCATGCTTGACCTTGTAGAGCGGGGGCTGAGCAATATAAATATGCCCGCGCTCGACCAGGTCCGGCATTTGCCGATAGAAAAAAGTCAGCAGCAGTGTCCGAATGTGTGAACCGTCTACATCGGCATCGGTCATGATAATGATGCGATGGTAGCGAAGCTTGTCGGGGTTGTAGTCGTCCACGCCAATGCTGGTCCCCAGCGCTGTGATCAGCGTTGCTATTTCCTGTGACGACACCAGCTTGTCGAAACGGGCGCGTTCGACGTTCAAGATCTTGCCTTTCAGAGGCAGGATCGCCTGGAACTTTCGGTCACGTCCCTGCTTCGCCGAACCACCTGCGGAATCTCCTTCCACCAGATAAAGCTCACACTGCGCTGGATCTTTTTCCTGGCAATCGGCCAGTTTCCCAGGCAGGCCAAAGCCATCCAGTACACCCTTTCGGCGGGTCATTTCACGCGCTTTTCGCGCCGCTTCGCGCGCGCGCGCTGCATCGATGATTTTGCTGACGATTACTTTTGCATCGGCCGGCCTCTCCATCAGCCAGTCATGCAGCGATTGCGATATCGCTTCCTCTACTACCGGACGTACCTCCGAGGAAACCAGCTTGTCCTTGGTTTGCGAGGAGAACTTCGGATCCGGCAACTTCACCGAAAGTATGCAGGTAAGCCCTTCGCGCATATCATCGCCGGTGGTCTCTACCTTGGCCTTCTTGGCCAGCTCGTTTGCCTCGATGTACTGATTGAGCGTGCGCGTCATCGCCGCACGCAGTGCCGTCAAATGTGTACCGCCGTCGCGTTGCGGGATGTTGTTGGTAAAGCACAATACGGATTCCTGGTAACTGTCGTTCCACTGCATGGCCACCTCAACGCCGATACCCTGTTGGTCGCTGTTGGCGTGGAAGATATTCGAGTGCAGAACAGTCTTGGCGCGATTTATGTACTCTACGAATCCCTTGACTCCGCCCTCAAAGGCAAATACCTCTTCCTTGCCGGTACGCTGATCCTGAAATTCAATGCGTACCCCATTATTAAGAAACGAAAGTTCTCGCAGCCGCTTCGCGAGAATATCGTAGTGCAACTCGATGTTTCCAAACACCGCTGGGCTGGGATGAAAATGAATCTCTGTGCCGCGCCTTTCCGTAGACCCGGTCATCGACAAGGGTGAGACCGGATCGCCGTTGCGAAACTCCATGGAATGAACCTGCCCGTCGCGACGAATAGTCAGCTTCAACAGGTCTGAAAGAGCATTGACAACCGACACACCCACGCCATGCAGTCCGCCGGAAATCTTGTAGCTATTGCTGTCAAATTTTCCACCCGCATGCAGCACGGTCATGACGATCTCTGCTGTTGAACGACCGGCTTCGTCTTCCGGATGAATACCAGTCGGAATGCCACGTCCATTGTCGACCACGCTTACCGAGTTGTCGGTATGAATCACAACCTTTATCTCGTTGCAGTGGCCGGCGAGCGACTCATCGATGGAATTGTCGAGAACTTCGAAAACCATGTGATGCAAGCCCGTACCATCACTGGTATCACCAATATACATACCAGGACGTTTGCGAACTGCTTCCAGGCCTTTGAGGACTTTGATGCTGTCGGAGTTGTATTCAGAAGAGGACATTGAATTTTTCTGCGTTGCTCAAATGCGCATTGGCATTACTACGTACTTGAAGTCTTTGTTGCCCGGGATTGAAACCAACATGCTGCTGTTCGCATCGCCCACTGCGCAGTCGATTTGCTGCGCTTCAATATTATTCAAAACGTCCAGCAGGTAGACGATGTTGAATCCAATATCCAAAGGTTCACCGGTGTAGTCGACGACCAACTCCTCTTCAGCCTCTTCCTGCTCGGCATTGTTGCAAATGATTCGCAGACTGTTCGTCGCCAGGACCCAACGCACGCCTCTAAATTTCTCATTGGACAAGATCGAAGCGCGTTGTAATGCGTGCTGCAAAACCACCCGGTCGATCTGAAAATGCTTCTGATAGTTGACCGGTATCACCCGGGTATAGTCGGGGAATTTTCCATCCACTACTTTTGAAACGATGTTTATTCCAGCGAACAGGAAGCGGACCTGATTCGGCAAGATCTGAAGTTCCACTTCTTGTTCCACATCCTGCAAGAGCTTTGCCAGTTCTATGACGGCTTTCCTTGGGATTATGACTTCTGAGCGAGGGACTTCTACCGCCAGGGTCGTTGTTGCATAGGCGAGTCTGTGGCCGTCGGTTGCGACCATGGTCAGCTGATAGCCCTCTGCCACCAGTAATAGTCCGTTGAGATAGTAGCGAATGTCCTGCTGGGCCATTCCATACTGGACAAGGGACAGAAGATGGCGAAAAGTCTTCTGCGACAACGTAACGGTCGACGTAGAAGAACCACCTTCTGCCAGGCGCGGAAAGTCCTGCGACGGCAAGGTTTGAAGATTGAACTTGCTTTTGCCCGCTTTCACTTGGAGGCGCCCTTCCTGCGCATCCAGGGTTACCGCCGTTTTTTCCGGAAGCGCCCGCAGAATATCCTGAAGTTTTCTCGCCGATACAGTTACAGCGTGATCCGCTGCAGGTTTTTCTAATTCGGCGGATGTGGTGATTTGGATTTCCAGGTCCGTCGCCACGAGCTTTAGTTGGTCGCCTCTGGTTTCCAATAAAACATTGGAAAGAATAGGCAGGGTATGACGACGCTCGACGATGCCAGAAACAGCTTGCAGGGGTTTGAGAAGTACGTCTTTGTCTATATCCAGTATCTTCATTCTTTAAACCTTGATAATAGTAGTAAGGTTTTAAAAGCCTGTTAGTGAAGGTCAAATCATAAATAGATTCAACCGGTTATAGATCTGTATAAAGAACGAATTAGGTGTGAATGAAATGTGAATCAAATCGTTTTCTGGTTAATTCTGAGAGTTTTCAACATTCCATACCTCGATTATCAACCGCGCAATGTTTGCAAGAGAGCAGAGAAATCCCTGGAAATTTCAGGGTGAGTAGAACGGAGATCCACGATTTTACGGCAAGCATGAAGAACAGTCGTGTGATCTCGTCCACCGAAAGCATCGCCAATGTCAGGAAGGCTCAACTGGGTCAATTCCTTGGCCAGAGCCATTGCCACCTGTCTGGGGCGAGCGACTGCTCGTGAACGGTCCTTTGAGTACATGTCGGAGACTTTGATCTTGTAGTACTCAGCGACCACGCGTTGGATGTTTTCTATCGAAACTTGCCGAACCTGCACGGCCAACAGGTCTTTCAGGGCGTCGCGGGCAAGATCCAGCGATACCTTGGCATTCGCGAACTTGGCATAGGCTTGGACACGCTTGAGACCGCCTTCGAGTTCGCGAACGTTGGATTGAATGCAGTTGGCTATGAAGAAAGCAACATCTTCATCCAGAGTCACTCGGTCTGCCTCCGCTTTCTTCAGCAAAATAGCAACTCTCATTTCCAGTTCCGGAGGCTCTATTGCTACCGTCAAACCCCATCCGAAGCGGGAGATCAGGCGATCCTCGATGCCGGTTATCTCTTTCGGATAGCTATCACAGGTAATAATGACCTGCTTATGAGCCTCGATCAAAGCATTGAACGCATAAAAAAATTCTTCCTGAGTACGATTTTTCCCGCTGAAGAACTGGATGTCATCGATCAAGAGCAAGTCAAGCGAGTGATAGTATTTCTTGAAGCCGTCGAAAGCTTTATGTTGATAGGCTCGCACTACATCCGAAACATACTGCTCAGCGTGTATGTAGCGCACGTTGGCCGAGGATTTTGATTCGATCAGAAAATTACCGATCGCTTGAATTAAATGGGTCTTACCCAGCCCGACGCCGCCGTAAACAAACAGTGGATTGTAGGCAGTACCGGGGTGCTCGGCGACCTGAAGCGCCGCTGCTCGCGCAAGTTGGTTAGCTTTACCGGTTACAAACGAACTGAACGTGAATGAGGGATTGAGCCGCGTCAAATCACGCATCTTGGGTTTTACAGACGGTTCCGCGATGATCGGCGCAGAGGCAACAGGTGAAGAGACCACGTCGGGAGGGTTTTTGATGCTCAAGTTAAATACCACTTCCACGGGTTTTAGCAGGTACTCGGTGGAAAGGCGCTCGATATCCGAGAGGAACTTGTCCTTTACCCACTCCAGAACAAAGCGATTTGGGGCAGATATGACGACTCTTTCACCGTCGAGGTACCCGTTAAGCGGCTGAATCCAGGTCTTGAACTGCTGCGCTGGAAGGGCTTTTTCAAAATGGCGAAGGCAATGATTCCAGACGCTATCCATCGACGCAGCAGGTTTTGTGTGATGCAGGAGGAGGGCCATGAATGGCCAGAGGACGTGAATGCGGAGTCTACCAGCAAGCCGTCAAGTTATCCACAGGGCTGATATTTCTTCATCAAGGTTGACAAGCGCGTGTAAAAACCCGTGTAATACCGCGCTTTTTCCGCACGTTATCGGAGTCGAAATCTATTATGAAGCGCACTTACCAACCCTCAAAGACGCGCCGGGCGCGTACACACGGTTTTCTGGAGCGCATGAAGACGCGTGGTGGCCGGGCGGTCATTAACGCTCGGCGCGCTAAAGGACGGGCACGTCTGGCGGTCTGAAGCTCGCGCGCTTCCGGTTTCCGCGCACCGCAAGGCTTCGCGGCAAGGCGCATTTCACCGGGAAATTCTCGGCGAGATGTCAAGGGAAGTATCTTGTCGTCCTCAAAAGGACTAGCGGTCAGGGCGAACAGTCGCGCTTGGGTGTGGTGGTCGGCAAGCATGTCGCGCCGCAGGCAGTAACCCGAACGATGATGAAACGCGCAATTCGTGAAGCGTTTAGATTATTGCGTGCTCAGTTGGTCCCAGGCGATTTCGTTGTGAGAGTACGCCGTAAAGCCATTGGTTCGGAATTGGCGGCTTTGCGGGAAGAGCTGGCAACGCTGTTGCGTGAGTCCAGCTGATGCGGGCGGTGCTTTTAGTAGTCATACGGCTGTACCAGGTCCTGCTAAGCCCGTGGACGGGCAACAGCTGCCGTTTCTACCCAACCTGTTCGGAATATGCCAAAACCGCTGTTGGCAGATACGGAGCGGCGCGGGGAAGTTGGCTGGCAACGAAGCGTATCTTCCGTTGCCATCCATGGCATCCGGGCGGCGCCGATCCGGTACCTTAATTTTAGAGTTCGCTCATCAATGGACAGTTTGCGTTTAGTTGCGGCAATGGTGTTCGCAGTTTCCGTGTTCTTACTGTTCGAAGCATGGAACAGGGAAAACAGTCCTCAAGTACCGTTGCCGAATCAAGTAGAGGGTCAGAGGGACCTGCCAACACCCACGTCCGCGTCCCCGCCGGCAATGGTTGTACCGAAATCTTCGGGTAAAACCACAGACCCGGGAACTGTCCCAAATGCGGTGGCTGGGGTGCCAACTCTTCCAGCGATCAAGGTACGCACTGACGTCCTGATTGCGGAGATAGATCCGGTCGGCGGAGTGTTGCGACGGATTGAGTTTACCGAGCACAAGGACAAGGTGGACCGCTCCAGGAATTTTGTTCTGTTTCAAAAAGACGCTGCCCACACCTACGTGGCGCAGAGCGGCCTTATCGGCGACAAGCTTCCTAATCACACGACTACTTTCAGTGCAGCCAGGACGAACTATGAAATGCCTGCCGGTACGGATGAGTTGGTAGTGTCCCTGACGGCGCAGGAGAGCAAGGATATAGCCGTACTCAAGCAAATTACCTTCAGGCGGGGAAGTTACCTGATCGACGAGAGTTTCCGGATATCCAATCGAAGCCGGGAGGCGCTCACGCCATTCGCGTATTTCC
Organism: Betaproteobacteria bacterium; assembly: GCA_031403365.1. GTDB lineage: Bacteria > Pseudomonadota > Gammaproteobacteria > Burkholderiales > JACQAP01 > JACQAP01. The sequence continues at coordinate 13,016 of JANNTE010000027.1, read as the reverse complement.
AATTGGTGCGGGATGGGTCGCCGGCCGCGGGCGATTCGAAAATGGTGCCCACTTATACTGGGGCAGCGGTATATACAGAAGGCTCCAAATTTCAGAAGGTTGACTTTTCCGACATTGAAAAAGGCAAAACCGATCATCCAACGCATTCCAGAGATGGTTGGATAGCGATTGTCCAGCATTATTTCGTGGCGGCACTCCTGCCGACCGGAGACGGGCCCCGGGAGTTTTACACGCGCTCAGTGGGCAATGGTCTTTATGCTGCCGGTGTCATCGTGCCGGTGAGTACCGTGGATCCTGGCGCCGATGCGACCATCGACATGCGGATTTACGCCGGACCTCAGGATCAGGAGAAACTCGAACAACTTTCTCCGGGATTAAATCTGACTGTTGATTATGGCTGGCTTACCATCATCGCGACGCCTTTGTTCTGGGTGTTGTCAGCCATTCAGAAATGGGCCAACAACTGGGGTGTATCGATCATCTTGTTGACCGTCATCATCAAGCTGATTTTTTATCCCCTGTCTGCGGCAAGCTACCGGTCCATGGCGAAGATGCGCGTCCTGGCGCCGAAGATGCAAAAGCTCAAGGAGCAATTTGGGGATGATCGCCAGCGCATGCACCAGGCGATGATTGAGATGTATAAGACCGAAAAAATTAATCCGCTGGGCGGTTGTCTGCCGATTGTGGTGCAGATACCGGTGTTTATTGCGCTTTACTGGGTATTGCTGGCGAGCGTGGAACTGCGCAATGCGCCCTTTATATGGTGGATCAAGGATCTGTCAGCGACTGATCCTTACTTTATTCTGCCGGTGTTGATGGGTGCGACCATGATTATCCAGACCTACCTGAATCCGACGCCGCCGGACCCGGTTCAGGCAAAGATCATGAAGATCATGCCGGTTGCATTCAGCGTTTTCTTTTTCTTTTTCCCGGCAGGGCTGGTGCTCTACTGGCTGGTAAATAACATCCTCTCCATTGCGCAGCAGTGGCAGATCACGCGCACGATCGAGCGGTCCAGTTCCGCTCATGCAAAACGCTGACACCATTGCCGCCATAGCAACGGCGCCCGGGCGAGCGGGAATCGGTGTGGTGCGCGTATCCGGCCCGGAAGTGCGCAGCATAGCCACCGCGATTTTGGGTCGCTCCCTGGTTGCACGCACCGCGACCTTGTGTAATTTTGCCGGCGCAAAGGACGCGATTCTGGACCAGGGAATTGCGGTTTTGTACGAGGCACCGCATTCCTATACCGGCGAAGACGTGCTCGAGTTGCAAGGGCACGGCGGGCAGGCGGTTCTGGGCCTGGTTCTGAGAAGATGTCTTGATCTTGGAGCGCGTGCAGCTCTACCGGGCGAATTCACCCAACGCGCTTTCCTCAATGACAAACTGGACCTGGCTCAGGCGGAGAGTGTTGCCGATTTGATAGACGCGAGTTCCGAAGCTGCGGCCCGAGGTGCGATGCGTTCGCTGGCCGGGGTGTTTTCGGCTCGGGTTCACGAACTTAACGCGACACTGATTGAATTACGGACGGGTGTAGAGGCGACGCTGGATTTCCCCGAGGAAGAAATTGAATTTCTCGAGCGTAGCGGAGCGACGCAAAAGCTCCAGCACCTGGTCTCCGGGATCATGAATCTGCTGGTTGACGCGCAACAAGGCAGAATTTTGCGCGACGGTGCCAAAGTGGTCTTAATTGGCCAGCCAAATGTCGGCAAGTCGAGTCTGTTGAATCGCCTTGCTGAGGAAGAAATCGCAATCGTCACTGAGGTGCCCGGAACAACGCGCGATCCGTTGCGCCATGAATTGAGCATAGATGGCATACCTATACACTTGATTGACACCGCCGGGCTGCGGGATTCCGCGGATAGGGTAGAGATAATCGGAATTCAACGGGCCTGGCGCGAAATAAGCCAGGCGGACTTGGCGCTCCTGATACTCGACACAACGGTAGGGGTCACGGAAAGCGATACCAAAATTTTGCACGACTTGCCTGTCAATCTGAAGAAAATATTAATTTTCAATAAGATAGACAGACTTAATGACCAGCCTCGGGAGTGCCAGGGACTGATAGCTACGGAAGTCTATGTCTCCGCGAAAACTGGCGCCGGGCTGGACTTGTTGCGCGGTGCAGTATTACGCAGCATCGGCTGGCAACCTGCTGGCGAGGGCGTATTTATTGCCCGGGAACGTCATTTGAGGGCACTACGCAGGGCACAAACTGCTCTGCTGCAAGCAAGCAATACACTGAATTCACTTGAAATAATGGCGGAAGAGCTGCGTTTGGCACAGCAGGCTCTTGGCAGCATTGTCGGCGAGTTCAGCGCGGAAGATCTGCTTGGTGAGATCTTTTCGCGCTTCTGCATCGGCAAATAACAAATGAGTGAAGTTGTTGCGTTATGCCTGCTCGCGTTTCTGGCTGGACTGGTGGACGCTGTGGCCGGGGGCGGAGGGTTGATTCAACTTCCAGCGTTGTTTGCGTTCTTTCCCGCTTTGCCACCGCCGCTGCTTATTGGCACAAACAAGCTTTGTGCTATCGGGGGCACGCTGATCGCTACGGTGCGCTATGGGTGGTCGGTCCCGATTCAGTGGCGCGTTGTACTTCCGGCCGCCAGCGTTGCCGGCATAGGGGCGCTGGCCGGCGCGAGCAGTGTTACTCGCATGGACCCCGTGATACTGAAGCCGGTTGTATTGCTCTTATTGATCGTGGTTGCTGCCTACACGCTGTTGCGTCCGAAGCTGGGCAATGAACCGGGAGCGACCCCAGTCTGGCGACCGGGAAGCCTAAGTTTTTATGTTATGGCAGCGGTACTTGGTTTTTATGATGGATTCTTGGGCCCTGGTGCGGGCAGCTTGATGATGTTCGCGCTGGTAAGGTTATTCGGATTCGACTTTTTGACCGCGGCAGCAAATACCAAAGTATTGAATCTCGCAAGTAACTTCGGCAGTTTAGTGTTGTTCATGGCGACCGGAAATGTGCTTTATGCGGTCGCTTTACCAATGGCGGTGTGTAATATTGCAGGTGGATTCATCGGCGCACATTTGGCCGTCCGAGGGGGCAGTCGACTGATTAGGCCGGTGTTCCTGGCGGTTGTCATGGCTCTGATTGTGAAGGTCTTGGTTGATCTGCTGCGGGCGCTCTGAGGGCCAATGTTTCACGTGGAACCTTCACGACGATGTTTCACGTGAAACCATTGCCGGTGAGCTACCCCTTTCCGGTATCATTCGCCCTCCCGGAAATTAGCCATGCGAAATACCCATTTATTTGACGTCATTGTTGTTGGCGGCGGTCATGCCGGTACGGAAGCCGCACTTGCGGCGGCGCGTATGGGCTGCCGTACGCTGTTGCTTACCCACAATGTCGAAACTCTCGGACAAATGTCCTGCAATCCCTCGATCGGAGGAATTGGTAAAGGCCATCTAGTCAAGGAAGTCGACGCGCTGGGTGGGACGATGGCGATGGCTACCGATCTTGCCGGAATTCAGTTTCGAATCCTCAATTCCAGCAAAGGCCCCGCTGTGCGTGCTACTCGCGCGCAAGCTGATCGAGTGTTGTACCGACAGGCAATCCGGCAGCGCTTGGAGAATCAGAAAAATCTTACTATTTTTCAACAGGCTGTAGATGATCTCCAAGTCGAACACGGCGCAATCACTGGTGTCGTTACGGAGTTGGGAATTCGCTTTTCGGCGCCAACCGTCGTGTTGACCACTGGGACTTTTTTGTCCGGGTTGGTCCACGTCGGGCTGAAGAACTATCAAGCGGGTCGCGCCGGCGACCCGCCTGCGATCCGTCTGGCCCGTCGCCTGCGCGAGCTCGATTTGCCTGTAGGCCGGCTGAAGACCGGAACTCCGCCGCGTATCGACGGCCGCACTATCGATTATTCGGTCATGGCGCGGCAGCCAGGTGATGATCCAGTGCCGGTATTTTCATTTCTCGGATCGGTAGACCAGCATCCAGCGCAGTTACCGTGCTGGATAACCCACACCAATGAACGTACCCACGAGATTATCCGCGGCGGTCTTGATCGATCACCGATGTTCACCGGAGTGATTGAAGGCGTTGGCCCGCGCTATTGTCCTTCCATTGAAGACAAAATCACACGCTTTGCGGACAAAGCCGCGCACCAGATATTTCTGGAGCCTGAAGGCCTGACCACTCACGAGGTCTATCCAAACGGTATTTCAACCAGCCTCCCATTTGATGTCCAAGTTGAGTTAGTTCATTCTATCAATGGGTTAGAGAACGCCCATTTGACGCGGCCCGGTTACGCTATCGAGTACGACTATTTCGATCCAAGGGGCCTAAAGGCGTCGCTTGAAACCAAAGCCATCGCCGGTCTGTTCTTCGCCGGGCAGATCAACGGAACCACCGGATACGAAGAAGCTGCTGCACAAGGCCTGCTTGCGGGCTTGAATGCAGCCTTGCGCGTAAAGGAAAAAGATTCTTGGTGTCCGCGTCGCGATGAAGCTTATCTCGGCGTGCTGGTGGATGATCTCATTACCCGCGGCGTGACCGAGCCGTACCGCATGTTTACGAGTCGCGCGGAATATCGTCTGAGCCTGCGCGAAGATAATGCGGATATGCGCCTCACTGCGATCGGCCGAAAATTGGGTCTGGTGGATGATCTGCGCTGGGATGCTTTTGAGAAAAAATACGAAGCCGTTGAATTGGAGCGCGCGCGCCTCAAGTCAACCTGGCTTAATACCCGGCTGCTGTCCGACGATGAGATGCAGAACCGATTTGGTCAGCGACTTGAACGCGATTACACCTTTGAGGAACTGCTGCGCCGGCCTGGCCTGCACTACGACGATCTGCTTGCTTTGCCCGGAGCTGGCGTTGGATTGTCTGACCCGCAGGCGGCCGAACAAGTCGAAATTCAAATCAAGTATCAGGGCTACGTCGAGCGCCAGCGCGAAGAGGTCAGTCGACAGGAACAGTACGAAAACACCCGGCTGCCGGAACATCTGGACTACCGGTCGGTGCGCGGTCTGTCCGTAGAAGTGCAACAGAAACTCAACAAGCAGCGCCCGGAAACTCTTGGTCAGGCGGCACGGATATCGGGCATTACGCCCGCCGCCATCTCACTCCTTCTGGTTCATTTGAAACGTGGTTTTGTCGCTTCGGATCTGGAAAAAAAGGGTTCCGGCCAGCGTACCGCCGAACGCGCGCAATGAGCCAGATTGCAACCTTGCTGCGCCAGGGCGTTGCCGCGATGGGATTGACCCTGCCGACAACGGCGATGGAGCAACTCACCAGTTATCTGGCGCTGCTGGTCAAATGGAACCGGGTTTACAACCTTACCGCGATCCGGGACGAGGTCAAACTCGTGAGTCATCATTTGCTCGACAGTCTGGCGGTTGTGGCTCATTTGCCGGACGGAAACCTGATTGACATCGGAAGCGGTGCCGGTTTGCCGGGAATACCGATCGCGATTTCGAGTCCCGATCGCTTTTTGACGCTGCTCGACTCGAACCACAAGAAAGGGGCGTTTTTGAAGCAGGCTGTTGCCGAACTCGGATTGCCGCGCGCCCAAGTCGTGATTCAGCGAGCGGAAACATATCGTCCAGCAGAATTGTTTACGACCGTAGTTTCTCGGGCTTTCTCCGACTTGACGGAATTCGTAAAACTTGCAGGACACTTGTGCGCACCCGATGGCGTGATGATTGCCATGAAAGGCGTCCACCCGCATGAGGAGCTGGCGCAACTGCCCACTGCCTGGAATGTGGTGAAGACGCTCCGCTTGGAAGTTCCCCAGCTCGAAGCGTCACGTCATCTGGTGTTCATGCGTTCCTCCCCAGACACGGCGGTCGGTTGATTCTCATGCCACGGGTACTAGCAGTCACCAATCAGAAGGGCGGTGTTGGCAAGACCACCACCAGTATCAATCTGGCGGCCAGTCTGGCGGCTTCCGGTAGCCGGGTGCTGTTGATCGATCTCGACCCCCAAGGTAACGCCACCATGGGCAGTGGCATCGACAAACGCGTACTCAAGGCAACGGTCTATCAGGTGTTACTGGGCGAGGCGGTTTTGTCGGCGGTACGGCTTAGAAGTGAGAGCGGCGGATTCGATGTGATACCTGCAAATCGCGAGCTCGCCGGCGCCGAAGTTGAAATGGTTGACTTGTCCGAGCGCGAATCGAGACTTAAAACCGCGCTCGCTGAAATCGCCGATCAATACGATTACGTCCTGATCGATTGTCCGCCCGCGTTGAATCTTCTCACGGTCAACGGGCTGTGTGCCGCCAACGCCGTGATGATCCCGATGCAATGCGAGTATTACGCCCTCGAGGGATTGAGCGATCTGGTGCAGACCATCAAGAAGGTGCGCGTCAATCTCAATCCAGGGCTTGAGATCGAAGGCTTGCTGCGCACCATGTATGACCCGCGCAACATGCTGGCGCAGCAGGTCTCCGACCAATTACAGCAGCATTTTGGGGACAAGGTTTATCGCACCGTAATTCCACGCAATGTTCGCTTGGCCGAAGCACCCAGCCATGGTTTGCCCGTGCTGAAATTCGACGGTCAGTCGAAAGGCGCGCTGGCTTATCTGGCCCTGGCTGGCGAAATGCTCAACAAACGCGCTTAAGAAAGCATGAACATGGCAAAACTAAAAGGACTGGGCCGCGGCCTCGATGCCTTGCTCTCGGGTGAAGGCCAGCAAGCCGATGACACACAGACCGCGCTTTCAGTGGGCCTGCTCAAGCCGGGGCGTTTTCAGCCTCGCACGCGCATGGACCCGCAGTCCATCGCTGAACTGGCCGATTCAATCAAGGCGCAGGGCGTAATTCAGCCGATCCTGGTGCGGCCAGTGGAAAACGGCAGATACGAAATCATCGCCGGTGAACGGCGCTGGCGCGCTTCCCAGCTGGCAGGCCTGTCCCAGGTGCCGGTTGTCATCCGCAGCGTGCCGGACAAATCCGCGCTCGCCATGGCGCTGATCGAGAACATCCAGCGCGAAGATTTGAACCCGCTGGAAGAGGCCAATGGTATTCAGCGCCTGATTGACGAATTTGACATGACCCACGATGTCGCTGCCCAGGCCGTGGGCCGCTCGCGCAGTGCGGTCACCAATTTATTGCGTTTACTCAATCTATCCAGGGCCGTTCAGGACATGTTGATGCAGGGCACGCTGGAAATGGGCCATGCCCGTGCCTTGCTTGCTGTCAACCCTGCCCGACAGGCCGAGCTTGCGCATCAAATAGTGAGCCGGGGCCTGAGCGTGCGCGAAGTCGAGCAGCTGGTGAATCAGACCGATGTCGGCGCGCGCAAAACCCCGCGCAAGCAGGCGCGCAAGGATCGCGATCTCCAGGCGCTGGAGGAAGAGCTGGCGCAGGCTTTGGGCGCACCGACCAGCATCACGCCGGGCAAGAAAGGACAGGGCAAGCTCGTCATAGCCTACTCCAGCCTTGATCAACTCGACGAAATCATCCGGAAGTTGCGTGGCTGAACACCCGCCCAGCTTCGAGAAAACAAAGATCGGCGTTGACAGCAGTTCCCTGCGCCGAATAGAATTCGGGCCTTTTTACGGGTGCGTGGGCGGCTCGGCGAGGGAAATTTCCGGCCGAATTCACGAAGCGCAATGGTTCGGGCGCTAGTCAGCGTCGTCGCCATGCAGGTAGTGATAGCGATGGCAATTGCCGCGCTGTTTCTGTTGTTCAGCGGAAGCGAGTCTGCAAAATCGGCTTTGATCGGCGGCGCGATCGCCTTCATTCCCGGTGCGTTTTACGGATTGCGGATCATTCGTTCCCGCAACTGTTCGCCGGAGCAACTGCTGCGAGCGCATTACGCCGGCGAGTTCGGCAAGTTGATGCTGACTGTATTGCTGTTCGGCGCAACGTTCGCGTGGATGAAGGGTGTTTCCGCATTGCCGTTGTTTGCCACTTACGTGGCGACTTTGCTGGTGTACTGGATGGCTCTGTTGATGTTTTCAAAAAAATTGAGTTGATATGGCTACCGAGCAGGCAGCGCAGACATCAAGCGAATACATCGTTCACCACCTGACCAATCTTCACGTCGGTCATGGTTTCTGGACATTCCATCTTGATACCCTGATCGTGTCCGGCGTGCTTGGACTCGTGGTTTTTGGCCTGATGGCCCTCGCCGCGAGGCGCGCCACCAGCGGCGTGCCCCGTGGCATGCAGAATTTCTTCGAAATGGTGGTGTCGCTCGTCGATACCCAGGTCAAGGATACTTTTCACGCCAAAAGCGAGCTGGTCACGCCGCTTGCCATCACCATATTTGTCTGGGTCTGGGTAATGAATGCCATGGACCTGATCCCGGTGGATTTCCTTCCTCTGGCTGTACATGCCGCCGGTGTAGAGCACTTCAAGTTTGTGCCCACTACCGATCCCAATCTCACTTTCGCCATGGCGCTCACGGTGTTCGTGCTGATGATCGGCATGAATCTCAAATTCAAGGGCATCGGCGGGTTGCTGCATGAGGCGCTTACCGTGCCGTTCGGAAAATACCTGTTCCCGGTCAATCTGCTGTTTCGCATTATCGAAGACATAGCCAAGCCGATTTCGCTGGCTTTGCGTCTGTTCGGGAACATGTACGCCGGTGAAATGGTTTTCATTTTGCTCGCGGTCTGGGCTGGCGCCAGTTACTTGTGGGCGCCGTTGAGCGCGTTTCTCAGCCTGGGCTGGGGTTTGTTTCACATTCTGATTATTACGCTGCAGGCTTTTGTGTTCATGATGCTCACAGTGGTGTACATGAGCATGGCAGCGGAGAGTCACTAAGTTTAATTTATCAATCTGGCACTAGGAGAAATAATGGAACTCGCATCAGTATTGGGAATGACGGCAATCGCGGTCGCGTTGCTGATCGGCATGGGCGCCCTGGGCACTGCCATAGGCTTCGGTATTCTCGGCGGTCGTTTCCTCGAAGGCGCCGCGCGCCAGCCGGAAATGATTCCGACCCTGCAGGTCAAGATGTTCATCGTCGCCGGTTTGCTGGACGCGGTGACCATGATCGGCGTCGGTATCGCGTTGTACCTCCTTTTCGCCAATCCCTTTATTGCCCTCGTAAGCGGCGGCTGATACTGACGCCTTTAACGACCGGGAGACCAGCGTGAATATCAACGCTACATTACTGGGACAGGCCATCTGGTTCGGATTATTCATCTGGATCACGATGAAATTCGTCTGGCCGCCCCTGCGCAAGGCAATGCATGATCGCCAGACGCAGATCGCCGAAGGTCTGGCAGCGGCCGAGCGCGGCAAACAGGATCTGGAACTCGCCGCCAAGCGCGCCGCGGAAGAATTGCAACGCGCCCGCGCGCAGGCGGGCGAAATCATCTCGCAGGCGGAAAAGCGCGGGGCGGTAGTGGTGGAAGAAGCCAAGAGCGCCGCCAAGATCGAAGCCGAGCGCATCGTCGCCGGCGCCAAGGCCGAAATTGAGCAGGAAGTTTTCCGCGCCAAGGAGACCCTCCGCACGCAAGTGGCCTTGCTGGCGATAACCGGCGCGGAGAAAATTCTCAAACGCGAAGTCGATGCCAAGGCGCACGCGCAATTGCTTTCCGGTCTGGAAGCGGAATTCCGCTAAGACATGGCCGAACTCGCCACCATTGCCAGACCTTATGCCGAAGCGGTGTTCCGCATCGCCAGGCAGGGTAATGCCTTGCCAGCCTGGTCCGACGCCTTGGGGCTGATTGCCGGGGTCTATCGCGATCCGAAAATGCAGGCAGTCATGGCCAATCCCAAGGTAACGTCGGCGGACATCGAAAAATTACTGCTGAGCATCTGCGGTGAGCGCATCGATGGCGTTGCTCGCAATTTGATTCAGTTGCTGGTTCACAATCGCCGCTTGTCCGTGTTGCCCGAGATACGCGAAATGTTCGAGCGCCTCAAGCTCGAAGACGAAGGCAAGCTGGAAGCAAAGATCAGTTCCGCCTTCCCCATGGAAGACGCGCAGCGCAATCAGGTGATCGGGCTGCTCTCGGCGCGCTTCAAGCGCAAAATTAATGCCACCGTGACCGTGAACCCCGAGTTAATCGGCGGCATCAAGGTCGAGGTGGGTGACAAAGTCTGGGATGCTTCAGTGCGTGGCCGGCTGCAGACCATGGCCGCTACCCTCACGAAATAGGAGTTTTGACCCATGCAGTTGAATCCGTCCGAAATCAGCGAACTTATCAAGAGCAAGATCCAGAATCTGGCATCTTCATCCGAGGTGCGCACGCAAGGCACCGTGGTCTCCGTCACCGACGGCATCTGCCGCATTCACGGTCTGGCCGACGTCATGCAGGGCGAGATGCTGGAGTTTCCCGGCAACACTTTTGGTCTCGCCCTGAATCTCGAGCGCGATTCCGTCGGCGCCGTGGTGCTGGGTGAATACGAACACATTTCCGAAGGTGATCCGGTCAAGAGTACCGGCCGCATTCTGGAAGTCCCGGTCGGACCGGAACTGCTTGGCCGCGTAGTCAACTCCCTGGGTCAGCCGATCGACGGCAAAGGCCCGGTCAACGCCAAGGAAAACGACGTTATCGAAAAAGTGGCGCCCGGCGTGATCTGGCGCAAGTCGGTGTCGCAGCCGGTGCAAACAGGTCTGAAAGCTATCGACGCCATGGTGCCGGTAGGCCGAGGCCAGCGTGAACTCATTATCGGTGACCGCCAGACCGGCAAGACTGCCGTGGCAGTGGACACCATCATCAACCAGAAGGGCAAGGATATTTTCTGCGTCTATGTCGCCATCGGCCAGAAAGCTTCCACAGTAGCCAACGTGGTGCGCAAGCTCGAAGAGCATGGCGCCATGGCTTACACCATCGTGGTTGCCGCCACCGCTTCCGAATCTGCAGCGCTGCAATACATCGCCCCGTATTCCGGCTGCACCATGGGTGAGTATTTCCGCGACCGTGGCCAGGATGCGCTGATTATTTATGACGATCTGACCAAGCAGGCCTGGGCTTATCGTCAGGTGTCGCTGCTGCTGCGCCGCCCGCCGGGCCGCGAAGCCTATCCCGGCGACGTGTTCTATTTGCACTCGCGCCTGCTGGAACGCGCGGCGCGCGTCAGCGAAGCCTGGGTCGAGCGCTTTACCAAGGGCAAGGTCAAAGGCAAGACCGGTTCGCTGACCGCATTGCCGATCATCGAAACCCAGGCCGGCGACGTATCCGCGTTCGTGCCTACGAACGTGATCTCTATTACCGACGGCCAGATCTTTCTGGAAACTGATTTGTTCAACGCCGGTATCCGCCCCGCCATCAACGCCGGCGTGTCGGTGTCGCGTGTCGGCGGCGCGGCGCAAACCAAAATCATGAAGCGCAAGGACACCGGCGGCGGCGTGCGTCTGGCGCTGGCGCAGTACCGCGAACTCGCGGCCTTTGCCCAGTTCGCCTCCGATCTCGACGAATCCACCCGCAAGCAGCTTGAGCGCGGGCGCATGGTGACGGAACTCATGAAACAGCAGCAGTATCAGCCGCTGCAAGTGTGGGAAATGGCGCTGACGCTGTTCGCCGTGAACAGCGGCTATTACGATGATATCGACGTGAAGAAAGCGCTCGCGGCCGAGAAATCCATGCGCGACTACACGAAGACGAAATATGCCGCGCTCGCCGCGCGCATGGACAAGGATTTGTCCAAGGACGACGAAAAGGCCTTGAACGACGCCATCAAGGATTGGAAAAAGAACGGCAGTTATTAAGCGCGGCGATTTGGAAACGATGACGCGGAATCAGGACTGAAAATCGATGGCGGGCACAAAAGAAATACGCACCAAGATCAAGAGCGTGCAAAACACGCGCAAGATCACCAAGGCGATGGAGATGGTCGCGGCGTCGAAAATGCGCAAAGCGCAGGAGCGCATGCGCGCCGCGCGCCCGTATGCGGAAAAAATCCGCAATGTTGCCGCACATATTTCGCATGCCAATCCCGAATATCGCCACCCGTTTCTGGTCGCGCGCGATACCGTAAAGCGCGTCGGTATCATCGTTGTCACCACCGACAAGGGTTTGTGCGGCGCGCTCAATACCAACATCCTGCGCATGGCGCTCAATCAGTACAAGCAATGGCAGAGTGAAGGCGAAGAGATCGATGTCTGCTGCATTGGCGGCAAAGGCATGGGTTTCATGCAGCGTTTGGGAGCGAACATCATTTCGCAAGCCATCGCGCTGGGCGATCGTCCGAAACTGGAAGACTTGATCGGCGCGGTCAAGATCATGCTCGACGGCTACAGCACGGACAAATTTGACCGTGTGCTGATTTTCTACACCCGCTTCATCAACACCATGAAGCAGGAACCGGTGATGGAGCAATTGCTGCCGCTCTCCGGCGAGCGCATCGGCACGCCGGAAGGCAATTGGGATTACATCTACGAACCCGAAGCGCGAGGCGTGCTCGACCAGGTGCTCACGCGCTACATCGAAGCCGTGGTTTTTCAGGGCGTGGCGGAAAACATGGCCTCTGAACAATCGGCTCGCATGGTGGCGATGAAATCCGCCTCCGACAATGCGGCCACTCTGATCGATGAGCTGACACTGGTGTACAACAAGAGCCGCCAAGCGGCGATCACGAAAGAGCTTTCCGAGATCGTCGGTGGCGCGGCAGCGGTTTAGAAACGCTTCTCTTAACGAATTCGACTTACGTTTCAGGAAAACAACATGAGCCAGGGAACAATCGTCCAGTGCATCGGTGCGGTAACCGACATCCAGTTTTCGCGCGATGCGATGCCGAAAGTCTACGACGCACTTGTGCTGGAAGAATCCAGCGATGCCTCGTTTGCCGAGAAGGGGCTGACTTTTGAAGTTGAGCAACAATTGGGCGACGGTGTCGTGCGCTGTATCGCGCTGGGATCTTCCGACGGCCTGCGCCGCGGCATGAAAGTCAAAAACACCGGCGCGGCGATTTCCGTTCCGGTGGGCATTGGCACGCTCGGCCGCATCATGGACGTGCTGGGCCGTCCGATCGACGAAGCCGGTCCGATCAAATCCGACGAGCGCCGGTCGATTCACCAGCCGGCGCCAAAGTTCGCGGAACTGTCGCCGTCCGTGGATCTGCTCGAAACCGGGATCAAGGTGATTGACCTGGTATGCC
>JANNTE010000026.1:0-5226 GCA_031403365.1 Betaproteobacteria bacterium | reverse complement strand
TCGGTCAGGCCCTGCGCCCGTTGCTGCCCGGTGCGCTGAAAAGGAAGATTCATCACTCCGGGCCAGTCAATACGAATTGGCCGGCCGCGCGCCACCTGCGCAGAATGCTGGTACTCCAGGGCTGCGTGCAGCCGACCCTGGCGCCGGACATCAATCCCGCGGCGGCGCGCGTGCTCGACCGGCTCGGCATCTCGCTCATAAAGGCCGATGCGGCCGGCTGTTGTGGCGCGGTGACCTTTCATTTGAATCATCAGACCGCTGCGCTCGACTACATGCGCCGGAACATCGATGCCTGGTGGCCTCATGTCGAGGCCGGTGCGGAAGCGGTTGTGATGACTGCGAGCGGTTGCGCCACCATGGTCAAAGAGTATGGCCACCTGCTGGCCCGCGACCCGGCCTATGCCGCAAAGGCCGCAAGAATTTCCGAACTCTCGAAAGACATCAGCGAAATCTTGTTCGCGGAAAAAGAAAAACTGGAGGAATTGTTACGCTCTGCCATCGCCAGTCGCTCCGCGTCTGTCGGTCCTAAACTTGCCTTCCATTCACCTTGCTCCTTGCAACACGGGCTGCAGATTCGCGGCAAGGCCGAGGCCTTGCTGATCGCGGCCGGATTCACGCTGACCATGGTTGCGGATTCGCACCTGTGTTGCGGATCGGCGGGAACCTATTCCATACTGCAGCCGGAGCTGTCGCAGCGGCTGCTGAAGAACAAGGTCAACGCCCTGGAAGCCGGTGCCCCGGCCATGCTGGCCACGGCCAACATCGGTTGCCTGACACACATTCAGAGTGGCACCGCGCTGCCGGTGCGCCATTGGATCAGCATTCTTGACGAAAGGCTCTCATGACCAGGACCGCAATGATAACCGGCGCAACGTCGGGATTTGGCGCTGCCGCAGTGCGCAGATTCGCGAATGCAGGCTGGCGTGTCGTGGCAACAGGACGTCGCGCCGATCGGCTTCAAAAACTGATCGAGGAACTGGGCAAGGACAAGGTTTACGCCGCGGCTTTCGACATGCGCAATCCAGCGGCGATCGCAGCGGCACTGGAGGCGCTCCCGGAAGTATTCCGTAATATCGATCTGCTGATCAATAACGCGGGACTGGCCCTCGGCACCGCGCCGGCGCAAAAAGCCGACCTCGCGCAATGGAACCAGATGATCGAGACCAACGTCACCGGACTTGCCACCATCACCCATCTGCTGTTGCCCACCCTGATCGCTCGCAAAGGCGCCATCATCAACATCAGTTCGGTGGCGGCAACCTATCCCTACCCCGGCGGTAACGTGTATGGCGGGACGAAGGCTTTTGTGTCGCAGTTCAGCCTCGGCCTGCGTTCCGATCTGCACGGCACCGGGGTACGCGTGACCTGCATTGAACCGGGAATGGCCGAGACCGAATTTACGCTGGTGCGCACCAGTGGCAACCGGACCGCTTCGGACAATCTTTACAAAGGCGCCAATCCAATGAGTGCGCAAGATATCGCCGACACCCTGTTCTGGGTGGCAACCCTGCCGCCACACATGAACATCAACCGAATGGAGCTGATGCCGGTGAGTCAGTCTTTTTCCCTGTTCCAGGTTGATCGGGGTCCGGCAGCGTAGGCCTGCACCGCAAATTGCAGCATCGAAACCTGGTCACGACAGGTCGTGGCCGGGTGAATTTCACCGCTTGGCGCCGACCCCTTCCGCGGCAAGGGCCATCTCCACACAAATTCTGATGCGGGCCGCTTCGCGGCCGCGAAATTGCTCCTGGCACTGCGCCAGCACTTGCGCATGATCCTGTGCAAAGCGTTCCAGCACCGGCGCGGCCGCAATATCATCATCAATGCATTTTTTCACAACGCCCCAGCCCGCCAGCTTGCGACGGGAGCAGTTCGCGACGATGTCTTTCACATCCTCGGGATAGCGCGCCACTTCGTCACGCGCCTCCAGGTTTTCCCTGATGCAAATTTGCGCCATCTCGGTACCGAACTCGGCATTGGACAGCAAACAGCCGGTAATGATGTCCGAATTGTCGTCCGCCTGACCAGATGCAGGCGCCAGCGCGGCCGCAACGAGGATCGTCTTCACGAGCATCCGGCTTAAGAACGAGCGGGCGTTCCGTATGGAGTTCATGGGCAACACTGGAAAGTCAGCTTTGGCGGGAGTCTGGCGATCCCGGCGGCGGCAGGCGACGTAACAACGAAAGGTCGCCCACGTCGCCCAATTTTGCGGCGAACTGGATATTGGATTCGATGGCCTCAATGTAGAGGTTTCGACCCTTGAAGTGTACTTCCGCGTATCGATACGCACCGCCAAGCTGATTGTTGAGCCGATCCATGGCTGAATGGTAAAACCCCGGCGTTTTGACCAGTAGATCCTGCGCCGATCTGAACTGCACGCCTGACCGGTCGTCGCTTGCGTCCCGGGCCGCCAGCCCACCGTAAACGAACTCCGCAAACAATCGATCGCGACATTTCTCAAGGTAGCACCGGTCCGACATCTGGGCGATGATATCCGCGCTCGCCAGCAGGTTGCCAAGCGTGCGAAGGATCGGTCTGGCCAGTTTTATGGAGTTGATCGGACGCTCGTAGCCGGTAAAGTGAATGATCTTCCCGGCGTTCGATGCCAGGTTCGCCATGCCCAGCTTGCCCAGGTAATCGTTGAGAAACAGGGCTCCCCGGCTGACATGCTTGAGCGTGTACTCGGCCCCGTTCTTATGTCGGAAGTCGGTTGCCCGGCGCAGGTAGCCGATGTCGTGGAACAACCCGGTTACGACTCCAAGGGTGAACAACCGCGGACCAAGGGCTTCCGCGCGTTCGGGCGAGCGTTCGTAACCATCCATCAGGCGGGCCATTGCCAGCGTAACGTCAAGCGTATGCTGGAGGTTGTGGTAAGTGGTGTCGCAAGCGCGATAGCCGGGATAAACGCCTCGGTGCAGGCGGGCGAGATCCTTGAATGCCCGGTCAATGATGCGGGCAGAAGTCTTCGGATAGAGATCGACAAAGATGTGATCAACCGCATCATTCACCGATTGCGGATCGGTGGTGTTGACCGTGTTGGTCACATCGTAGTCGCTGCGGCGTGCCATGCGAGTTGGTGCCCCGGAAAAGGCTGCTGAAGGAATTGCTGCGGATTATGGCACGCAGCAAGCCCCGATTGCTCAACCCCCGACCAGCCAGACCCGGGATGACCCGGGGCAGACCGGCCAACTACGATGAATTGTGCTCGAGTGCGCCGGCAGATCCGGGATCTGTCCAGTGCACGCGAGCGCCTCAGTTCAGTACGCTTGCCAGCTTCTTGCGAAATTCCGCAACCAGGTCGGGTTGCTCCTGAGCGAGGCTGAAAATGGCCAGAATCTGCTTGCGCGCCGTATCATCGTTCCAGTTTCTTTGCAGGCGCACGATTTCAATCAATTCTTCCAGCGCTTCGCGAAAGCAAAGTTTTCCCGCGAGCCGGCAGGCCAGTGCAAATCGCGCCTCGTGATCGGCTGGATTCAACCTTATTTTTTCCTTCAACTCCGGTTCACTTCCGCCCGATTCGGCTGCACGGGCGAAAGTCAGTGCGGCCCGCAAGGCCGCAATGCGATCATCCCTGTCGATGTTCGGCTGCATCGTCGCGAGCGCAGCCTCGGCTTCGTCCAGTCGGCCCAATTGAATCAAAAGGTCGGTCAGATCGAGCCATGCCAGAAAGTTCGCCCGATCCAGGTCAATCGCCCGGCGCAACGCTTGCTCAGTCTGGTCGAGCTCGCCCGCCTCGCGCAGCCCGAGCGCGCGTGCATGCTCGATTTCGGAGGGTGTCGGAATCAGCTTATCGATAAAAGCGCGAACCTGAGACTCCGGGACCGCACCGAGGAAATGCGAGACCGGCTTGCCGTCCCGGAACGCCATCACATCCGGAATGGAGCGCACCCCGTAAGTGGCCGCGACGTCCTGGTTGTCCTCGGTATTCAGCTTCGCAAGCTTGAACTTGCCCCCGTATTCGGCGGCCAGTGACTCCAGGACCGGTTTCAGCACACGGCAGGGCGCGCACCAGGGCGCCCAGAAATCGACCACGACCGGCATGGACTTCGAGGCCTCGATTACTTCAGCTTCGAAAGTTGCACTCGTGACATCTACCGCATGTTCCGCCATGGTTTTCCTCTGGAGTGGGTTGCGCGACGAGATATGGACATCAGGCCTCGGACGCGAAATTGCAAGCCCACGCAAGCCGGCCGCTTCACTGCGACACGGCGAAAGCTGCGGGACCGATAGGTCTTGCGCCTGCTATTTGGCGCAGACCAGAGTGAAACGACCTATCCGATCCGCGCCAGCGCCCCGCCGTCCACAGGCAGAGCCACTCCGGTGATGAAATTGGCTTCGTCCGAGACGAGAAACAACGCGGCATTGGCCACATCCCAGGCTGTTCCCATTTTCCCGCGCAGCGGCACCCTGGCATCGCGTTCCGCCGCGATCACCTCGCGGCTCTTGCCGCTGGCGTGAGCGCGAGTCTCGACCGCCATCGGGGTGTTCATCAATCCCGGCAGGATCACGTTGGCGCGTATGCCGTAGGCGGCGTTCTGAATGGCGAGTTGCTGGGTGAACGCGATCATCGCCGCCTTGGTGGCCTTGTAGACCACCAGTGGATAGTCCACCCATGCCGCGATGGAAGAAATGTTGATGATGACGCCGCTTTTCTGCGCGCGCATGATGGGTATAACCTGTTTGCAGGCCATCATGGTTCCGCGCAGATTGACGGCGTTCAGCCGATCGAAAACATCCTCGGTCAATTCCAGCAGTGGCACATCGCCGCCGGCAATGCTCATGCCGACGTTGTTATGCAGGATATCGATGCGCCCCCATCGCTGCTGCGCAAATCGCACCGCCGCTGCAATGGTGGCTTCATCGGTGACATCCGCCTCGAAGGCCACACAATGCGCGCCCTCCCTTGCCGCCAACCTGGCCGTTTCTTCGGCGGAACGAATGTCGCGGTCCACGGCGAGAACCTTTGCACCTTCTTGCGCAAAGCGCATAACGGTCGCGCGTCCGTTGCCGATGCCTTCGCCCGGACTTTGACCGGCACCCATGACGAGCGCGACCCTTCCCTCAAGACGCATGGCAAGCTCCCTTGTATTTCCCCGTTGTGATATTGACTGTCATGGCGATGCGGTGCTCCCGGCAAGGCTTCCGGTCAGATCCCGGGGCCAGCGCGCATCGTGAAATCAAGCGTGACGAAGTTGGTTTCCAGACTCAGCGTGAGAAGTTTTCCGG
>JANNTE010000025.1:0-4877 GCA_031403365.1 Betaproteobacteria bacterium | reverse complement strand
GGGGTATAATCCTAAATCCCGTTTTTCTGGCGTTTTTTAAATTTTTTTCGGTTTTTGGGGTTTTGGTTGGGGGGTTGGGGTTTGGGGGGGGGGGGGTTGGAGAAGCCGTCACCAACCCGACGCGCAAGCGAGGGCTAAGGCGAGAACCACGATTCAGGAACAGAGCCATGCAGAGCGAAAGAAACAAAGATAGTGGTCAGGGGTCAGGGGTCAGGGGTCAGTTGACGGATGTTGCCGCCGCCTCGCGCGTTTCCGACCTTCATCCTTCATCCTTCATCCTTCCGCCTTTTCCCCGCCCCCGCCGCGCCTTCACCCTCACCGAGCTGCTGGTCGTCATCGCGATCATCGCGGTGCTGGCGGCCATGGTCTCGGTCGGCGTGATGCGGGCCCTGGACACCGCCAAGCAAACCCGCATCAAGACCGAAGTCGATCAGCTCGACGCGGCGTTCAAGTCGTATCGAGAGAAGTATGGTTCGTTCCCGCCTTGCATATTTAACACCGCTACGTTGACTCAACACCTCGCCCGGGCGTTTCCGCGATACGACATGAGCGACCCATCGCGGATTCAAAAGGAACTTGTAGCCGCCGGGATTGTGCCTGCTAGGTTCCGTCCCGACCAAGCCCTGGTTTTTTGGCTCAAGGGATTTAGTCCGGATCCGGCAAATCCCTTTGTCACGGTCAATGGCAATCAGATTACCTACGTCGGGAACGCGGCGCAAATTGGTCCCAAGATCACGGTCACGCCGCTGTTCGATTTCGACAAATCACGACTGGCCGTGGTCGCCGTCACCGGCACCATGCCGTCCTACTTTCCACAGGGCACGAAGACGGACGCGACCGGCGCTCCCTACCTGTATTGGGACGCGGGCACGTACGCGACTCCGCCGATGAGCATGTCGCCGGGATTTCCCGACGGCGACCCCATGCAGAGTCGGCGCATTTGGAACGACCCCAGCGTTCCGATGCCTCCGGCGCCGTTTCCCGATGCTGGTCCGGTTATTCACTATGGATTTGATGAGAACGGCAACGGAATCTTCGACACCGACGTTGAGAAGTGGGCCAATCCCGATTCGTTTCAAATCATTTCCGCGGGCATGGACGGCAAGTACACAAGCCCGCCCATTCCGAATCCGCTACTCGGCAGGCAAAAGGCCCGACTCTTTCCGACCGGCACGAATTACGACGTCGCCGGCGCCGATGATGACAACGTGACCAACTTCAGTGCCAAGGCGCGGTTGGGAGATTCCAAGCCATGACCGCTCACGGTCGCATAACGCAACCGAGCAGCATGGACGCCCCTGGCAACTTGCCAGTACACGCAGCGCCAGCCAAAGTTGGCATGGGTTATCGCCGCGCGGGCTTTACGCTGGTCGAGCTTTTGATAACCGTCAGCGTGATCGCCATCATGGCCACGATGGTCTTGTTCGCGCTGTTCGCCGCCCAGGAAACTGCCAAGGTGCAGAAAACGAAATCTCTGATTGCCAAGCTCGATTCGATCATCAAAGCCAAGTACGAGACGTACAAGGCGCGAAGAGTCGCCGTGAATACGGCGGGAATGCAACCACCGCTCGCGGCCAGAGCACGCTTGGATTGTCTTCACGACCTGATGCGGATGGAAATGCCAGATCGCTGGAGCGACATCGAAGACCCGGTAAAGCTTTTCAACTACGGCCCTCCATTTAACAATGTGGGCGTTTCGCGACCATCGTTGCACAGGGGTTACAAGCGCAAATACGACGCCATCGTGACTCGGACGTCGCCCCCACCTCCGTCGCCCGCCGACGTCGGAGCGAACGCGGGCGCCGAGTGCCTGTACATGATTATCATGCAGGCGCAGGGCGAAGAGGCCGACGACAAGAGCGCAATCAAGCAGGATCAGATCGGCGACGTCGACGGTGACGGCTTCTCGGAAATTATTGACGCCTGGGGGCGGCCGATTAAGTTCCTGCGCTGGGCCCCCGGCTTTGTCTCGGACTTGCAGATTGCCGCGGTGCTGCTGCCTTCGACTGCTTCGTCCGGGTCGAGCGTCGATTCACAAAGCAATCAGCTTTCAAGGGCGCCCGGCAGCTATGTCGGCGGCGCTCTCATTGCGGAAGATCCGCTACCGGCCAATGCTGGCCGATTTCTGGCGACAGATATGGCGAAGATCACGGCCTACAACTACACGGCCGGTACGGGAAGGTTTGATTTTTCGGGGGGCCCATTTTCTGTAACGCCGCCTCAGAGATTCTACGTGATGGCTGCCGATCCCTTCGACCCCAGAGGAGTGTATCCGAATACGGCGTTTCCAACTCCGACTTTCGCGCTCTATCCACTGATCTACTCTAGCGGCCCCGACAAGTGCTACGGAATTTGCCCCGACTTCGCCGACATGACTCCGTTCCGTTATAGAGACGTCAATGACAATCCTTTCCACGTTGCCGCCGATGGCGTCGACGGCCAGCAACGCATGATCGGCGCGCCGCGCGATGAGCCGGGCGAGCTAAACTTCGTCACCCGGGCCTGGGTCGACAACATTCACAACCACATGATCACGGCGCGGTAGGCAAATGCATGCTCGGCGACCAACATTCGGTGCAAATAGTGGCCAGTGGTCAGTGGCTAGTGGTCAGGACGCGCAAGCGGATTCTTCGTCTTCGTACCCAACCCCCAACCCCCAACCCCCAGCCCCCAGCCGCGTTCCCCGCGGCGTCACGCTGCTCGAGCTGCTGATCGTGATGACGATCATGCTGATGGTCACCGCCGCGGCCATCCCCGTCATGATGCCCGCCCTGACAAACCGGCGGATGCGCGAGGCCTCGCGACTCACCAGCTCGTTCATCTCCGGCGCCCGCGCGCGGGCGATCGAAACCGGCCGGCCCGCCGGCGTGATGCTCGAACGCTTCAACGGCCTGCCGATGGCCATGCAACTCTCTTACGTCGAAGTGCCAGCGCCGTACGCTGGCGACACACTTGACGCAAAAGTACCCGTCACCAATGGCGAAATAACAGGTATCAGCGGCAGTGGTTGGATGAACAGCATCCGCTACGGTGATTCGGTGAAACTGAATTATAAGGGTCCCATTTATACCCTGGCCTCAGTGCAGACAACGTCAACGCCGAACCCCGATCCGCTGGCCGGTACAGTCGTCACTGCGCCATCCGGTACATCTCATTGGTATTTATTGATTCCCTCGCTGGAGCCATTTACGGACACAAATGCTAACGGTGTTTGGGACAATACACCGACGCCCGAGCCATTTACGGACTTAAATAGCAATGGTGTTTGTGACATTCTGACATTGGCCACAAATCTGCCACCCGCCTTCACCACCGGCGTGCCGTTTCAAATCATTCGCCAACCGGTCCGCTCGTCGGCCACGCCGCTGCAACTGCCCGAGGGCACCGTCATCGACCTGGTTCAATCCGGCATGACAACTTCTTTCTTTCCAGTCACGCTCAATCCCGTGATATTGTTTAGCGCCAACGGATCGGTCGAACGGGTAACGAGAAACGCCACCGGAGTCATGATGCCGCCATCCGGGCCGATCTTTCTATTGACCGGCCGCCGCGATCTGATGGCCGACGTCACTACCAGCGGCGGCGACGAAAACCTATGGGATCCCAAGGCGGTTCCGGAAAACGCGTACCTCTCCAACTTCTGGGTCACCATCGCCCATCAGACCGGGCAGGTCTCCGTGGCCGAAAACGCCCGCACGACGAGCTTCACCGACATAACCGCCGCTCGTGTCTTCGCCCAAACGCCACAAAGCGCGGGAGGGAGATGATGGGAAGCAGGATAGGGGTTAGGGATTGGGGATTGGGGATTGGCGGACGAAACGCGCAAGCGGCATCTTCGTCGTTCCTCTCCAACCCCCAGCCCCCAACCCCCAACCCCTTGTCCCCTCTCTCCAACCCCCAGCGGCTCCGCCGCGCCGGCATCACCCTGCTGGAAGTGCTGATCTCGATGTTCGTGCTGCTGATCGGCCTGATGGGCGTCGGCGCCATGATCCCGGCCGGCCGCTACGAAATCATGCAGGGCACGAAGACCGACTACGGCACCACGGTGGGCCGCGCGGCCTTTCGAGATTTGAAAGCCCGCGGGTATTTGAATCCACTGGGCTGGTCGACCTGGGACGGCACTAACTTGATCGAGGTCGCAACGCTGACGGCAACCCCGCCTTTTACTCCAACGGCGTTTTCGAATCGGTCTAACTCCACAATCCCGTTAAGCGCCGCCTACGTGCTCGATCCGCTGGGCGTCGCCAAGGGCTTTCCTATCAAGTTCCCAGCCGGCGCGGCGGCGTCCGATCCTTTCCTGGTTCGCATCGTTCCCTATTCCGACCCGCCCGCGGGCTTCACCGGCATATGGCCGTTTGCGCTCTCGCCCGTGTCGGCAACGATCATGGCGACATTGACGGATCCAATCTTTCGCTGCACCGACGACCTGGTCACGGTGCCCAGCCTGGTGGGCCGCGATAGTCCGCCGGTGCAGTCGTCGGTCCCGTTCAATCGCAATCCGCTCGTGCCAGACGTTCCGATCATGGGCCGTGCGTCCGAAGGCAACTACTCGTGGCTGGCCACGATCGTGACCGACCCGAACTCCTCGGCGCTGAGCAGCAAGGTGACCGTTTCGGTGGCCGTGTTTTACAAACGCGACTTGAGCTCGCCAGGGGCCAAGGAAGCTTGGGCGGACGCCATGCCGTTCGGCGGTACCGAGTTTCGACTCTTTTTGTCCAGCGGCGCCATGACAATGTTTCCCGAGGGAGTGCGCGCCGGCCAATGGATCATGTTGGCGGGCGAGACGGGCACGGAACGAAAATTTCGCTGGTACCGTGTGCTGGGGGCCGCCAAGGTAGACCTAAACTTTGTCCCGGCAAGGCAAGATATCACCCTGG
>JANNTE010000024.1:0-4190 GCA_031403365.1 Betaproteobacteria bacterium | reverse complement strand
CATCGCGCGCCAGCAGTTGCTGCCTTTCGTTCAGGGCATGCCAACACGTGCCGGTCCCGGCGCTGTGGCGCCGGACCAAGTCGTGAAAATGCTGGGACTTCCGCCGCCTCAGCGCCCTGGCGGGGGCGGCAGCGCACCGTGAAAGGAGAGAGCATGAAGTTGCAGGAAGATCCTTATAAAGAACTGCTGGGCCTGAATCTGCCGCCGGAGCGCCTGGCGGAAGTGCTTCAGGCCTACGCCGATATCCTTGGCGAGATTCGCAAGCTGCGAACCCTGAATTTGACCGATGAACATCCGGCGGTCATTTTCGAACCGACTGCGCCCTACAGGTTGAAAAAATGAACGCCGAACTCTGGCAGCAACCGATGGAAACCCTGGCGCCCGCCATTCGCTCCGGCAAGGTCTCGCCGGTGGCACTCACGGAAGCCTGTCTTGATCGCATTGCACAGGTGGATGGCGAACTCAGCAGCTTCATACACATCTCGAAGCATGCGTTGAAAGCGGCGTATGCGGCCGAGGGCGAGATCAGAAAAGGCCAGTGGCGTGGCCCGCTGCATGGCATGCCGATCGGAGTCAAAGACAATTATCTGACGCAGGACATGCCGACCACCGCCGGCAGCACCGCGCCGGGATTGTCATTCCCGATGCGCGACTCGGCTGCGGTGGCGCGGTTGCGCGCGGCCGGCGCGGTGCTGATCGGCAAAACCCGCACACACGAATTCGCCTGGGGCAATGTCACGCCGCTGGTATCCAATCCCTGGGACGTGACGCGGGTGCCGTCCGGATCGAGCGGTGGCTCGGGCGCGGCGGTGGCCGCCGGCTTATGCGTCGCGGGTCTGGGTTCGGACACCGGCGGTTCGATTCGCATGCCTGCGGCGGCCTGCGGCACCGTCGGCCTTAAAGCGACATTCGGGCGTGTGAGCCGCGATGGAGTCGTGCCGCACAGTTGGTCGCTCGATCACGCCGGGGCGCTCACCCGCACCGTGGCCGATACTGCGCTCATGATGCAGGTGCTGGCAGGCTACGATGCGGCCGACCCGGCCTGTCAGGCGCAACCGGTGCCTGATTATGCCAAGGCGCTCCACAAGCCGGTCAAGGGTCTGAGAATCGGCGTCTGCCGAAATCATTTCTTCGACCGTGTGCAGGAAGACGTAGCACGCGCCATTGAACTGGCCATTGATGATTTGGCCCGGGCTGGAGCGCAGATACAGGAATTCAATATCCCGCTGCTGGAGTATGGACTGGGGGCCATTTATGCGATTGAGCTGTCGAGTTCGACCGCGTATCACGACGCCTCCCTGCGCGCCGGCCGCGTGTCTCACTATGAGCCGGACGTGCGCATGCTGGTGGAGATGGGGCGGCTGGTCACCGGGCCGGATTATCTGCTCGCCGAGCAGTACCGCAGCGCGCTGATGCAGGCGTATCGAAAAGTCTTCGATGGCGTGGATGTCGTACTGGGACCGACCACGCCGATTACGGCCTGGAAGCGCGGCGAGTGGACGGTGCAAGTGGCGGGACAGGCGGAAAGCGTGCTGGCAGCCTATTGGCGATTCACTTATCCCTATAATCTGACCGGCCTGCCCGCAATTTCGGTACCCTGCGGTTTCGACCGCGACGGATTGCCGATCGGTCTGCAGATCGCGGCGCGGCCGTTCGATGAAGCCACCGTGCTGCGGGTCGCGCATGCGTACGAACGCGGCCACGACTGGAAAAACATGCGGCCCGACATTTGATCACTCCGAGAGCTGATCGCAATGGGAAGAACATGACGACAAAAAATGAAAGCGCATTCCGGGTTGCCTGTCTGCAGATGGAGCCAAGGATCGGGCAAAAAGAAAGAAACCTCTTCCGCAGCCTCGAACTGATCGAGCAGGCCGCGAAGGCCGGTGCGAATCTGGTCGTTCTTCCGGAGCTGTGCAATTCGGGCTACATGTTCGAGACGCGCAAAGAGGCGTTCGATCTGGCGGAACCCGTTCCCGGCGGCGCGAGTTGCGAGTCCTGGATGGCGGCCGCGCGCAAGCATGAATTATTCATTGTCGCCGGCATCACCGAGCGCGACGGCGACAAACTCTACAACTCTGCGGTGGTTCTGGGCCCGAAGGGTTATATCGGCACCTATCGCAAGAATCATTTGTGGGGCGAAGAGAACCTGTTCTTCGAACCGGGCAACCTCGGCGTACCGGTGTTCCATGTCGGGGCAGGGCGTATTGCCTGCGCGATCTGCTACGACATCTGGTTCCCGGAGATTTTCCGCCTTGCCGCTCTGCAAGGCGCCGATCTGCTTTGCGTGCCGACGAACTGGGTGCCGATGCCTGAGCAACCGGACAGTTTCCCGGTCATGGCCAATATCCTCGCCATGGGCGGGGCGCATGCCAATTCGATGTTTGTCGCCGCCGCCGATCGTGTCGGCGTCGAGCGCGGGCAGCCTTTCCTCGGCAACAGCCTGATCGTGAGTCACGCCGGTTGGCCGCTGGCAGGGCCGGCCAGTCCGGATCGCGAGGAAATGCTGATCGCCGATCTCAATCTCGCGGATGCGCGGCGCAAGCGCAACCTGAACGAGTTCAATCAACTGCTGCGCGACCGGCGCACCGATGTCTATGGCGAAATGCTCGGTGCCGCTGCGAAGCCCGGCTGGTACTGAGCCCACCGCGACGCTGACTTTAGTACTCCCGGGCACGGGCTCGGGCTGGTCAACCGGCCTGGAGTCGCTTACACTCGCGGCGGTTTGCACGCCGCGTACTGCGTGCCGAATTGATAACACGCAGTCTCGCGTATGGAAACAACAATCCTTCTGATCTTCGCTGTGGTCTACCTGGGCATGATCCTGGGTGCACTGCCGTTTCTGCAACTCGACCGCACCGGCATAGCGCTGCTGGGCGCGATCGCGTTGATCGGTGTCGGAGCGCTGGATCTGGAAGAGGCCCTGCAATCGGTGCATTTTCCGACACTGATCCTGCTGTTCGCATTCATGGTGATCTCGGCGCAGTTACGCCTCGGCGGCTTCTACACCTGGGTAACGCACAAGACCGGCCATCTGCCGTTGTCACCGCCGAAACTTTTGGCCGCGTTAATCGTCATCGTGGCGTCACTGGCTGCGGTATTCAGCAACGACGTGGTCTGTCTCGCGATGGCGCCGGTGCTGATTGACGTCTGCCTCGCGCGGCGCATGAATCCGATTCCGTTTCTGCTGGCCCTGGCCTGCAGCGCGAACATCGGTTCTGCGCTGACACTAATCGGCAACCCGCAGAACATGCTGATCGGCGAGACCTTGAAGTTGTCTTTTTCCGGCTATCTGCTGGAAGCAGCGATTCCGGTCGCGCTCGGACTGTTCGTGGTGTGGGCGTTGATCGCATGGCGCACGCGCGGGTCATGGCACCTGTCTGCGGACGAAGAGGCGACCGACGCGGTGCCTGCGCACCGCGAGCCGTCCCCGCCGGTCGATCGCTGGCAAACGGCAAAAGGTCTGTCCGTCGGAGCGGCGGTATTCATCTTGCTGCTGCTGGCGCCCGCGCCGCGCGAAGTGATTGCGCTGACCGCCGCCGGCTTGCTG
This sequence comes from Betaproteobacteria bacterium, assembly GCA_031403365.1. Lineage (GTDB taxonomy): Bacteria > Pseudomonadota > Gammaproteobacteria > Burkholderiales > JACQAP01 > JACQAP01. Next base: position 640 of record JANNTE010000024.1, on the reverse strand, counting down.
ATGATGAGCCGCCGGCTGCATTCGCGGAAAATGCTCGGGCTGGTGGACTGGCAGTTGCTCGTGCTGTTTATTGGTTTGTTCGTCGTCAATCACGCGCTGGAAAAGACCGGCATTGCGGCGGACCTGGTCGGCCGCCTGGCGGTGCTCGGCGCGGATCTGCATGAGCCTTTCCCGCTCTACATCGCAACGTTCATCCTCTCGAACGTGGTGTCCAACGTGCCAGCGGTCATGCTGTTGCTGCCGATGGCCACCCATGAGCTGGCCGGCCCGTTGCTGGCGCTCGCCAGCACGCTGGCCGGAAACCTGCTGATCGTGGGCAGCATTGCCAATATCATCGTGGTCGATGCGGCGCGCTCGCGCGGCATCATCATCGATTGGAGGCGACACGCTGCTACCGGCATTCCCGTCACCATCGCGACCCTTGTCATTGCCTGGATCTATCTCTGGTTCAGAGTGATCAACTGACCGATATCGTGGTTACGGCGACCTTTCTGTGCCGTGCCGGTTCGACAATCGTTGGCATTCCGTCCGGCCTGGTGTGATCGCAGAACTCAACCGGGGACAATTGCCGGGTTGCGTCGTTACTTTGCGTGACAAAATTCATTGCTGCCCCCGGGTCAACGTGCCGGTTGGACTGACG
>JANNTE010000023.1:0-21868 GCA_031403365.1 Betaproteobacteria bacterium | reverse complement strand
GCCGATTCGCCCGTGCCCTTGACTGCGCCGAGGCCGTAGCGGATACACTTTTCATCCACCGGCACAAATCGGTACTCGCTGGCATGGATGTCGGGCGGCAGCACGTCGAGCCTGTTGGCGAGTGCGTCTTCGTGGAATTGCTGCACCTTGTCGGTATCGTCCATGATCGCGGACATGTTGGCGGCCATGAACGCGGCCGGATGATGCGCCTTGAACCAGGCGGTCTGGTATGCGACCAGCGCGTATGCGGCGGCATGCGACTTGTTGAAACCGTAGCCAGCGAATTTCTCCATCAGATCGAAGATCTCGTCCGCCTTGGCTGCGCTCAGACCATTCTTGCCGGCACCGTCGCGAAAAATGCTGCGATGCTGGGCCATCTCCTCGGCTTTCTTCTTGCCCATCGCCCGGCGCAACAAGTCGGCGCCGCCCAGGCTGTAGCCGCCGATGATCTGCGCCATCTGCATGACTTGCTCCTGATAGACCATGATGCCGTAGGTCTCTGCCAGAACGGCCTCAACGCGCGCATCCGGATAGCCGAAACGCTTGCCGTGCTTGCGCTGCACGAAGTCGGGGATCAGCTCCATCGGGCCGGGACGATACAAGGCCACCAGCGCGATGATGTCCTCGAAGCGGTCCGGGCGCGCCTGCTTGAGCAGATCGCGCATGCCGCGCGATTCAAACTGGAACACCGCCGTGGTATTGGCGCTGGCAAAAATCCTGTACGCGGCCGCATCGTCGAGCGGCAAATTCTCCAGCACGATATTCGACTGAGGGTCGAGGCGTTTGATGAAGCGCAGCGTCCAGTCGAGAATGGTCAGCGTGGTCAGGCCGAGAAAGTCGAACTTCACCAGGCCGATCGCTTCGACATCGTCCTTGTCGAGCTGGGAAACCGCGCTCTCCGAGCCGGAAGCAATATAAAGCGGACAGAAATCGCTGAGCTTGCCTGGCGCGATCAACACGCCGCCGGCGTGCATGCCGACGTTGCGGCTCAAGCCTTCGAGCTGGCCGGCAAGTGCCAGCAGTTCGCGGGTTTCCTCTTCGGTCTCCTCGCGCTCCTTCAAACGCGGCTCCATCTGGCGCGCCATCTCCAGCGTGATGAGCTTGCCCGGTTGAAACGGAATGAGTTTCGCGAGTTCGTCGGTGCGGTTGTAATTCCACTCCATGACGCGGCCGACATCGCGCACCACCGCCTTCGCCGCCATGGTGCCGAAGGTCACGATCTGCGATACCGACTCGTTGCCATACTTCTGGCGCACGTAATCGATCACCCGGTCACGACCGGCCTGGCAGAAATCCACGTCGAAGTCCGGCATCGACACCCGCTCCGGATTGAGAAAGCGCTCAAACAGCAGACCGTAGCGCAGCGGATCGAGGTCGGTGATGCCCAGCGAGTAGGCTACCAGCGAGCCTGCGCCGGAGCCGCGCCCGGGGCCAACCGGCACACCGTTGCCCTTGGCCCAGTTGATAAAGTCGGCCACGATCAGAAAGTAGCCGGGAAAACCCATCTGCACAATGGTGTTCACCTCGAACTCGATGCGCTCGCGGTAACGCGTCTGCTGCCCGGCACGCGCCGCCGCGTCCGGATAAAGTGCGCACAGGCGATCTTCCAGCCCGGCGAACGCGCGCTCGCGCAAGAAGGCTTCCAGCGTCAAGCCCTCGGGCGTCGGAAACAGCGGCAGGCGCGCCTTGCCGAGCTCGAGCGCGAAATTGCAGCGGCGTGCGATCTCGACCGCATTTTCCAGCGCCTGTGGCAGGTCGGAAAATAAAGCCGTCATCTCGTCCGGGGTCTTGAGGTATTGCTCCTCAGTGAAGTGGCGTGGCCGGCGCTGATCGGACAACACGTAGCCTTCGGCGATGCACACGCGCGCCTCGTGCGCGAGAAAGTCCTCGCGCTTGACGAACTGCACCGGATGCGTGGCCACCACCGGCAGCTTCAATTGCGAGGCGAGCCGCACCGCGCGCTTGACGTAATGCTCGGCCTCGCTCTGGCCGGTGCGCTGCAACTCGATGTAGAAGCGTTGCGGAAACAATTCCGCCCAGAATTGCGCGTGCTTCGCGGCCTGCGCGGTGTTATCGGCCAAAAGCGCGTGGCCGATGTCGCCCAGATGCGCACCGGACAATGCGATCAATCCGTCAGTGCCGGTTTCGCGCAACCATTCTTTTTTGATCTCGGCGCGGCCCCGATGCTGGTTGATACGATAACCGCGAGTAAGCCAGTCGCACAGCCGCAGATAACCGGCGCGCGACGCGCACAAGAACAACGCACGATGCGGTTTTTCGGCATCGGTTTCGCTGCTGATCCAGACATCGCAGCCGATCAGCGGCTTCAAGCCCTTGCTGCGCGCGGCCTGGTAGAACTTGACCATGCCAAAGAGATTCGACAAATCGGTCAATGCCAGCGCCGGCATGTCATTGGCTGCGGCCGCCGCGACGGCGTCGTCGATGCGGACAATCCCATCGACGATGGAATATTCGCTGTGAAGGCGCAGGTGGACGAACCGGGGTTGCATGGGCGCGATTTTACGCTTCAAACCCGATCTGCTTTAGCGCAAATGCCCAAGTGCGAGGGGAAGATCGGGCGATGGAAAGCATCTGACGATTCATGATTTAAAACAGGACGTAAGCACCGCGCCGCGCTCGCCAGCCATGGCTGACCATGCTGTAACCCGGTCCGAAATCTTTCCCGCTTCCCCTAAATATTCTTGCGCTGGATCCGCGGTGCACTGGAGCCGTGCCTTTGATTGGTAAAATGCCGACCTCACCCAACGCGATAGCTCTCCATGCAGTTCGTCAATCTTGCCGGCTATAAATTCGTTGCGCTGGACGCGCTCGAGGATCTGAAGGCCAGCCTTCAGAAGCGCGGCCACGCGCTCGAGCTCAAGGGCACGATCCTGCTGAGCGTCGAAGGCATCAACATCGTCGTTGCGGGCAGCGCAAGTGCGATCTCCGATTTTCAGGATTCAATTCAAGCGGATTCCCGCTTTTCGGACCTGCGCTTCAAGCGCAGCGTGTCCGCTTTCCAGCCCTTCGAGCGCATGCTGGTCAGGATCAAGAAGGAGATCATCACATTGCGCGTGCCGGGGATCGATCCGTCGAAAGAGCGCGCGCCCGCGGTTACGCCACTGGAACTCAAGCAGTGGCTCGACGAAGGCCGTGATGTCGTGCTGCTCGACACGCGCAACGCCTTTGAGGTCGACGCGGGCAGCTTCGAAAAAGCCATGGATTTGCACCTCGGTTCCTTTGGCCAGTTCGCGCAGGCGGCCGGCACGCTCGACCCGGCGCTCAAGGACAAGACCATAGTCACCTTCTGCACCGGCGGCATCCGCTGCGAGAAAGCGGCCCCGGTGCTGATCGCGCAGGGCTTTCGCAAGGTGTTCCAACTCGACGGCGGCATCCTGCAATACTTCGAGGACTGCGGCGATGCGCATTTCAGGGGCAATTGTTTTGTGTTCGATCAGCGTGTCGCGCTCGACGGCAAACTGGAGCCTGCGCTCACAAAATCTCCATGAGCAACGCCCGCGAAACGCGCCGGGCGACGATCGTCATGATCGTGCTGGTGGCACTGTGGGGATATAGCTGGGTCACCTCGAAGATCGGCCTGGAGTACGCCAGCCCCCTGGATGTTGTCGCGCTGCGACTAGGGTTGGGGATATTGACTCTGTTCGTTGGTTTGTTGATAACACGCAGATCGCTCAAGCCGCAACACTGGCCGGCGCTGTTGATGATCGGGTTAATTCAGACCGGCGCATTTTTACTGCTTAACACATGGGCCTTGTCGGAAGGCGAGGCAGGCAAGACCTCGGTGCTGGTGTTCACCATGCCGTTCTGGGTACTGGTGTTTGCATGGCCCCTGCTCCATGAGCGCATTCAGGGCGTGCAATGGGCGGCAGTTGCGCTGGCCGTCTTCGGTCTGGTATTCCTTCTGGAACCCTGGCAGATGCACACCTCCTTGTTTGGCAAAATTCTCGCGGTGATGGCAGGCATGTGCTGGGCCATTGGCGTGGTGTGCGCGAAACAGCTGCACAACCGGGTGAGCGTTGAACCTCTGGCATTTACGTTCTGGCAGATGTGCGTTGGGTTTGTTCCGATTCTCATCGTCCAGGCGCTGTTTGATCGTCAGCCGGTCATCTGGTCCGATACTTTCATCGCCGTGACCTTGTTCAATGGCGTTTTGTCCACCGGCATCGCCTGGCTCGCGTGGCTCTATGTGCTGCACCGGCTGCCTGCCGGTACGGCGAGCCTGTCTTCGCTCGGCATACCGGTAATCGCGATCATTTCATCGTGGATACAACTGGGCGAAGAGCCTGGCGGCGCGGAATTGATCGGCATGCTGCTGATCGGTATCGCACTGGCCTTGCTGTCCTACCTGAGCATCCGGCGGCATGAAGAATCCGAACCCATGACCGGGCAGGAGTAAGCCGGCAATTCATGCAACCAAGCCAATCACAGTTTCTCGACGTTCGCGGCCTGCGCTATCACGTTCGCACCTGGGGAAGCGCCGCCGCGCCAAAACTTTTTCTGCTGCACGGCTGGATGGACGTATCGGCATCCTTTCAGTTCGTTGTCGATGAACTGCGGCGCGACTGGCAGGTCATTGCGCCCGACTGGCGCGGCTTCGGCTTGTCGCAATGGACGCACCAGGGCTACTGGTTCCCGGATTACATCGCCGATCTCGACGCGCTGCTCACGCACTTCCAGCCAGAGTCGCCGGCCAACGTCGTTGGCCACAGCATGGGCGGAAATGTCGCCAATCTGTATGCCGGCATTCGTCCCGAACGCATTGGCAAACTGGTGCTGGTGGAAGGCTTCGGTCTGCCGCCGAGCGCGCCGGAGAAGGCCCCGGAGCGCTACCTGCATTGGCTGGATGAAAACCGCGCACCGCCGACACTGCGGCCTTACGCGAGCTTCGATGCAGTGGCGGCCCGGTTGAAGAAAAATAATCCGCGCATGGGCGAGGCGCGCGCGCAGTTTCTGGCGCCGCACTGGGCAGAACAGCGCGCCGACGGTGGCATTCACCTGCGTGCCGACCCGCTGCACAAAATGGTCTATCCGGTGCTATACCGCGTCGAAGAGGCCATGGCGTGCTGGAAGCGCATCGCCGCGCCAGTGCTCTGGCTCTGGGGCGACGGCCAGTGGATGAAGAAATGGATGAAGGACGACCAGACGCTGCTGGATCGCTACCGGGCCTGTTATGACTCGCTGCACGAAGAAACCATTCCCGAGTCCGGCCACATGATGCATCTGGATAATCCAGGGGAATTGGCCCGGGCAATCGAATCGTTTCTGGAGTGAACCAGCTTCGCCTGAAGGCGAAGGGATTACAGGTTCCCTATCGGGGACTCTAAAATCAGTTGAAGACCGGTTAGCTTTCCGCGTAGAGCGTTGCGCCGGATACCTATTGCCTCAAAAAAAAGGCGACACCACTTTCGTGGTGTCGCGCCTTCTACCCAAATCTTACAATGGGTACAGATCAGCTTTACTTGTGTGGCTGATCGTAATGTGCCTGCAGATTCCCTCCGGTAAGGACTTGCCGAGGAATATTCAGCACCACATTGCCGGGATTCGCAGTCTCGTATATCCGCAATGCGGCCTCATCAACACTTGAACCACGCTCGCCGCGATCAACCAGCGTGAACTCAATCGTATACCCACTCTCCCCGTTGAAACGGCCTGCGCCAATTCCGACCAAGGTATCAAGCGGAGCCGCCGGCGGAGCTTGCGTAATGAAGGGGTCGTCCGTGCAGGAAACTGTCGTAAGGTGGTCGGTCATATGAAACTTGTTCCCGCCCCAGTTCACCTCGAGATTGTTTGACAGGAGCAAGTCGCAATGAATGGTCAATCCACGCGTGACTCTCGCCGAAGCAACTTGAACTTGATGGCCACCACCCGTGAACCGGCCGTTACCGATAACTGTCGAGCAATTTGTCGGCAAAGAAACGGTTGTTGATTGCGCCTGTCCGCCAAGGGCTCCATTTCCCCAATTGGCGACTGCGACCGCCGCGATGACTGCCGTGTCCCCGCTGGGCGCGGGTACCGAACCGGAAAATGAATTGCCCGGATAGACATACGCCCCGCTCCGAACCTGTATCCCATTTACCAGAATTGCGATATTGGAATTTTCGCCTTCGAACTGATTGGGACTCCAGGACGTCGAAGTGTAATTGATGACCGCAACACCGTTTGTGCACACCGCTTCAGCGGCAATAGTCGGCATGCTTGCGAATGCGGTCGCTGACACAAATAGCTGAATAACGAAAGTAAATGCTGCAATTCTAAACATGGCGTACCCCCCAGTTAGTTGTTTGAATTTGCCTGCCACTCTAGACGGATGCGGCTTCTTGTTATCAACTTCCAGCTAGCCGCTTTGGAAAGCGTGAACCGGTGCCATGCTGCTGTCAATTAATTTTTTCGGGCCAGAGGATAGAGATTGGAAATCCGTGTCTGAAACAAAGAACGAGCCCACTCGTGTTGAGTTCCGCTGCGGCGCAGAAATGGCGGGCCTCGTTGGGCAGTGGGCGCGCAGTGTAAGATTTCAATCAGCTTCCGACAATTGAACGCTGCCATGAAAATCGCCGACGTAACGCTCACGCTGTTTGCCTGGGACGACATTCCCGCAACCACATACGGCGCGCACTCCGGGCGCTTCGCCGGGAGCAGTTCGCTTGGCCTCTTGCGATTGATCACCGATCAGGGAATCGAAGGGCACGCCTTTCTCGGTTCCGCGATGAATCCGGCGACGAGCGACGCACAGGCACTCATCACGCATTTGAAGCCAGTGCTTCTCGGCAAGAATCCGCTCGATCGTGAGCGGCTCAATCAGGACATCTGGAACCGGCAACGCGCGGCGGGCGTGCGCCCGATCGGCGCGGTCGATGTGGCGCTTTGGGATATCGCCGGCAAGGCCTACGGGCAACCGATCCATCGTCTGCTGGGAACCTATCGGGAGAAAATCGGCGCCTATGCCTCTTCCGCGGTGCTGGACTCGCCGCAAGCCTATGCCGACGAAGCGCAGAAGTTCAAAGCCAATGGCTGGGCGGCGTACAAGATTCACCCGCCCACCAAATGGCGCGAAGACATCAAGGTATGCGAAGCGGTACGCCGCGCTGTGGACGATGACTATACGATCATGCTGGATTCGACCTGGAGCTACGACTTCCCGGCGGCAGTGCGGGTTGGTCTGGCGATCCAGGAGATGGGGTTTCACTGGTACGAAGACCCGCTCTCCGACCAGGATTTGTACAACTACGTAAAGCTCAAGCAGAAGTTGCATATCCCGGTGATGGCGACCGAGTATCCGATCACCGGCTACGACAGCTATGCGCCATGGATCATGATGCAGGCAACCGATTACCTGCGCGGCGATGTTGCGGTCAAGGGCGGCATCACCACGCTGGTCAAGACCGCGCACCTGGCCGAAGCCTTCCGCATGAATTACGAGATACACCACGGCGGCAACTCACTCAACAACGTGGCCAACCTGCACGTCATCATGGCGATTCGCAACACCGAATTCTTCGAAGTGCTGCTGCCGGACGGCGCGCAGAAGTACGGGCTGCTGGAGGATATCCGCGTGGGCCGCGACGGCATGGTGCATGCCCCGGCAGAACCAGGTCTGGGTTACGCGATCGACTTCGGTCTCATTGAACGCAAGAAGATCGCCGTTCTAAATTAAGAGACCATTCTCGCCACGGAAAACCGGTTCGAGGCGAACCTAAATTAATCATCAAGGAGAGCAAGTCATGAACATCGCAACCTGCAAACAGAATTTCGCGGCGTGGATTTTTACCGGAGCATGCGCAGTCTGGCTGCCGGCCTTTGCCGGACCGGTTGAAGACATTCACGAAGTCGAGGATCGCCGCTACGACGCGATGATCAGCATGGACGCGCAGGCCCTGGCGGATACGCTGGCTGACGAATTTGTCTATCACCAGGCCAATGGCAAGATCAACGATAAACCCGGGTACGTTAAGCAGACGATGAGCGGCGCGGTAAAGATTTTTACCGCCGAGCGTTACAACGTGAAGGTCAACGTCTATGGGGATATCGCCACGGCTTTGGGCGATACTCGTCTCGATCTGGAAATCGGCGGCGAGCGGCGCAAGGCGGATTTGAGGTATCTGAATGTCTGGCTCAAGCGCGACGGTCGCTGGCAATTGGTCAAGCGCCAGTCGGCGTTCAAACCATAGCGCTGATTTCTTAGCAGAGTAGCGCGGCCCTCGGCGCCCCCGGGCTATCCGCTTTGCCGCAGCGCAACGACTGCGAGCCGGGGATGCAGTGCGTTTCGTCGTGTATGCTCGCGGTCGCGCCGGCTGAAAATGAACACAAGGCCCCAATCGCATAGGGAGTATCGATGAACAAGCTGTTCGCTCGCACGCTGACTATTCTGGCATTTGCCGCACCAGTGCCTGCGTCCATCAGCGCCGAGCAAGGCCACTTCGAAGGCCGGGTCGTGGTCGAGGCTCTGGAAGAGGGGTTTGTTCCGGCGCTGCGTACCGTGGAAGACTTCGGTTTTCGGCAGGCTCAGGGAAAGCTCTGGATGGTGGAGCGTGGTCAAATCTTCGACGGACGCGGCATTCCGCCCATGTTTCGCGATCGCATCGGGTCGCCCTACGAAAGCCACCTGCGCAAGTCGCTGCTGGTGTATGAATCAGCGACAAAAAGGATGACGGACAAATGGACCGACGCGCAGCGCATGTTCTTCGAAGCGAGTCTGGCCGAGGGCGCGACGGCTGAAGAGGCGAAAGTAATGTATCTGCTGCTGGCAATACAAGGCTCGCGCTGGGAGAAAGCGCGCGAGCCGTCATTCTGCTTCGGCGCCTGCCACAGCCCGATTATTCCGCTGGAGTGGCGCCCGGTGATTGACGAGTCACGCAGCGCGGATCTGGTGCAGTGGGTGCGCAGTGCGAGCCCGCCGCTGGATGAAATCGACAAAGAAGCGCAGACGGCGATCCACGCGCACGGCCCGCATATTTTCAGACAACCCGCGTGCCAGAGATTCTCCGGTTCCACGCTGATACGCAAGACCTGCGACTGAACTCGATGTCCAAAACTCAAGGAAACGCGGTTTCCCAGCACGAAGCGGCGCAGCAGGAATCGCGGCCGGCGGAGACCCGCGCCGAACGCATGGCGGCAGCCAAGGCTCCGGCACCTAGACGCGCGGATTCCATACGCCTGGGTCCCTGGCACCAGGGCGCGGTTTACGGCGCAACTGCGGCATTGACGATAACCGGAATCGTCTGGCTCGTGCTGCATTATTTCCTCGCCGTGCCGGGCGAATACGGCCCGCAGATTCATCCGCTCGAACCGTGGATGTTGCGCCTGCATGGCGCGGCGGCCATGGCGGGGCTGGTCATCTATGGTTCGCTGCTGCCGGTCCATATCCGCCGCGCCTGGTCCATTCGGCGCAATATCGCTCTCGGCATAGCGTTGGTGGCGTTCATGCTCCTGCTCACGCTCACCGGATATTTGCTTTACTACGCCGGAGGTGAGGATACCCGTCCGGTAATCAGCATCCTGCACTGGGTGCTTGGCCTTGTCGTTCCGGCAGTGCTCGCCTGGCACGTCGTCCATGGCCGGGGCAAGACGCGGCAGGGCGAAGCGCATGCCGTCCATCTGGAGAAACGCGAATGAGCCTTGATGTGCGCTGGCTGGTGCCGGCGGCGATTTACGCGGTGGCGCCGCAGTGTATTGCCGCGAAATACATGAGCATCGATCAGGCCAAAGCGCTGATATTTCCCCAGGCCGACGAGTTTGTCGCCAATCCGGTGCAACTGACCCCCGAGCAGATGCAGGAAATCGAAAAACTGTCCGGCGTGCGCGGGCGCACCAATCAACATCAGATCTGGCAGGCCATGTCCAAGGGCCAGTTGGTCGGCTGGTTCTGCATCGATCAGGTGATCGGCAAGCACGAGCTGATCACTTACGCGCTGGGCATCAACGCCGATGGCAGTGTGCGCCAGTTTCAGATCGTCGAATATCTGGAAGCCTACGGCTATCAGGTGCGCGAGCTGAAGTGGCGCGACCAGTTCGTTGGCAAGACGACGGAGAATCCGCTTCAGGTCGGCACCGATATCGGCAACATCAGCGGTGCAACCATGTCGGTTCGCCACGTGACCGATGGAATCAAGCGCCTGCTTTTCCTCCACAAGTCCGTCCTGCGCTGAAGTTTCGCGCATGCGTCCCGCCATGGGGACGCTGGTTCATGTCAGCGCCACTGGTCCGGACGCCGCACGAGCGGTCGATGCCGCCCTGGACAGCGTCGCCCAGGTCGATCGGCTGATGAGTTTTCATGATCCGGCGAGCGAGCTGTCCATGCTCAATCGCGAAGCCGCGCGCGCACCTTGCATCGTGCATCCCTGGACCTGGGCGGTACTCAGGCGCGCTTTGCGCATCGCCGCAGCGAGCAACGGCCTGTTCGACATCACCGTGGCACCCTTGCTGGTGCGTAAAGGCCTGCTCCCCGGACCCGCGGATGAAGCGCTCGAGTGCGGTCACTGGCGCCAGATCGCTTTGCTGCCCGGGCGCGGAGTTTTTCTCGGACGACCGATGATGCTCGACCTGGGCGGCATCGCCAAAGGTTTTGCCATCGATCTGGCGATTCATGCCTTGAGGAAAGCCGGTTGCACCCAGGCCGTGGTTAACGCCGGCGGCGACTTGCGCCGCTTCGGACCCGACCTGCATCCCGTGCATCTGCGTCGCCGCGACGCGCTGCTGGAAGTGGCGCGACTGCGCTGCGGTGCGATTGCCACGTCGGCACCGAATGCCGAGCGAACCGACCGTCTCGCTCAACCGCTGGGGCACATCTTCGATCCGGCGACCGGCGGCGTCTGGGCGGGCGGCGGCGCGGTCATGGTTGCGGCGCCGAGTTGCGTCATCGCGGATGCCCTGACCAAGGTTGCGGCGCTGGCCGGTCCGGCCTGCGAGCCGCTGCTGGCGCGCTTCGGTGCACGCGCATACTGGGACATGGATCCGTCATGATTCAGCGTGTGCGCAGGCAGTTCTAATCCAGGAAAACTGCGGGGGCTGAAAAGGCTCCGGTAATGAGGCATACTCGGGAACGAAACAGCGCGGCATCATGCACGCAGTCACGCGCGAGAAAAAAATTCCAATGATGAGGAGAAATTTTCATGAAACGGATTCATGTCCCCGGACTCGCGCGGATAGTTTACGGATGGCTGCCCCTGTTGTTTCTGGCGGGCGCGGCCGCAGCCCAGCAACCCTCCGGCGCGCCGGTCAAGGTCGGCGCGGTTCTGTCGCTGACCGGACCCGGTGCCGGACTCGGTGGACCCGAGCGCAGCGGCATTTTGCTGGCGGAAAAACGCATCAATGAACGCGGCGGGATCCGCGGCCGGCCCCTGAAGATTCTCATTGAGGACGACGGCTCCAAGCCCGACATCGCCAAGAGCAAGGCCGAAGCGCTGATACACGGCGAAAAAATTGTCGCCCTGCTCGGACCCTCATTGACCGCAAGTACCGGCGCGGTTGCCGGAGTAACCAACAGCCTGCAGTTTCCGCATCTGGCCATAACAGGGCTGGGCCCGCAGATCGAGTTATCCTACAAATCACTGTTTCATCTGATGCCGCCGCAGGCGCTCAACGCCCGTGCCATGCTCGAGTACATCGCGAAGGGATTGAATGCGAAGAAGCTGGGTGTGCTGCATGACTCCGGCTACGGGCAACTGGTCATGACCAACATTCAGAATCTGTACCAGGAATACGGCATCGAGCTCGTCTCTGTAGAGAAATTCGAGGTCGGCGCGACCGATGTCAGCACACAGGCCGCCAAGGTACGCGCCGCCAAACCGGACGTCGTGGGTGTCATCGCCACATCGCCGGTACCGTTTCGCAACGCACGGCAAATGCGCATTACCCAACCGATCGTATCGGCGATCGGTTCTTCATCCTACGAATACGTGAAGGGCATGGGTGAGTTTGCCGACGATATCGTTTTCGCCGAGTTCGTCATCTCCGAAGATCCGCTGCCGCACCAGAAGGAGTATGTGGATTTGTTTCACAAGGAATACGGCATGTCACCCAAAAACTATGACGCGGCGGGATGGGACGCGACGCACGTTCTGGCGCAAGCGCTGGAAAAAGTCGGACCGGACGCCGGCAACCTGGCAATCTCCGGGGCAATTCGGGCCAGCCGCTATCGCGGCGTGGTCGCGCAATACGACTTTTCCGCTCCAGACATGACCGGCATCGGACTGGAGAGCTACGTCTATTCAAAACTGGTCAAGGGGCGATACACGCGACTGCCTTTCAGAGCACGGAAGACGGATGACTGAAGACAGAAAATCCGGGTAAGCCTCTGTCGCCCAGTTTCTGTCCTCTGATCCGTGAGCTTCGATCTTTTTTTTCAGTCGATCCTGACCGGCCTCACCAACGGTTTCGTATACGGGCTGGTGGGACTCGGCCTGGCTTCGATTTTTCGCGGCACACGGATCATCAATGCCATGCAAGGCGACTTTGCGCTGATCGGCGGCATCACTGCGGTACTGCTGATTGAACGCGCCGGGGCGCCACCTCTGCTGGCGTTCGTTGCGGCGGTGCTGATCGGGGGCATTGCGGGCTGGCTGATGGAAGTGGTCCTGGTGCGCCCCTTGCGCCGGCGCGGGGGGTCGGAAGACAGTTATCTGCTGCTCACGCTGGGCGTGGCATTCGCCGTGTCTGCGCTGGTGTTGTACCTGATCGGCCGCGATTCACACACGCTGCCCGGAATCGGCGGTGAAGGCATCGTGGTGATCGGCGACGCGGCGATCCGCATTCATGCGCTGTGGTTGATTGCGATCAGCCTCGCGGTGATGGGCGCGCTGCGCCTGTTCTTCTCCCGCACCGCGCTCGGGCTTTCGATGCTGGCGGCGGCGCTCGATGCCGAGGGCGCGTCAACCACCGGGATCAATGTCCCGCTGATGCGCACCTTGACCTTCGCGCTCGGCGGGCTGATCGGGGGCCTTGCCGGCGTGCTGGTGGGTCCGCTGGTCACGGTGTTTTTCGACATGGGCTTGCTGCTGACATTGAAAGGATTCGCCGCCGCCATCCTCGGTGGACTTGCCAACCCGTTTGGCGCGATCGTCGGCGGTGTGACATTGGGCCTGCTGGAATCCGTCGCCATCGTCGCGGTCTCCTCGGGGTACAAGGATGTCATCGCGATGGGCATCCTGATCGTGATCATGATCGCCATGCCCAACGGTCTGCTGGGCAGGCGCCTGCGCAAGGGAGGCTGAATGTCACCATTGACGCCAGCGGCGGCAAACAATCCAACACATGCCGTACTCTGGGGTCTGTTGTTCCTGGCGTGGGTGGTATTGCCCTTTGTGTCCACACGCCATGTCGTCGATCTGTTTGTGTTCGCCGGGCTGTACACGATTGCCGGCCTCGGCGTGGCATTCCTGCTCGGGCAGTGCGGCATCGTCAGCCTGGCGCAAAGCGTCTTCTATGGCATCGGTGCCTACAGCGTGGCCTGGTTCTGCGCGCAAAAAGGTCTGCCCAGTCCGGTGGGCATCGTCGCTGGCATGGCCTTGAGCGCGGGCATTGCGGTAATCGTCGGCTGGCCGATCCTGCGGCTTTCCGGACACTTTCTTGCGCTCGCCACACTGGCGCTGGGGATCATCGGTCAGGTGTTGTTTCTGGAATGGGACTGGCTCACCGGCGGCACGCTGGGCATCGGCGGGATTCCACGCATCGCGCCCTTCGGTTTCGCCTTCGATACGCCGCTGCGTTTTTATTTCCTGGTGTGGCCGTTGGCCGCCGCGCTGATCTGGTTGCATCACAACCTGTTGCACTCGCGAAACGGCCTCGCCATGCGCGCAATGCGTGACGCGCCCGAAGCGGCCGCCGTGCTGGGTGTGGACATTCACAAACTCAAGGTGCAGATGTTCGTGCTGAGCGCCATGCTGGGCTCATTTGCCGGTAGCCTGTTCGCGCACTACGTCAGCTTCGTGAGCGTGGACAGCTTCATGATCGACCGCGCGATCAATTTCCTGCTGCTGGCGGTGCTGGGCGGGGTTTACACCGTCTGGGGACCGGTACTTGGCGCGCTGTTCATCACCATCCTGCCGCAATGGTTGAGCAGGCTGGGCGACATCCATGCATTCGTCTTCGCGGCGGCGCTGATCGCCGCGGTGATTTTTCTTCCAGAAGGTTTCGCAGGCGCAATCCGCAATCGTTGGCGCGCCTGGACCGGGAAATAGTCATGGCCGATGAAATGCTTTTGCATGTGTCCGCAGTTTCGCATCGTTTCGGCGGCTTGCAGGTTTTGCGGGGCGTGAATTTCGACGTGCCGGCCGCTTCCCTCACTGGATTGATCGGGCCGAATGGCGCGGGCAAGAGCACGCTGTTCAACATCATTGGCGGTTTCCTGCTGCCGCAACAGGGCACGGTGCGATTCAATGCTTGCGACGTGACCCGGGAAACCGTGCTGGCACGCAGCCGTGCCGGACTGGTGCGAACCTTCCAGACGCCGAAAGTGTTTTCCAGACTCAGCGTCCGGGAAAACCTGATGCTCGGCTGCTACCGGCATCTGGCTTCCGGCGCGGCGGGCAACATGCTGCGGCTGCGGCGTTCACGCGCAGAAATGGAGTTCATGCACGCACAGGCCACCGACGCGGCGCAACGCTTCGGCTTGCTCGGGGTGCTCGATCGCGCGGCCGGGACCGTTCCGGCCGGCATGCAACGCATGGTCGAGCTGGCGCGAGCCTGCATCAGCCGGCCCCGATTGCTGATGCTCGACGAGCCGTCTTCGGGACTGAACACCGCCGAAATCGCCGGATTGCGCGAAACGCTTGCGCGCCTGAACCGGGAAGGCATGACGATCCTGCTGGTGTCACACGACATGAGTCTGGTGGAAATTGCGAGCCGGGTTCACGTACTGTGTTTCGGGTCGATCATTGCCTCGGGTGACATGGCGCAGATCAAACAGGACGAGCGCGTGCGTCAGGCCTATCTCGGCGTGTGATGCCCGGAATGCAACTCAAGATGATGGACGTCGAAAATCTCGAAGCCGGTTACGGCGAAGTTGCGGTGCTGCGCGACGTGTCGCTGCGCGTTGCTGCCGGCGAAACCGTGGCCGTGGTCGGCGCCAACGGCGCGGGCAAGAGCACGCTGGTGGCCGCGCTGTGCGGGCTGGTGGCGGCGCGAGCCGGGCGCATCCTGCATCAAGGGGCGGACATCGCGCGACTGCCGGCACACGAGCGCGTGCGGCGTGGGGTCGGTGTGGTGCTTGAAGGCCGCCACCTGTTCGGCAATATGACCGCCCGCCAGCACCTGACGCTCGGCGCGCTGGGCGCGCGCGCTGTCACGACGGGAGAGCATCGCTTCGGTATCGAAGACGCGCTGGCGCTGTTCCCGTTCCTGCGCGAGCGCATCGACGATCCGGTCGATCTCATGAGCGGCGGAGAACAGCAGATGGTTGCGCTGGCGCGGGCATTGCTGCTGCAGCCGCAATTGTTGATTCTGGATGAGCCGTCCACCGGGCTGTCGCCGCTGATGGTCAAGCAGATCATGGGCACCATCGGCGCGCTGAGTGAGCGCGGCATGGGCATCTTGCTGGTGGAACAGAACGTGGCACTTGCCGCCGAAGTCGCCGACCGCGGCTATGTGCTCTCGGTAGGCCAGGTGGTGCACGAAGTGCTCAAGGGCGAGTGGGTGCGTTTTCTGGCCGACGAGCGTCTGGTCAACGCCTATCTGGGTGGCGGATAGAATGCTGCGCACGCACTCCGACCCGGGTGCGGAAGCGCATTGACCGGTTTTTATTGTAAGGTAGCGCGCAGGCCATTTCGGGCTTAAGGCCAGTACAACAACGCGAACGCGAATTCAAACAGAAAACAGAGGAGAACCGATATGGCCCCGCCAAAAATTATTCTTCAGCTCTACCCGATGATTCCCGCCGCCGATGAGGAAGACCGCAAGCGCAAACGACCCATTGGACGCAATCGCGACCTGTATCACAAGGCTCTGCACGACTGGATTGACATCATCCGCGCTGCGGAAGAGCTTGGCGTGTGGGGCGCCAGCACCATCGAGCATCACCTTCATTCGGAAGGCTACGAAGTCGGACCCAACCCCGGCATTCTGAATGCCTGGTGGGCTTCCCAGTTCAAGAAGATCCACGTCGGTGCCCTGGGCTACGTGATGGCGACCCAGGATCCAATTCGCGTTGCCGAAGAAACCGCCATTCTCGACCACATTACCAAGGGCCGTTATTTCGTCGGTTTTGCGCGTGGCTACCAGTCGCGCTGGACCAATACCCTGGGACAATTCACCGAAACCCGCGCCACACTTTCCGACGGCAGCAGCGACGATGAACGCAATCGCCAGATTTTCGAAGAACGCGTCGACATGGTGTTGCAATGCTGGACGGAGGATTCGGTGCGCCTCGACGGCAAGTATTACCAGGCGCCATATCCGCTCGATACCGGGATCGTCGGTTATCCGGCGCACAGGATTACCCAAAGTGCCGGCGGCCAGGGCGAGGCCGACGCCAACGGCGTGCTGCGCCGCTTCAGCGTGGTGCCGGCACCCTACCAGAGTCCGCATCCACCGATTTTCGTAGCGGTGAGCCGCAGCGAACCTTCGGTACGCTACTGCGCGCGCAACGGCTTCCGCGTCGTGCACTTCTCGAAGGGCGACGTGGTCTTGAAGTACGCGAAAATATATCAGGAGGAAGCCGCCAGACACGGTTTGAATTTCAAGTTCGGAGAGCGGCAGAATTCCTGCCGCTGGACGCATATCGCTAAATCTCCGGAGGACTACAACCGCAAGCTGGTGGATTACGACCTCGACATCTACAAGAATTTCTATTCGCCGTTCTTCCCGCAGTTGCCGGCCAGCGTGGACTGGGTGCAGAACATGAAGGATTCAGGCCTGTTTATCGGTGGCACGCTCGAGCAGACACGCAAGCTTTATCAGGAGGAATTCACCAAGTGCCCGACCGAATACCTGACGCTCATCTGGCACTATGCGCAGCAGCCCAAGGACGAAGTCATCTGGGAATTGGAGCAGTTCATGAAACACATCTGGCCGACGCTGGAAGCGGCCACGCCGTCTGTCGCCAAAGCCGCTTGATCTTGTTGACCGCACCATGAGTCTGGCGCCAATCGATCCAACGCTGCTGCGCCGGGCGTTTGGCGCGTTTGTCACCGGCGTCACCATCATCACCACGCGCACGGCATCGGGCGAGCCGGTGGGACTTACCGTGAACTCGTTCAACGCGGTATCGCTGTCGCCGCCGCTGGCGCTGTGGAGTCTGTCGCGCGGCTCCGCGAGTTTCGACGCCTTCGTACAGGCGTCGCATTTCGTGGTGCATGTCCTCGCCGCGGACCAGATCGCCCTGTCCCAGCGATTTGCCAAAACCGGCGGCGACAAATTCGCCGGCCTGACCTGGCGCAAGGCGCTCGCCGATGTGCCGCTTCTCAACGGCGTAGCGGCGAGCTTTGTGTGCCGCAATGCCGAACGCTTTCCGGGCGGCGACCATCTGATTTTTGTCGGCGAGATACTCAGCTTCGAGCGCAGCGAGCGCGCGCCCCTGGTGTACGCCGGCGGCAAATACGCCCGGCTGGAAGAAGAGGCGGTTGCCCCTCCGAACGATGGCGATTTCGCCGGGGCAGAGGCGGCTGACTCGCGCTGACCCGGCTACCGGTTCGCTGACTGTGCGGGTGCGCTGCATCGCGCGCGCTCGACGCCGGTTTTCATGCTTCTCGCGCATCCGCCAGAATCAAGTCGGCGGCTTTTTCCGCGATCATGATCGTCGCCGCATTGGTATTGCCCGAAACGACATTGGGCATGATCGATGCATCGACCACGCGCATGCCGGCAATCCCCCGCACGCGCAGACACTCATCCACCACAGCGAGCGCGTCCTGGCCCATGCGGCAAGTGGACGTCGGGTGATAAACCGTTCCACCGACCTCGCGCGCATACTCTAGCCAGTCGTCATCGGTAACCACGCGCGTTCCGGGTGCATGCTCCGCCAGAACATAGGGCCGCATGGCGTTCGTGTTCATCAGTCCGCGCACCAGTTTGAGCGCGTCCATCACGGTGTGCCGGTCTTGTTCGGTGCTCAGAAAATTGTACTGGATCGCCGGTGCCTCACGCGCATCGGCGCAGCGAATGCGAACAAACCCCCGCGACCCGGGCTGCAGTGGCGACATCGACACGGTAAATCCCGGGAAACGATGCAGTCTCGTTCCCATCTTGTCGGTGCTGAAGTTGATGAGGTAAAGCTGGACGTCCGGACGCGTCAGTTCCGGCCTGGTTCTCACAAACGCTCCCGCGTAACCGGCGCTGACGGTGAGCGGACCGCGCCGGAGTAACGCGTAGCGAAGCCCCATGGCGATGCGTCCGGAAAGCGTTCCCGCAGCGTCGTTGATCGTGATCGGTTTGCTGCATTTCCACACCGTGCGCGCATAGAAATGATCCTGCAAGCCTTCCCCCACACCGGGCGCATCGTGCGTTACCGGCACCCCATGACGCTCAAGCAGGGCGCGCGGTCCAACGCCGGAGAGTTGCAACAACTGTGGTGAGTTGATCGCGCCGCCGCACAACAGGATTTCCCGATGCGCGCGAACCGTACGCGATACGCCTGCCTGCGTGTATTCAACCGCGACCGCGCGCCGCCCCTCGAAGTGTATGCGGGTCGCGAGCGCGCCGGTAATCACCTGCAAGTTTGCCCGCCGGCCCGCAGGACGCAGGTAGGCCACCGCGCAACTCATGCGCCGGCCATGGCGTGCGCTTGAATGATAGTAGCCGGCGCCTTCCTGGGATGCGCCATTGAAGTCGTCGTTGGGCGCAATGCCCGCCTCCGCCGCGGCCACGATGAACGCATCACAGAGTTTATGTTTGTCGGGAAGATCGCTCACGGCAAGAGGTCCGTCCGCTCCGTGATAGGCGTTCTCGCCATGCTGGTAGTTCTCTGATTTCCGAAAATAGGCAAGCACGTCGTTGAAGCCCCAACCCGCATTGCCCAGCCGCGCCCATTCATCGAAATCTTCACGCTGGCCGCGCACGTGGACCAGGCCGTTGATGGAACTTGATCCGCCGAGGACCTTGCCGCGCGGTGTAAATATGCGGCGGCCATGCAATTGAGGTTCCGGTTCGGACTGGTACATCCAGTTCACGCGCGGTTCCGCGAACAGCCTGCCGTAGCCGAGAGGAATATGGATCCAGGGATTGGTATCTTTCGGTCCGGCTTCGAGCAACAGTACGTTGTAGCGTGCGCCGGCGCTGAGTCGATTCGCGAGCACGCAGCCGGCCGACCCGGCGCCGATGATGATGTAATCGTATTTCATGGGTGCGGATTTTATCAAGTGAACGGGCGCACGCCGAATGCGGCGTGAGATTGAGCCGCCAGCGGCCGGTCAGACGCACACCGGAATCTGTCCCGGCGCCGCGCTTACAATGGGCGCACAGCGCACACCAGGCCCCGAATCATGTCGAAGCCGAACCTCGAGCATGCCGTTCAATTCGCAATCGACCACGAGACCCCGTGGACGCGCGAAATTACAGACAAGTGGGGCATCCATCATGAAGACCCGCCGCCATGGAACAGACTGCTCGGGCCGGTGCATGCGCGCGGCCCGGTATCCGGCAGCATCATCATTGATGGCTCGACGCTGCTGTCCTGGGGCGAGCCGGATCGCCCGGATCTGACATTCAGCATTGCCAAGACCTGCCTGGCGCTGCTGGCCGGCATCGCGCACGACCGCGGCTTATTGCCGGACATCGACGAAGCAGTCGGTCAACGCCTGCGCGGCATCGGTTTCGACAAAGGAAACAATGCGCGCGTGACGTGGGCACATCTGCTGCAACAGACCAGCGAGTGGGAAGGCACGGTATTTGGTGTTCCGGACCAGGCAGACCGCTACCGTATGCTGGCGTTTCAGGCCAACGACGCGGCCCCGGGGAGAAAAGGCGATGCGCGGCCGCTGCGCGCGCCGGGCACGTTCTGGGAATACAACGACGTTCGCATCAACCAGCTCGCGCTCGCCTTGCTGCATTTGTTCGCGCAGCCTCTGCCGGAGGTGTTTCGCGAAGCCATCATGCAGCCAATCGGCGCCAGCGAGAACTGGCGCTGGGTGGGGTACGACAATGCGTGGGTCGATCTGAACGGCAGGAAAGTACAGTCCGTGCCCGGCGGGACGCACTGGGGCGGCGGACTGTCGATCAGCGCGCATGACCAGGCGCGCATCGGTCAGATGATGCTGGACCAGGGCAGGGTCGGCGAGCGCCAGGTCATTTCATCGCAGTGGATCGGCAGCATGTGCACTGCCTGCGCGATCGCGCCCTACTACGGCTATCTGACCTGGCTGAACGACGAGCGGCGCGTATTCCCGAGCGCGCCGGCATCGAGTTACTTCGCCATCGGGGCCGGGGGCAACTACGTCTGGGTGGAGCCTGAACGGCGCATGGTGCTGGTGGTGCGCTGGATCGATCCCGTTCACGCCGACGAATTCTTCGGACAGGTGTTGCAGGCGCTGAACCACCCGGACTGATCAACAATAAAGTTGCCGGCAGGCTTCGACGACGCTGGCGCGCCAATCGCATCAGGTGGACCGCCAACTGCGAGATCTGCATGTCGTCAAGTTCGTCGGGGGTCGGCATGCGGGTACCCGGCGAGCCGAAGCAAATGATCCACAACTGGCGCCCGGCAGTCCGATCCACAAGCTTCGGACGCGTGCCATCGTTCGCGTCCGGTCGTGCCGGGCGTGGCGCCTCCGGGGTATTGACCTCAAGTTCAGCACCGTCGGGCCGATAGCCTTTGCGAACGGCGATACTCTTCGGGTCCGGCGATGGCACAGTTCGGCGATTATCAGTTGGTGGAGAAAATCGGTGAAGGCGGCATGGCCATGGTGTACAAGGGCGTGCAGGGTTCGCTCGGGCGCACGGTGGCGATCAAGGTGCTTTCCCGAGCCCTGACCGAAGACCCGGAAGTCGTCGAGTGCTTCAACCGCGAGTCACTCATCATCGCGCGCCTCAACCACCCGAACATCATCCATGTCATCGATCGCGGCATCGCCGATAGCGTGCCTTATTTCGTGATGGAGTTCGTCGAAGGCACGGATCTGGGCCGGATCATCGCCGGGAAAAAATACGATTTTCAGCAGAAAGTGGACGTCATTGTCCAGATGTGCAAGGCCCTCGGCTATGCGCACAAAAACGGCGTGATTCACCTCGACATCAAGCCGGCCAACATCCTGATTGATGGCGAAGGCAACGTCATGGTTGCCGACTTCGGTATCGCCCACCTGTTCAGCGGCGACGACGCAGGGCCAAGCGGGCCGGTGATGGGCACCCCGAGCTACATGTCACCGGAGCAGAAATCCGGCACCGGTAACGTCACCATGGCCAGCGATATCTACTCATTGGGTGTGGTGATGTACGAGCTCTTTACAGGCAGAAAACCAGTCATCGGCGTGCTGCCCTCGTCCATTGATCCGGCTGTTCCGCGGCGCCTGGACGAGATCATTGTCAACTGCCTGCGCACCGCTCCCGCAGATCGATTCGCCAGCGCCGACGCCGTCAAGGACGCCTTGCTCGCATTTCTTCAGGGCGCACATATCCGCCAGGAGCAGAAAGCGCAGGCAGTCGAGGGCTTCAAGACCTTGACCGAAAAATTCGGCCTGCTCGATGTCATCAAGGAACACCGCTTCGGTGCGGTCTATTTGTTCGAGAACCGGGAGGCTCGGCAGATCCTGGTCATCAAGAAAATCTTCAGCGCCAAGCCTGTTTTGTCGCATGCGAGAATTCTGGCCAACATCAGGCACCCGCACGTCGTGGATGTGTACGGCACCGCGAGCAGCGGCGCGACATCGATCATCGTGATGGAGTACCTCTCCGGGGGCAGCCTGAAGGACCGCCTCGCGAACCTGCG
>JANNTE010000022.1:0-2512 GCA_031403365.1 Betaproteobacteria bacterium | reverse complement strand
TGGTGGGAACGGCAATTGTGATATTCGCCTTCCGCGCCACACCCGGCACCGGCGCGGGTTCATCCTGGTGGGCAATCGACGTACTGGGCTTTGACCAGCAATTCATTTCCGTGCTGAGCTTGATCGCCTCGATCCTGACCTTGTTCGGCATGTTCATTTTCCGCCGCTTCATGGCCGACAATTCGATCGCCTATGTCGTCGGAGCCTTGACCATCCTCGGCGCGCTGCTGTCGCTGCCCAACCTGGGCATGTATTACGGCTTGCACGAGTGGACCGCAGCGCACACCAACGGCGTGGTCGATGCCCGCTTCATTGCCGTCATCGATACCGCCCTGGAATCCCCGTTGGGCCAGATCGCCATGATCCCGATGCTGGCCTGGATCGCCAACTCGGCACCGGACAAACTCAAGGCGACGTTCTTTGCCGTCATGGCCTCGTTCACCAACCTCGCGTTATCGGCCTCGCAACTGGGCACCAAATACCTGAACCAGGCGTTCTCGGTAACCCGCGAAGTCAAGGATTCTGCAACCGGACAAATCACCGTGCCCGCCGACTACAGCGAACTGGGCGCGCTGATGATTGCGGTGCTGGCCATAGGCCTCACGCTGCCGTTCCTGGCCATCTTGTTTTCACGCCTGACGCGCTTTCGAAATGCCTGAACGGTGGTGCAGGGCGGCCGACCTGTTGAGGATTGGGATAAAGCTAAACCGGCCCATCACCGGATAAGGCGGCACGCCCAGCAGCCCACGCTGCAACCTCGTTGGATAGCAATCAGGGTCTGGGGTAGCATTGGGAACTATGGAAGGAGGTATCACCTATGGCGCAACCGATTGTTCACTGCGATCCCGAAATCCAGGGTGGGGTGCCAGTGTTCTACGGCACCCGGGTTCCCGTAAAGAACCTTTTCGACTACCTGGAAGCTGGCGACTCCCTTGATCAGTTCCTGCACTCATTCCCCTCCGTGTCAAAGGAACAAGCCATTGCCGCACTAGAAATGGCGCGGGAGGCACTGGTCCCCGATGCGCATCCTGCTTGACGAGTCCCTTCCAATCGAACTGCGCGACGAGCTACCCCGGCACTGCGTTCGCAGCGTCCGGGAAATGGGCTGGTCGGCGCTGAGAAATGGCGAACTGTTGCGCCGCGCGGCCGAAAAACCATTGGTTCCCGAGCTATTGTCCGCGCTTGCTTCTTTTGAACCGCGAATGCTGTTCCGAGTCGGTACCTAACTTTAGCGCGCTCGAATCAACAGTGGTAGGCTAGCAATCATGAGTGATACCGACGTTGCCGAAATCCTTAAGCTTCCTGCTGAAGAGCGTCTGCGCCTCGTCGAAATCATTTGGGCGAGTCTCGTCACAGAACCATCGTCCGTGCCGTTGGGGGACGCCCATCGCGCGATGATTGACGAGCGCCTGGCCGAACACGAGCGCAATCCAGACGATGTCGTTTCGCGAGACGAGGTGCTCGCAGAAGCTCGGCGAGGCTGATGGGGCTGCCGGTTGTCTACCGTCGGAAGGTCGGACGGGACTTAGCCGGTGGTTACGCGTGGTACAACGGGCAACATAATAGCCTTGGTGAAGAGTTTCTTGCGGCCGTCAACGCCGCATACGACACCATAGAGCGTCTTCCTGACATCTTCGCGTGCGTCCACGGGGAGGTGCGTCGTGCAGTTGTCTCTCGGTTTCCCTACGCTGTCTTCTACCGCATCGAAACCAAGCGCGTTGTGGTATTCACAGTCTTACACACGGCCCGTGATCCGAAAGTCTGGCCCCAGCCACGAAAAATCGCGCGCTAACAAGCGCATCGAGACCGACCTTCGCGAGCGGGCTTTGCCCGCTTGCTCGTCGGCTCATGCGCGACGTTGGTGTGATGGTTATTTGATTCCAGGGCACTGCGAAATTCGCTTTTCTATCCCCATCGCGATCGGCTATCGCTTTTTCACGCCATTCTGACTGCGGCTGCCCGTCAATGCGCCGCTTCCCCCTTGAGTTCGCCCCGGTTCCGGATCAGGTAACCGAGCAAAAGAACGAAACAAGCCAGCACAAAGCATTTGTTGATGAACCAGTTCGTGCGCCAGATATCCCATTGCGGTTCCGACAGGAACATCACGAACTTGGTGACGACAATGATGATTTCGACGACCGACATCGCAATGGCGAGCGGCACGGTGTAGCGCGGACGGGTTATCAGCGCCCAACCGAGCCAGATATGCGCCACCCACCAGAAATCCCACATCACATGGGTGAGAACCGGCAGGCCGGCGTTGAGTGCCATCGCCGCCGGGAACAGGTATTTGATGACCAGCGTCCAGGCTGCAAGCAGGAACAGGAAATGGGCGAAGAAAAGCGGCATGACGCTCAAGCCAGCCTGGCCTCCGCATCGCGGGTGTATTCGGCGATCGGAATGCCCCTGCTGCACGCCTTCAGGCAGGCTTGCGTAGTGCAGCTCAAACAAACTTCCGCCGGTTTGCCGAGCGCGGCGTATTCGGTCCGGGCGAGCAGCGCGTCGCCGTAAT
>JANNTE010000021.1:0-6538 GCA_031403365.1 Betaproteobacteria bacterium | reverse complement strand
CCGAGCAGTTCGCCGTAGAACGCTCGCGCCTTGGCGAGGCTGGTGACCGGAAAAGCAAGGTGAAACGGGGGCATGGCGTTCATATCGGATGCTTTCATTTGACAGTCCGCTGGCGATGGGCGTCGATGAAGGGATCGGCCTGTGCCGCCTGGCTGTTTACCGCCGCGACGACTTCCGCGCACACGGCATCGACATGAGCGAGCAGTCGCTCGACTCCGCCGAATGCCAGCGTCTTGACGTACTTCACGCCCGGATTGCGGGTGCCGAAGCGCGCTGCGCCTTCGTCGCCATCGAAATTACGCGACTTGAACGGCTCGCGGTCCCACCAGACCTGCTGCATCCTGGAATACTCGGCTTCCGATCCTGGAATCCGGTCGTCGATGCGTTCGGTAAACGTGTAATTGGCCAGCATCAGTTCGCCGAGCACTTTGATTTCCACCACTTTGCGCTGTTCGCGGCCCGATGCGGTGGCAAAGTGGGTTGCTATTTCGTCGGCTTCCTCGGCATTGAGCACTTTCGCTGCATGTTCGGTAAATATGGCCGTGACCCAGGCAGGGTTTTCAATTCGTTCCGCAATAATTGCATCGATCTGTGGAATGAAGCGTGCTTCTGCCGCCTGCCATTCCGCCGCCTTGGCGTTCCAGTCGCGGCCCAGTCCGGCCGCTTTGCCGCGCGCCTTCAGTTGCTTTCTCATCGCGTTGAGCCCGGCCTGCTTGACCGCCAGTCTCGCTACCGCCAGCGGCACATCCGGCTCGTGGCTGGCTGCCAGGCGCGCGACGGCTTCATCCTTGAGTTCGTCGGCCGCCACCTGGCCGATAACCGCCAGTGCCGCGAGCAGCGCACCGACCACATACTTCCCGATTCCCATCGTGATCCTCCTTCAGAAGCGCGCAGTTTACAGGCTGACAGTCAGGATTCGTTACACACAAATGGCGAATTCTGGAAAATGTCTTCAGTTGCGGTAGCATTCGGCGTTTCCAGAACTTAACCATCAAGGGGGAATCACCATGACAGCACACAACAGAGTCGCCCTCGTCACCGGCGCAGGCAGTGGCATCGGCAAATCAGTGGCATTGACCTTGCTCAAAGACGGCTATCGCGTGGTGCTCGCCGGGCGACGTCAGGATGCGCTTGACCAAACCGTCAAGGATGCCGGTGCGAATGGTTCGCGCGCACTCGCCGTGCCCACCGACGTTTCCAAACCGGATTCCGTGGCCGCATTGTTCGCCGCCGCGAAGAAGACTCATGGCCGCCTCGATGTGCTGTTTAACAACGCCGGTGTGAGCGCGCCTGCCATACCCCTGGAAGACCTGACATTCGAGCAATGGAAGAACGTCGTGGACATCAACTTGACCGGGATGTTCCTGTGCATGCAGGAAGCCTTCCGCATGATGAAGGCGCAGGACCCGAAGGGCGGACGCATCATCAACAACGGCTCGATTTCCGCTCACGCGCCGCGCCCGAATTCCGCGCCTTACACCTCCACCAAGCACGCGGTGACCGGACTCACCAAGTCCGGCTCGCTCGACGGTCGCAAATACGACATCGCGGTCTGCCAGGTCGACATCGGCAATGCGCTGACCGACATGGCCGCAAAAATGACCAGGGGCGTTCCGCAAGCCAACGGAGAAATCAAGATCGAGCCGACCATGGATGTGCAACATGTGGCCGACGGCGTGCTGCACATGGCGAACCTGCCGCTCGAAGTCAATATGCAGTTCGTCACCATCATGGCGACCAAGATGCCGTTCGTCGGGCGCGGCTAAACCGTGGAGCCAGCGACCTGGCTCTGGATCCCCATCACCATCGGCGCGGCCTTTGCGCAGACACTGCGCAATGCCGCGCAGCGCGGCCTGATCGGGGAGCTCGGAACACTGGGCGCCACGCTGGTGCGTTTTCTTTACGGCCTGCCGTTCGCGGCGCTGTGGCTGGTCGCCGTGCAGCGCGTGAGCCAGTTTGCCTGGCCGACGCCGGACATGAGTTTTTATCTATGGGTCATGCTCGGCGCGGTAAGCCAGATCGCGGCAACCGCGCTTCTGCTGCGGGTAATGACCGAACGCAACTTCACCATCGGGGTTGCCTACTCCAAAAGCGAAATCATCCAGGTCGCAATACTCGGTTACGTTTTTCTTGCCGACCAGGTAACAGCATTGACCGCCACAGCCGTGGCTCTGGGAACACTGGGTGTATTGTTGCTTTCGCCCGCCGATGTAAATCGTCCGATCCGCGGACTGCTCACCGGTCTGGCCACCAGAACCGCCCTGCTCGGACTGGCTTCCGGCACCGGCTTCGCTCTTGCCGCCGTGGGCTTCCGTGGCGCCGCGCTCGCGCTCGATGCGACCGCATTTCCGATGGCTGCCGCCATGACTCTGCTGGCCGCGCAGCTTATTCAAACCGCTCTGCTCGGCGGCTGGCTGTTGGGCACCCGGCCGGAAGTCGTCACCCGCACCCTGCGCGCGTGGCGGCCTTCGCTCATTGCGGGCTTCATGGGTGCTGCCGCATCTGCGGGCTGGTTCACCGCCATGGCCATCGAACCGGTGGCCAACGTGCGCACGCTCGGCCTGGTGGAACTGCTGTTTGCCTGGGTGATTTCGCACCGGCTGTTCCGCGAAACGCTGAACCGGCGCGAGCTGACGGGACTGGCGCTGCTTGTGCTCGGGCTTGTCATAGTCACGCTGGCGCGCTGACAATACGCCTGATTGAAAAGGAGAAAACTGTAATGGTCGCGAAAGCCCGGTATGTATTTATCGCTCGCATGGATATCGATCCCGCCAGGGAGGCATTGTTCAATGAGGTCTACGACACCGAGCACATTCCCAACCTGCTCAAGGTGCCCGGCGTGATCTCGGTGAAACGCTACACCAGCGAGCCATTGACCCTGTCGATCGGCGGAGAGAAAAAGACCATTGTCGCCGAGGGCGAGCCGCGCTACAGCGCCGTATACGAGCTGGAAAGCCCGGATGTTCTGATCAGCGAAGCATGGTCAAAAGCGGTGGAAGCGGGACGCTGGCCCAGCGAGGTGCGGCCCTACACCCGCAACCGCCGGCATGTGTTGCAGAAGTTGCTGGGAATGTAACCGTGGCTTAGCCCGCCGGCACAATCGGCAGCTTCAACCCGCGCGCCGCCTCACCCACCGCGCGCACGGCGCTCAGGCGCGGAAATCCGCTGCGCCAGGCAATCGCCACCCGCCTGATGGGGCGGGGTTCATCGAAGGGCACGGCTTTAACCAGGCTTTGCGCATGGCGCGCGGTCAGCGCGGTCGCCGGCAGTACGGTCAGCCCCAAGCCGGAGGCCACCATGCTGCGCAGTGTCTCCAGAGAATTGCCCTGCCGTCCCGGAGCCGGCGCGCTCGCGAATTCACCACAGGCATCAAGTACCTGGTTGCGAAAACAATGCCCAACCGGGAGCAGGAGCAGGCTCGCCGGATCGAGTTCGCCAATGGCAATGCTCTTGCGCTTCGCCCACGGGTGTTTGGCCGGCACCACCACCTGGAATTCCTCGTCGTAGAGTGTCAGCGTCTCGGTACCCGGCGCATCGAAGGGCAGCGCCAGGATGGCCGCGTCGATGCTTCCGGCGCGCAGCAGCGCTTCCAGATTCGCCGTGAGATTCTCTTCGATGTCGAGCGGCATCTGCGGCGCGGCGCCGCGCAGCGCCTGCACCAGATCGGGCAGCAAATACGGCGCAATGGTCGGGATTACGCCGAGGCGCAGCACACCCGCGAGCGGATTGCGTCCCGATTTGGCGATGAGTTTCACCCGGTCGGCTTCCTGCAGCACCCGGCGCGCCTGCCCGACCACGCGCTCGCCCGCGTCGGTCAGCAGCACGCCCGTCTTGCCACGCTCAAACAGTTTCACCCCCAGTTCGTCTTCCAGGTTTCGAATCGCCGCCGACAGGCTGGGCTGGCTGACGAAGCAGCGCTCCGCCGCGCGCCCGAAGTGTTTCTCCTCGGCCACCGACACAATGTATTTGAGTTCTTGAAGGGTCATCCGCGTCCGATAGGTTATGGCTATCGCGTCCATCGTAACAAAGTCTTCGCCGGTACGGATGATCGGCCCCTATAGTCCGCATACCGATTACCCGATCCATGCAAAAGAAACCAGCATAACCGCGAACTGCGAAGGCCAGCGTGTACTCCAAGTCATGGGTCACGCAGGCTTGTTCGCTTGAATTCGGTTTGCCCTTGTTAACCTGATTCCCAGACAACCATAAGGAGAAAACCTTGTCGACCGAAACAATGTGCCCGTTCTCGAGCGGTGCTCGCAAACATGCGGTGGCTGGAGCCACGACAAACGCAGACTGGTGGCCCAATCAACTGAACGTCAAGATTCTTAATCAAAATTCCCCCCTTTCGGACCCGATGGGCGAGGCGTTCAACTATGCCGAGGAGTTCAAGAGCCTCGACTTGAACGCAGTGGTCAAGGACCTCCATGCCTTGATGACGGATTCACAGGACTGGTGGCCCGCAGACTACGGCCACTACGGGCCGTTCTTCATCCGTATGGCCTGGCATAGCGCCGGGACATACCGCATCGCCGACGGGCGTGGCGGCGCGGGTGGCGGCACGCAGCGATTTGCGCCCCTCAACAGCTGGCCCGACAACGGCAACCTCGACAAGGCACGCCGCTTGCTGTGGCCGATCAAGCAGAAATACGGCCGCAAACTATCCTGGGCCGACCTGATCGTTCTCGCCGGCAACGTCGCTCTGGACTCGATGGGGTTCAAGACCTTCGGTTTCGCCGGCGGGCGCGCCGACGTCTGGGAACCGGAAGAGATTTACTGGGGACCTGAGGCGCAGTGGCTGGGCGACAAGCGCTACACCGGTGAGCGTGAACTCGAGAATCCCCTTGGTGCCGTGCAGATGGGCCTGATCTACGTGAATCCGGAAGGCCCGAATGGCCGGCCAGACCCAGTGGCTTCGGCACGCGATATTCGCGAGACCTTCGCGCGCATGGCGATGGATGATGAAGAGACTGTCGCGCTGGTTGCCGGTGGACACACCTTCGGCAAGTGCCACGGTGCGGCCGACCCAGGAAAATATGTCGGCCCCGAACCTGAGGGCGCAGATATCGAAGAGCAAGGCCTGGGCTGGAAAAACAGCTTTGGCGGCGGCAACGGCGTTCATACAATCACCAGCGGCATCGAAGGCGCATGGACCACCAACCCGATCAAATGGGACCACGATTACCTTGAGATACTTTTCAAGTACGAATGGGAACTGACGAAGAGTCCGGCCGGAGCCCACCAGTGGACTCCGAAGGACGCCTCCGCCAAAGGCACCGTGCCCGATGCGCATGATCCTTCGAAGCGGCATGCCCCGATGATGACCACGGCCGACCTCGCGCTGAGAATGGACCCGGAATATGAAAAAATTTCGCGGCGCTTCCTGAAGAATCCCCAGGAGTTTGCGGACACCTTCGCCAGGGCCTGGTACAAACTGACGCACCGCGACATGGGACCCCGGGCACGTTATCTCGGCCCGTTGGTGGCGAAAGAAGCGTTGATTTGGCAGGATCCCATTCCGGTCGTGGATCACAAGCTGGTCGGGGAGCAGGACATCGCTGCCCTGAAGGCCAAGACCCTCGCCTGCGGACTGTCGATTTCGCAGCTGGCCACGACAGCCTGGGCATCGGCAGCAACCTTCCGTGGCAGCGACAAGCGCGGCGGCGCCAACGGCGCGCGCCTGCGCCTGGCACCGCAAAAGAACTGGGAAGTGAACCAGCCCGCGGAACTGGCGATTGCCCTGCAGAAACTTGAAGCAGTCCGGAAGGAATTCAACGACGCGCAATCGGGCGGAAAAAAAGTCTCGCTGGCCGACCTGATCGTGCTGGGCGGGTGCGCAGCCATCGAGGCGGCCGCGAAGAAGGCCGGCATGGACGTGAAGGTCCCCTTTGCGCCGGGGCGCATGGACGCGCTGCAGGAGCAAACCGATGTCGAGTCCTTCGCTGTACTGGAGCCAACCGCAGATGGGTTCCGAAACTACACCCGCAAGGGACAGGAGGGTTCGGCAGCCGAACTTCTGCTCGACCGCGCAAACCTGATGACGCTGACTGCTCCGGAGATGACCGTTCTGGTCGGTGGCATGCGCGCACTGAACGCAAACGTCGGGCATTCCATGCATGGCGTTTTCACCAAGCGGCCCGGGACATTGAGCAATGATTTCTTTGTCAATCTCCTCGACATGAGCACGAAATGGCAGAAGTCCGCCGCTTCTGAAGGCGTATTGGAGGGACGCGATCGAACGACGGGCGCGATCAAGTGGACCGGGACGATTGTTGATCTGGTCTTCGGTTCGAACTCCCAGCTGCGCGCTGTTGCGGAAGTTTATGCATCCAGCGATGCACAAGAGGCGTTCGTGCGCGACTTTGTAGCGGCTTGGAACAAAGTGATGAATCTTGATCGCTTTGACCTTGCCCGACCCTAGTCTTACTGTGTCACTAAATTGTTCTTACGTGTCAAGAACGCTCCCTCACCCTCGATCCCTCTAAATGCGTACTCCCGGCTGCGCCTGGGTATCCCGGAGGGCGAGGGAGGAAAAGCC
>JANNTE010000020.1:0-18612 GCA_031403365.1 Betaproteobacteria bacterium | reverse complement strand
CAACGACCGCGCCACCGCCTCGTGCATGGCCGAAATCCAGTCGCGCTGCTCATGCGCCGCCATCACGGGCAGGCTGTACTCCTGCAAGTGAGCGCGATTCCCGTAGAGATCCAGCGCAAGCGGCACTTCCGGGATGTCGCGATCATAAATTCTGAAGCACTCGATTCCGGATTTTCTAGCCCATTTTCTCAAGTGTCTGTAATTTTTAAGAATTCGGTTGGCAAACATTGCCGCCTGCCGGATTGTCAGGTCCAGGACCGGGACTGGGGGTGTGTTGTTTTGTTGCGACTCCATCGAAAATATCTTGGCAATAAAGGTAACGATGTCCTGATATTGACTAGAATTGATTGAAGAAGGAATTCATCCATGCGTACGCCTCGCTTATTCCACACCATCGCGCTTTCGGCATATTTTGCCGTCGGACTGGCGTCAGCAGCCGGGGTCGAGGATGCATGGTACAGCGGGCTTCGCCCAGGATTCTGGGGCCTCGGCGAGTCGGTCGGCGTGAATACCCGTCTTCCCGGTATGTCCAACCTTCCCGGCACGAGCCTGGAAAGCCTGCGTGCCCAGAGGCAATACGGCGGTTACCGGATTAGCAACGCCTTCGCCATCGAAGGCACCCAGATGGCCTCAGTCGAAGCTGCCTGTGCCGACGTGTCCGGTGGCAGTGCTCACACGGTTTGCTCCGGCGTTGCCTGGAGTCTTTCGGGAGTAGCCACGCTGCCGTTCCAGTCCGGCCTGTCGGTTTTTGGACGTCTCGGCCTTCACTACCAGCAGCAGCCATATTCGAACGACGGCAATGGTCAGGACCCTGCCAGCGAGCCGGGTGCCATCAACACGCTCTATGGCATCGGCATGAACTACGACCTGACGAAGTCGATCACGTTTCACGCCGAATCGGAGCGTTATTCCGAACTGACTGGCCGCGGCAAGTACTTGTCCGACGACGGGCTCAGAATCGATTCCTCGGTACATTCGATCGGGTTGTCGATCAAATTCTGAGGACGGTCGCTGCGGCGGCAATCAGTACGTCATGCGGTCCGGGATTGCCGATTTGTTCATGGATTCGCGCTGCGACCACGGCGGCTGGTGATCCATATTCCCCCGAAAACAAGCGCGGCGCCGAGCAAGTGGTAACCATGAAGCCGCTCGTCGAGAAATATCACCGCCAGCAAAGCGCCGAATACGGGCATCAGATGCACGAACAATCCCGCCTTGTTTGGGCCAACTTGTGCGACACCGCGATTCCAGAACAAGTAGGCAAGAATCGAGGGAATGGTGCCGTAATAAGCCAACGCCGACACTGTCGCTGTGGTGAGCGAGAATCCGCCGCGAACCGCAAATTCCCAAAGGTAAAAAGGCAACAGCCAGGGCAGTCCCAGCAATAACATCGCGGCCAGAAATCCGGAAGCGGATAGTTCCGGCGGGCGGCGGCGGAGCACGATGGTGTATGCCGCCCACAGAAACATCGCCGTAATCAACCACAGATCGCCGCGGTTGAATTGAAAGGATGCCAGGGTTGCGATATCGCCGCGAGCGACAATCGCCAGAACGCCGGCGACCGACAGCAGAACCCCGCACATTTGAAGCACATCAAGGCGCTCCCGGGTGACCATCCAGGACAAGAGGATGATCAGAATCGGCGAAATCGAATTGAACAGAACGCCATTGGTGGCTGCCGTGTATTGCAATCCGACATAAATCAGGGTGTTGAAAATCACCGCGCCAAGTAACCCGAGCAGCGTAAGCACCAGCCAGTTGGCGCGCACCACCGGCCACCTGCGCCGAAGTTCCGGGGCGGTAAACGGCAGCAGGATCGCGAGAGCGATCGCCCAGCGCCAGAACCCCATCGCGACTGGTGGAATCTCGTTGCGCATTGCCCGTCCGACCACCCAATTCGCCGCCCAGAACAGGGACGTCAGCGAAAGGAGCAGGTAGGGAGATGGCTGTCGCAGTAATATCATTGATGCTGCCGATGCGGTGAAATATGACGATACGATCAACGTCGAATAGCGTACTTGGAGAATCGGAGCGCTGGCATTAGCCGCAAACGGAGTGAAATTGACGATACTTCCCGATATTCGCGGCAGTCATGGGCTTAATTGAGCCTTGCCGTTTCGCGCCGCAAATCAGTCACGCGCCGGCGAATGCCAACGGAATCTTCGCTGTCTGGCGCGCGTTTCAAGTACTGCTCCAGATCGGCCAGCGCGGCGCGGAAACATTGAAGCTCCTGATAGATCAGGCCGCGATCGCGCAGCTCCGTTGTCAACTCCGGAACGGCGGCAACTATCCAGTTCACGACCACCAGCGCCCGATCGAAATCCTTCTCGCGCAAAAAGATCGCTTTCAGATTGCTCAGCAGGCGCACGATGACGTGCCTGTTGCTCGCCGCCACCAATAATTGCGCAACGATCGCGCGTGAGACTTCGCCGCCGCGCGCATCGCGCAGGCGCTGCTGCAGATCAGCGACACTGAGCGAGATGCCGCCTGAATACGGATCCAGCACTATGGCGCCTCCGGGCACCTCGCACTTGACCAGGAAATGCCCGGGAAAACTCACGCCCTGGAGCGGAAGGTTTATTCTGCGGCCCAGCTCCATATAGACCAGACTCAGAGTAATCGGAATTCCTAC
The DNA here is from genome assembly GCA_031403365.1 of Betaproteobacteria bacterium. Lineage (GTDB taxonomy): Bacteria > Pseudomonadota > Gammaproteobacteria > Burkholderiales > JACQAP01 > JACQAP01. The sequence goes on along the minus strand of JANNTE010000020.1, from coordinate 15,980 downwards.
GCGTCTGTCCAGCACTTCGTTAAGGTAGCTGTTGCGCGGGTCGTAGTAATTTTCGGCGTTCGGACGGAAACCGAGCTCCTTGAACATGAGCTGATTCAGAACACTCAGCCGGTCGGCAACGCCATCCTGATCCGTAACGCGCGACTTGAGCACATCGGCCAGTTGATCGAGTCGCGACAGGTACGCTGGAACGCTCAGGTCCGGATTCCCAAGGACCGCGATCAGCAGCGACGTTTCTGCAAGACTGATTTCTTCGTCCGGACCGGAAACAATCCGCAGCAAACGCTCCGATATCGCCTCCCACGCCCGGCCCGGCATTGCAGTCGATGGTGTCGAATTCAATGCCAGGACCGCCCGGGGCTGCAACAAACAGTTGAGGATTTGAAACAATCCGCCACGCGTGTGGTATGGATCGCTAGGCGTCCTGCTCTTGCGCGCGAGTGGGAGGCAGGAATAGCGCGGCAACTTGCTTCTTGGTGCCTTGCGAAGCCGCGAGCGGTTTGGTTGTGGTCTGCGTTTCCCGGGACACAGACGGATTATAGGGCTGGGAGAACAGCGGATCGGTGGAAGGTTGTGACCTGCGCGGCGGCGGATCGCGACGCGCTTCACGACGAACTTCGGTGGGCGCAGCCTGCGCGCGGCCTTCCGGACGACGCGCGGATCCGCGCTCACGCTCGAATTGACCCGGATCCTGGACCGGCAGGCTGGTCTTCAGCAGTTTCTCGATTCCGGCCAAATTGTCGTGCTCTTCCGCAGACACCAGCGAAATGGCTTCGCCAGTCATGCCGGCGCGGCCGGTACGGCCGATGCGATGCACATAGTCCTCGGGAGATCCCGGCAGATCGAAATTGACAACAAAGGGCAACTGCTCGATGTCGAGTCCGCGCGCGGCGATATCGGTCGCCACCAGAACCTTGGTCTTGCCCTCCTTGAAGGAGGCGAGGGCCTGCATGCGTTCGGCCTGGGTGCGATCGCTATGGATGGCCGCCGCGCCGACTCCATCCTTGTCCAGCTTGTAAGCCAACCGGTTGGCACCGATTTTTGTATTGCAAAACACCAGCACCTGGCGCATGTCGCGCGACTTGATCAGATGGGTGAGAAGATCGCGTTTGGCGGCCGCTTCGACTTTATAAACCAGGTGAGTCACCATTTCCGTAACAGAATTGCGGCGTGACACTTCAATGCTGACCGGGTTGGTCAGAAGCTGCTTCGCCAGCCCGCGAATCTCATCGGAATAGGTTGCGGAAAACATCACACTCTGCCGCTTTGCCGACAATACCGACAAGATGCGTTTGATGTCCGGGAGAAATCCCATGTCAAGCATGCGGTCGGCCTCGTCCAGCACCAGAAACTGAACTTGCGAAAGATTGACGGTTTTCTGGCCCAGATGGTCAAGCAGGCGACCGGGGGTCGCCACCAATACTTCGACGCCGGCACGCAATTCTGCGATTTGCGGATCGATGTGCACGCCGCCGTACACCACTGCGGAACGCAGCGCGATGTGTTTGCCGTAGGTCTTGACACTGTCCTGTACCTGGGCCGCCAGCTCGCGCGTCGGAGTCAGGATCAACGCCCGCACCGGGTGGCGCGCGGGCGAAACGCTGGTATTGGCGAATTCCTTCAAGCGATGCAGCATCGGCAGGGTGAAGCCGGCGGTCTTGCCGGTGCCGGTCTGCGCGGCGGCCATTACATCCTGACCCTGGAGGATGGCCGGAATGGCCTGAGCCTGAACCGGCGTGGGGTCGGTATAACCTTGGTCAGCGATAGCTTGCAATAACTCTGGGGCGAGGCCCAGATCGGAAAACGCCATTAAGTTGGACTCCTGCGTCACCTGATGGTGGCGCTATTAGGTCTGTGCCAGCGAATGCAGCACCTGAATCTGCACTGGATCGTACAGCATAAGCGTCGATTCCGAAAGGCTTTTTTGGCGTGGACATGGGGCGAGGATTTCCCTGACGGGCAGAACGACCACAACTTGAACCTGACAATGCTGGTACTGAAGGACTCATGAAGACTTGGCGCTGCGCATCCACTCGGTGAGAACCTGATAACCCACAGCGAGCAACGTCGGTCCGAGGAACACGCCGATGAATCCGAACGCGAGCACACCGCCGAGCACGCCCAGAAATACCAGAATGAAAGGCAAATGGCTGCCGCGGCTGATGATGATGGGTTTGAGAAAATTGTCCACCAGACTGATGACCAGGAGACCCCACAAACCCATGAATATCGCCATTCCAGTTGAACCCTGATAGAACAGCCAGAGTGCAGCCGAACCCCAGATCAGCGGCGGGCCGACGGGCACCACCGAAAAAAAGAACGTCGCCAGCCCGAGCAACGTTGCCCCAGGTACGCCGGCGATCAGAAAACCGATCGCTGCGAGAACCCCTTGCGCGAGCGCGGTGCCGAGAATTCCATAGACGACGCTGTTTACGGTCTTGCCCGCCACATCGAGCAAATGCCGGGCATCCGGACCGGCGACCCGGGACGCGGCTTCGCGAAGACGCGCTACCACCAGATCGCCATCTCGATACAGAAAGAACGCGACCAGAACGCTTAACGCCAATTGCGCGAGACCGGCAGCAAGGTATCCTCCACTGGTCACCAGAGTATCCCGAATGGACGGAACGAGTCGCTTGAGCTCCTGGACGAATCGCCCCTCGTCGAGGGCGAGATTGCTCCAATAGGCATACGCGCCCTCGCCGACCAGAGGCAGCGTTTTCACCCAGGCCGGCGCATCAGGCAGTCCCGATGCAAAAACGGCATGGAAAGCCTCCATCAGCGCAGACGCATTGTCGGCAAGTCCGGCGACGACAATCGCAAAAGGGGCCAGCAAAAACAAAATTGCGGCGACTGTCATAAGCGCTGCCGCCAGGGTATTCCGGCCTCCGAGAACATGCCGCAGCCGCGCATACACCGGCCAGGTGGAAAAAGTCAGGATCACCGCGAGCATCAACGCCGTTACGAAAGGAAGCAGCACCAGGAGGCAGCCGGCCACCAGCACGGCGAGCGCTCCCAGCCCCATCATCTTGTCGGTCTTGCGGAAATCAGCCATGGCGTTTGGTGAGCTTACTCGAATCGTGACCGGCTATCCGGCGGCAACCTGGGCGGCTTCGAGTTGCTCCCAGCGGCCCATCAACGCAGCCAGTTCGTGCTCGACGGCAGCGCTACGCTGAGTCAGGCCCGGCACTTCGCCTGGCCGGTCCCGATAGAGCGCTGCATCGGCAAGCCGGCGACCAAGCGCGACTTGCTCGCGCTCGAGCGCTTCAATGCGCGCAGGCAAGGCCTCGAGCTCCTTTATTTCGGTGAAACTCAGTTTGCGGATGCGCGCCGGGGCGGTCTGCTCACGCACCGGTACTTTCTGCGGCTGCGCCTGCACACGCGCGCTCAATGCGCGCTCGTCCGCAAGGCGTTTCCAGTCAGTGTAGCCGCCCGGGTTGCGCAGCCAGCGCCCTTCCCCTGCCGGGGCAATCGTGTCAGTCACTACGTTATCCAGAAAAGCCCGGTCGTGGCTCACCAGCAGCACGGTACCGCTGTAATCTTGCAATAACGTTTCCAGCAACTCCAGGGTATCGATATCCAGATCGTTGGTCGGCTCGTCAAGTACCAGAAGATTGGCCGGCTGGCTGAACAGCCGCGCGAGCAACAGGCGGTTGCGCTCGCCGCCGGACAAGGCCTTGACCGGTGCGCGTGCGCGCTCCGGCGGAAACAGAAAATCGGCGAGATAACTCATGATGTGTTTGCGCGCGCCATCAATTTCGACGAAGTCGGAACCCGGCGCGATGGTTTGCGCCACTGTGGCTTCTTCATCCAGTTGCGTGCGGAACTGGTCGTAATAAGCAACCGTCAGGCGGGTGCCCAGGCGCACGCTGCCCGAATCGGGCGGCATCTCCCCGAGTATCAATTTGATCAGGGTGGACTTGCCGGCACCGTTCGCGCCAATCAACCCGATCTTGTCGCCACGCAGAATGCGGCAGGAAAAATCCCGGACGATCTGACGCTCACCCAGACGTTTGTCCACATGCTCGAGTTCCGCCACGAGCTGGCCCGAGCGTTCCCCCTGCGCAACCGAGATTGAAACCTGTCCCACGCGCTCGCGTCGCGCCGCGCGTTCCAGCCGCAGCCGCTCGAGCCGGCGCACGCGACCTTCGTTGCGTGTGCGTCGCGCCTCTATGCCCTTGCGGATCCAGACCTCTTCCTGCGCCAGCAGCTTGTCGAACTTCTGATTGTTCACCGCTTCGACTGCAAGCTGATCGGCCTTGAGCTGTTCATAGGCGGCAAAACTGCCCGGATAAAAACCCAGCCGGCCACGATCGAGTTCCGCGATGCCGTTTACGGCGCGGTCGAGAAAGGCACGGTCATGGGTAACCATGAAAACCGCGCCAGGAAACTCCGCCACCATGTTCTCCAGCCAGACGATCGAGTCCACGTCGAGATGGTTGGTCGGTTCATCAAGTATCAGCAATTGCGGATCGCCCGCCAGCGCGCGCGCGAGCGCCACGCGCTTGCGCATGCCTCCCGAGAGCGTACTGATGCGGGCATCGGTGGCGAGGCCCAGACGCGACAGTACCGATTCAACACGATGCTCGACTCGCCAGCCATCATGGCGTTCCAGCAACTCCTGCGCCACCTGCATTTGCTCGAGTGCGCGCGCTTCGTCCAGGCCGATTTCCAAAGCATGCAGCGCTGCGTGGTAATCGGCCAGTATTCTGGAAAGCTCACCGAGCCCCGCCACGGTCGCCTCAAAAACAGTGTGCTGCGCATCAAGCTCCGGCTCTTGCGCGACGACGCCGATGCGCAGACCCGGTTGCCGCCAGACACGTCCGTCATCCGGGAGCGCGCTGCCCGCCAGCAATTTGAGCAGGCTGGATTTTCCGGCGCCATTGCGACCAATCAATCCGATGCGGCTGCCCGGTTCCAGCACCAGATCGACATGGTCAAGCAAAGGCACATGGCCGTAAGCGAGCGATACGTTTTCGAAGGTTGCTATTGGCAAGGACTATTCCTGAATCGCAGCGTTCCCGAGAGGGGGCGAGTAACGCGCAGCAAAACGCAAAGGGATTCCAGGCAATTTACGATAGCCCTTGGCTATATAGGTGTTCGTAAACTTGCGATGGCTGGGTTGGGCCGCGTTTGTCACCCAACCCGCATTCTGACATGCTTTGGGCCTGCATCAGCGTTACCGCCGCGAAACCGCATACCGGCAGCAGGATTCAGTGCACGGACAACACCACGCTGCGGCCGGCAAGCGGGTCAGCGCAGTTGCGCGATCAGAAGCACATTTGCAAACGGCGTGCCGGCGCTCATCGGCTCGGCCGTGACGCGAAATCCGTGATGCTCGAGCAAAGCGGTCCAATCGTCCACCTTGCGGCAGTAATGCGCCGGCCAACCTTGTCCGCGCACCAGTGTGGAAAGTTTGTCGGTTAGTCGAGTAAACGGCGTACGCCATCCGGCCGATGCGTCGCCGACCCGAAGCAGCAGCGTCCCTCCGCCGCGCAACGAGTGCGCGATGCGCGCAAGAACCCGGCCCTGATCATCCGGGCCCAGATAATGCAGCATGTCGAAAACAACCACCAGATCGGCGTCAGGCAGTGCCGCGTCCCGCACGTCGCCGGTGACCAGCGTCACGCGGCCGCTCAACGCCGCCCGACCCCAGCCGGCAATTCTGTCCTGCAACTCGATGCCATGCAGAGTTACATTCTCCGGTGGAGCCGGCCAGTCACCCGGCCAGACACCCGACCGGTACTGCTCGCTGGCCGCGATGAGCAACGCCCCCAATACGCCCTGGCCGCAACCGATATCGATAATTCTTGCGCCTTCGCGGACCAGTCCTCGACGAAGCAATGCAGGGAAAACCGGATCGACCCAGAGCTTGCCGCGGGCAAAATAGTAAGGATGGTGCCCGACCGCACGATATTTCCCAGCTGCAGCGAAGACCAAAGCCCGATACTCCTCCCGTTCTATCGACAGATCAGTCAAGCGGCCTCGCAGTCAGCTCATTCGCATTTTCAAGCATGGAGAACGCCCCGGCGACGCGAAGTGCCGGGACGCCTTGTCGGCGTGCTCGCCGCTTTTTTCCCTTATTGCGCCTGATACACGACGAGATTCCGGGTCAGCGCGTCGGTTACCACTTCCTTCACGCGACCGTTGGCATCCCAGAGCAACTGGTACTCGCCGAAACTGGATACCCACATGCGCCACATCGGGGCATCCAGGGTCGGATTCTCAGAAGCCAGCGGATAGCCCACAGACATGATCACCTGTTCCTTGGTCATGCCAGGTGCCACCTTGCCTTGCTGGATCGCGGTCCGGATATTCGCCGGATAGGTCGCAAGTTTGCTCTTTGGATCGTCGACAACAATCATCTTGCTTGCCCAGGCCTGCAGTGTTTGCTGTTCACGTCCGTAATCGAGCCCGAGGCGCATTTTCTTGCCACCAATTTCGACATAAACACGATGGCGACCGTAACCAGTGATCTTTGCCGGAGTACCGGCCGGAATCATCGGCAGCGTGGTGTAATTGGCATCGTTGATCCAGTCGCCCTCGTAGTGGAAATTACAGCAGGTAAATCCTTGCGGCAATTCCGGTTTTGCGGGTTTTTCCGCATTCTTCGCAGCGGCTGCGGGTTTTGTCTCCGTACTTTGGCCGCCAGATGGGGTTTGCGTGCCCATATTCTGACAACCCCACATCACCAGCAAAGCGCATGCTGCCAGCGTATGTCGTATCACGCGCGTCGTTTCAAGCATGAATTTCTCCCTGATAAGTAGGTTGTGAATCGTAGGAAATGAAAAAGGACTCGTGCGCAATTCAGATCGCCCGAGTTCCGGCACAGGCCGCTCATGTCGCCTGTGCAATTATGTACCATCCATCGACCGCAATTCCAATGGCCGGTTTTCAACAATTCGCGGCAACTGACGGTTATCTTGGGCTAGAATTCCCGCATCGCCCCGGTAGCTCAGTGGATAGAGCAACCCCCTCCTAAGGGGTAGGTCGCACGTTCGATTCGTGTTCGGGGCGCCAGCAAGGCGCACACTTCGAACAGTGAGCGTCAAATTTCAAGGGCCGCTATTGCGGCCCTTGCTTGTGATGCTATCCCCTCGCGTTGTCGCGGTTCACTGATCACCGCCCGCTGGATATCAACCTTTTACCCGGTTGCGATATTCCCCGGTACGGGTATCGATTTCGATTTTGTCGCCGGTCTCGCAGAACAGCGGCACGTTAACGACAAAACCCGTACCGATGGTGGCCGGCTTGAGCACCTTGCCAGAGGTGTCGCCACGGACCGCAGGCTCGGTCGTTATCTCGCGTACAACGGTATTTTCCAGGGTGACCGATATCGGCCTGCCATCGTAGAACACGATTTCACAAGGCAAGCCGTCGTCGAGGTAGTTGAGCGCATCGCCCATGCTGTCGTTCTCGATTTCGTGCTGGTTATATTCGCTGTCCATGAACACATACATCGGATCGGCAAAATAAGAATACGTGGCTGCCTTGCGTTCGAGCACAATGTTTTCCAGCTTGTCGTCGGCCTTGTAGACCACTTCGCTGGCCCCGCCCGTCAGCAGGTTCTTCAATTTCATTTTCATTACTGCGGAGTTGCGGCCGCCCTTGTTGTACTCCGCACGCTGCACGACCATCGGGTCCTTGCCGACCATGATCACGTTGCCGGCGCGCACTTCCTGAGCCTGAATCATTATTTGTCCTGAAAAAAATATTAGGGTGCGAAAAGGCGGCTGATTATACCCGTTCGGCGCAAAATCGCGCGAGGTTTGCGGCCAGACCACCCGGCATTTCAAGCCGCCGCGACCACTCGACAGCCGTCGCCTGAAACGCATGGCGATCATTGATGCAATCAATCCAGGCGCGCGCCAGGGATTGCCCGGAAGCAATTCCGTTCCACGAGTCCCAGAGCGGGTCAAGCCGGGAGCGCAAATCGCCCGAACTGACATAACGATCCAGAAAGGCTTGCACCTTGCTGGCGTGGGCGTTTGCCGTTTGCGGATAGGCCTGCCAGAGCAACGGCCGCGCCGCAAGCTGGGCACGAACGAACGAGTCCTCCCCGCGCACGATGTTCCAGTCGCAGGCCCACAAGACCTGGTCATAGTCGTCCTGTGACAGAAAAGGCAGGATGTCACCCGCCAGCGAACCCTGTCGGCGTGCATCTGCCTGCAACGCACGCAAGGCCTGCGCCCCCGGGGTTCCCTCAAAAGAAATTACCCTGATTGGCCCGGACACCGCCGCACAAGCTGCCAGAAACTCTCGCAAAGGCGCCTGCGGATAGCAAAACAACGACACCAGAGTTTCCCCCGGCGTTGCAGGGGCCATCCCAAGAGCCACGAGGAACTGGCGCATCCCGGAAGCATCCCGCTGAAATGCCTGCCGGCGCCGGAGCAATCCGCTTTCGATCAGCACTCCCCCGGTACTGGCAGTGAACCCGGGGAAGAAAAAGTACTTGACGAGCGGCCACCGGGGATGCGGCGACGGCAGTCCATGAACACCGTCCACCCAGGCTTCCGCGCTCAGGTGCTCAAGAATGATCCACACCGGTGGGCGCGCCTGTTTGGCCATGTTCTCCACGTATGAATCGGGCAGTTTGCAGCCGAACGCTTCGATCACGATTTCGGCCGGCTCGCTCGGTGGGAAAGGTGTCCTCCATGCACACACTTCGATATTACCCAATCGTTGAACCGAAGCATCCGCGTCCAGCATCGGGGCGAGCTGACGCAGACTGGCCGGATCATCCACCCACAAGCGAACAACCGCTCCATGATCCGCCGCAAGCTGCCGTGAGAGCCGCCAGCACACGCCGACGTCACCGAGATTGTCGACTACCGAACAGAATAAGTCCCAGCGCATGCCAGGTCAGGGGCGGGGGACGAGGGGCGGGGCGCGAAGGGTCAGGCCTTGCACTCGATCCTCGTTGCTCATCCCTCGCTTCACGCCATTCCGCCATTAATGGAAATAATCTGCCCAGTGATATAAGAAGCCTGATCGGAGGCCAGAAACGCGACCAAGGCTGCGACTTCGTCGGCAGTGCCGGCCCGCTTCATCGGTACAAGCGCTTCAATTGCCTCCTTCGGAAAGGCCTTTTGGATCACCGGCGAAGCGATGACGCCGGGAGCAACGGCATTGACGGTGATGCCGCGCGAAGCCAGTTCCAGCGCCAGAGACCTGGTGGCGCCATGCAGTCCGGCCTTGGCCGCCGCATAGTTGACCTGGCCGCGATTGCCTATGACGCCAGCCACCGAAGAGACATTGATGATCCGGCCCCATCGCGTTCGGATCATCGGCAGCATCAATGGATGGGTAACGTTGTAGAAGCCGTTGAGCGAAACGTCGATGACCCGATCCCATTGGGTACCGCTCATTCCGGCTAGAGGCGCATCATCGTGCACGCCGGCATTGTTGACCAGAACCTGAACCGGATCGCGTTCGATGAGAATTTTCAGCATCTGGGCCGTGATTTCCCGGTCCGTTACATCGAAAGCAATGGCCTGAGCCGATGCACCGGCGGCCCGCAATTGTCCGGCGAGTTGCTGCGCCTCTTCGAGCCTGTGGTTGGCATGCACGATCACATGCAGGCCCAGCGTTGCCAGGGCACGGCAAATCGCCGATCCGATTGCTCCGCTTCCGCCGGTTACCAGCGCCGTTTTCAAGTTTTCCTCCCATTAAAAAACCCGATGATCGCCGTTCGCGGCACCGGTGCTATGCTTGGCCTAATTGGGGACAAGTGCTGCGCAGTTCCAACAGTAGCCGAAAACGTTGCCAAATTAAGGGAGGGATGATCGCATGCAATCGGCCATGCACCAAATCAGGGTGGCGTTGTTATTCAAGTTTTTCCGGTTTTCGGTCTTGGGTGGTAATCAAATTCGGGCTGGTCATGGCCTGATAACAGCGCGGGCATTTATGACCCGATGCGGGTCGAACGAGCGGCGATTCACGGCATTTCGCATTCCGATCCTGGAATCATCCAGGGCGATGCACGCGGACGTGGGCGGTTGCGACCGGAACTGCGTGCAATTCCCGTGACTTGTCTGGTCCGATCGGGCAAGCGAATTTACCGGCGATTGGTGCTGAGCTTCGGCTTCGTGTATTTCGGGCTCAATGGCCTGCTTTATACCCTGGTAAGCACGCCACTCTATCCGTTGCTGCCGCGCAAGCTGGGTGCGTGGCTCGGACGCAATATGATTGGCTGGCAGTTCCGCAGCTACCTCGCCATGCTCAAAGCCACCGGCATCATCCGGCTGGACCTGGGTGCGCTCGATTCGCTGCAAGGAGAACGCGGGCTTCTGCTTGCGCCCAACCATCCCAGTCTGCTCGATGCCGTGCTGATCATTTCACGATTGCCGGCCATGACCTGCATCATGAAGGCGAAAATCTGGGACAACCTGTTCCTTGGCGCCGGCGCCCGCCTCGCCGGATACATCCGTAACGACTCTCCGGGAAAAATGGTGCGTGTAGCCACCGCGGAGTTGCGGGCGGGTCATCAGTTGCTGGTATTCCCGGAAGGCACACGCAGCCGCGACGGATGCCTGAACCCATTCAAGGGCGGCTTCGCGCTTATCGCCCGCAACGCCGGTGCACAGGTACAGACCGTATTCATCGAGACCAACAGTGCCTTCCTCGGCAAAGGCTGGCCGTTGCTCAAAATGCCGGATTTGCCGCTTTACTATAGCGTGCGCCTGGGCCGGCGCTTGCGGGTCGAGGGTGATATCAAGACATTTTTGACCGACCTCGAATCCTATTATCGCGAGGAGCTGGAGCGGCCTCCGACACTGGGCATACCCTCCGGCGTTGAGCAGCCGGACCCCGCAGTCCCCGGGCATGCCCGCTGATCGGACCATCACCTGCGGGGCCATTTCCGCGCCCGCCAGTCCACCTTCATGAAGCCCGCCTCCAACACTCACCTGGTCCTGATTCCGAGTTTCAATACCGGAGACAAGGTTCTTGAAACCGTGCGCGACGCTCGCCTTGAATGGAATCCGGTCTGGGTCGTGATCGATGGGAGTACCGACGACAGTGCCGCACACTTGCAAGCACTTGCCGCCGGCGACCCTGGACTGGAAATTTTTGTCCTGCCGCAGAACCACGGGAAGGGTGCGGCTGTCCTGCATGGCCTGCGCGAAGCCGATGCCCGTGGATTCACCCACGTCCTGACTCTGGATGCGGACGGTCAACACCCGGCCACTATGATTCCTGATTTCATGCAAATATCGATCGCGCGGCCAGATGTCGTTGTGCTGGGCCGGCCGGTATTCGATGCAAGCGCGCCCGCATTGCGCGTGCACGGCCGCAGGATTTCCAACTGGTGGGCCAATCTGGAGACGCTCTGGGGAGGCATCGGCGACTCGCTGTTCGGAATGCGTGTCTACCCGGTCGCTGCATTGCTCCGCGTCATGGAAAGCAACCGCTGGATGCGTCGTTTCGATTTTGACGTGGAAGCCGTGGTGCGCCTGGTCTGGCGCGGCACGGTGCCAGTCAACATCGATGCCCCGGTGCGCTATTTCAGCCGCGAGGAAGGCGGCGTATCGCACTTCCGCTACGGTCGTGACAATGTATTGCTGACCGGGATGCACACCCGGCTCTTCGTCGGATTCCTGTTGCGCCTGCCAATGCTGATACTGCGCCGCCTGACCTGGCGTGCGCCGGCACGCAGTTCGGGTTAACCATCGCGCCCTGGACCCGATCCGTGATCGCGAATCACACGAATCATGTCGCGAATGGAGGAATGGGAGAAATCCGGAAAACGCAGCAAGCGATAGGCGTACTCCCCGGCAAACATCGCTGCGACCAGCGGCAGATTCAGCAGATTGGCAAACAGCGACCAGACCGAAAGCGGTGCAAACCGGTAGAGCAGCAGGGAAGTAAGCGCCATGGCGCCGAAGAATACGCACCATGCGGCCGTAACGTGCCGGGTATAGACCTCGATCGGACCGGGCAAATCGCCATGAACCAGACGCGCCAGGCGCGTCACCAGCGGCAGATGGCCTGGCAGCAGCGTCTGCCCGAAAAACCAAAGCAGGAAAAGATAGCTGCCTACGTGAGGCAACAGGTAGACGAGTGACGGGTCCGCGCCGGCCACCCGCCACGCGATCCATCCTGCCACGGCAACGCTGACCGGCAGCGCGATCAGCAGCCGCCCGCGCCACGTATGCGCGCTAAACCACACCGCAGCCGCCGCCATGGGAGCGATGGTGAGCACCTCGCCAAAACCGCTCCCGGGATCCGAGGAAACCGCAAAGTGCAGGGCAATCTGATAGAGCACCAGCAGAGCAAACAGCCACGCCGCCTTGCGCCAGGGCGTGCCGCGATCGGGCTCAGATGATTCGTTGGCGCTGGACATGCAGGTTCAGGCGGCACGTCCTGCCGATATACCCGATGTTGCCAGCGCCGCCGGGTCGGAATTGAAGTCCGGACGTTTTGGGGGCACTGTGTGCCCAGCCGGGACCGGATGTCATCGGTTCAGCCAATCGCCTCCTCGGATGCACCATCGACCTTGCACTGCGCACGTCTTATCTCCCGCTTCTGCCAGCTTTTCGATCCGTTCGACTGGTGGCGCGGGAATTATATGCGATGGCAGCGATCTCAATTCTCTCTTATGATTGAGAACAACAATCTTGGCCAGATGAAATCCACACGCAGCGGCGGGCCAATGCTGCTGGTCACTTTGCCCCTGACTGCACCCAAACTCGAGAAGTCTCACCGCGACACATCCGGATGGCCGCCTCACCCATGATCGTCAATCAAATTAATAAACCGCGCCAGACGGCTGCGCTGCGGGTCAGTGCGTATGCGCTGTGTTCCGCAATTGGGCGTGGTCGCGCTGCCTCGCTGGAGGCATTGCGCAACCGGCACAGCGGCCTGACGCGCAACAACATCGGCACAACCCCCGTGGAGACCTGGATTGGACGGGTGCCCGGCCTGGAAGACACGCCCCTGCCCGCCAAGCTGGCCGAATGGGAAAGCCGCAACAACCGTTTGGCGTGGCTTGGACTTGAGCAAGACGGGTTTCTGGACGCCGTCGCTCAGGCGAAGCAGCGCTATGGCGCTTCACGTGTGGCCGTAATATTCGGCACTTCAACTTCGAGTATCGATGCGACCGAGCGTGCCTATCGCAATCTGACCCCGGACGGCCAGTTTCCCGATTCGTTGCGGCGTACGTCAATCCACACTCCGCATTCGACCGGACAATTCGTGCAGCACGCGCTCGGCCTCGAGGGCGTTGCGGTGACCATCTCCACGGCGTGCTCTTCGAGTGCCAAGGCTTTCGCGCATGCCGAGCGATTGATCCGCGTGGGCGTGGCGGACGCGGCCGTGGTGGGTGGAACCGACACCCTGTGCGGCAGCGTGCTCTATGGTTTTAATGGTCTCGAGCTGCTGTCGCCCGAACCGTGCCGTCCGTTTGATCGCGATCGCCGTGGCATCAATCTCGGTGAAGCGGCGGGATTCGCGCTGCTGGAGCGCGAAGCTCCGGCCGGCCACTGGCTGCTAGGCTACGGCGAATCGAGCGACGCATTCCACATGTCCTCGCCCCACCCGGAGGGATTGGGCGCACGCCTCGCCGTAGCGGAAGCACTCGAGCGCAGCGCAGTCAGCGCCGCACAGGTCGACTACATCAACCTGCATGGAACCGCAAGCCGGATGAACGATGAGATTGAAGCGCGCATCGTGGCCGGGATGTTCCCGTCGCACACGCTCGCCGGTTCGACCAAGGGCTGGACCGGCCACGCTCTGGGCGCGGCCGGAATCATCGAGGCGCTGATCACGCTCATCGCCCTGGAATCCGGTTTTGCGCCCGGCACGCTCAACTCCACAACCCTTGATGCCACCTGTTGCGGTCCGCAGGTGCGCCTGGAAAACGTCGATGCGGATCTGCGACTGGCGCTAAGCCTTTCGTTCGGATTCGGAGGCAGCAACGCCGCTCTGTTGTTCGCGCGCGAGGATGCGCGACCATGAGCGCTGATGCGAACCATCGCGCTTTTGTCGAAGGCATTGCGTTTTGGTCACCCCGGCTTGCAGGCTGGGAAACAGCGCGCGCAATCCTGCGCGGCGACCAGTCCGCGCCGCAGGCCAGTGCAGCGCGACCGGCCCCGCAACTTCTGCCGGCAAACGAACGGCGCCGGGTGCCTGACAGTGTCGCCATAGCGCTGGAAGTCGGCAACCAGGCTTGCATCAATGCGGGCATTGATCCGAAGTCCCTGCCCAGCGTGTTTGCCTCCACCCACGGCGACCTCGCGGTCACGGACTACATGTGTGAGACTCTGGCGCATTCACCCACCCTGTTGTCGCCGACGAAGTTTCACAATTCGGTGCATAACGCGCCCGCCGGTTACTGGACCATCAGCACCGGCTGCCTGAAACGCTACAACGCCATCAGCGCCGGGCAGCGCACCTTTGCTGAAGGTCTGTTCGAAGCTCTGGTGGAGGTCGCCGCCGACCAGGACCGGGTATTATTGGTTGCCTACGACATCGAAGCCCGCGGACCTCTTGCAACCATGGCACCGAGCACCGGAATGCTTGCGGTGGCGCTGATCCTGAGCGCCGTGGAGTGCGCGCGCACCCGATCTCGCATCGACTGGCGTACACGCGGCGCTGCAACCATCGCGCAGTCAGCGACGCATCCGCGCAATGCGGCGCTATTCGCCGGCAACGCCATGTCCGCCTGCCTGCCGCTGTTCGAGGCGCTGGCTGCGGACGGCAAACGCGAACTCACCTTTGCACTGGGTCAACAACTTGCGCTCGATATTGACATCGAACCAGGCGCTGGATTGGCAACGGAAATCCGCTGAAATGAAATCCGATCAGCACGACATCATCATCATGGGCGGCGGCCTGGCCGGACTTACGCTGGCACTGCATTTGCACCAGCGCCTTCCCGATCTCGACATTCTAGTGATCGAACGCCGCCCACACCCGGTGCCGGAAGCCGCGCACAAAGTGGGTGAATCCTCGGTTGAAATCGCCGCCCATTATTTCGATACGATCCTCGGCCTGAAAGAACATCTGGCGTCGCGCCAGCTTAAGAAGTTCGGCTTCCGATTTTTCTTTTCCGAAGCGCGTGAGGATGTGGACCAGGTACTCGAACTGGGCGCCAGCCGATACCTTGAAACGCCAAGTTACCAGATTGACCGCGGAATTTTTGAGAACTACCTGGGCGAACTGGCGCGCAGCCGCGGCATCCGCTTTCTCGACGCTGCCGTAATACGCTCTTTCGCTCTGGCGGACACGGGCGCGGGGCCCCACGAGGTCAATTATGAGCATGAAGGACGCCAGGTCAGGGCGGTTTCCGCCTGGCTGATTGATGCCACCGGTCGCGCCGGTCTGATCAAGCGACGGCTGGATCTGGCGCAGGACAACGGCCACGAAGCCAATGCGCTTTGGTTCCGGATCGGAGCGCGCATCGACGTGAACGACTGGTCGGAAGACAAGGTCTGGCTCGGCCGCTGCTCGCCGCCTGATCGGTGGTTGTCCACCATCCATCTGGTCGGAGCAGGTTACTGGGTGTGGTTGATTCCGCTGTCTTCCGGGTCGCATTCGGTGGGCATCGTGGCCGATTCAAAGCTGCATCCGTCGCGAGATCTGGACACATTTGACAAGGCCATGATCTGGTTGCGCAAACACCAGCCCCGGCTGGCACGCGAGCTGGATGGCAAGCGCAATCTGTTGCAGGATTTTTCCTTCCTGCGCAGCTTCTCCTACGGCTGCAAGCAGGTATTCTCCGGCCAACGCTGGGCACTGACCGGAGAGGCCGGAGTATTTCTCGATCCTTTCTATTCTCCCGGCGGGGATTTCATTGCGATCGCCAATACTTACATTGTCGATCTGGTGGCGCGTGATCGCGCTGGAGAATCGATCCAGACACGCGCCAGGATTTATGAGCGCTTCTATTTCTCGTTTTATGAAGGCATGTTGACGCTTTACCGAAACCAGTATCCGATGTTCGGAAATCCGGAAGTATTCCCGGTCAAGGTGATCTGGGA
>JANNTE010000019.1:0-5952 GCA_031403365.1 Betaproteobacteria bacterium | reverse complement strand
CCAGAGGGCCCATTTCCGCCGTGTCGCTGGTGCCGGTGTCGATCTTCAGTGTGCGCGCTCTCTCGGCCAGTTTTTCCACCAGCTTGTCGGCGATATTGCCCACTGCGACGGCGACCGAGATCGCCATGCAGCGTTCTCCCGCCGAACCATAGGCCGCACCAATGAGGGCATCCACCGCCTGGTCGAGATCGGCGTCGGGCATCACCACCAGATGGTTTTTTGCTCCGCCCAGTGCCTGAACGCGCTTGCCGGACGCGGAGCCGGTGCGATAGATGTATTCCGCTATCGGGGTGGAGCCAACAAAACTGATCGCACTGATGCGCGGCTCGTGCAGCAGCGCATCGACCGCGACCTTGTCGCCGTTCACGACATTGAACACGCCGTCCGGCAGGCCCGCTTCCTTGAGCAGCTTCGCCAGATACAGGCTTGCCGACGGATCGCGCTCGGAGGGTTTGAGAATGAACGTATTGCCGCAGGCAATGGCGATGGGGAACATCCACATCGGCACCATGACCGGGAAATTGAACGGTGTGATGCCCGCGCAGACGCCCAGCGGCTGGCGCACCGAGTAGCTATCCACGCCGGTGCCGACTTGCTCGGTGTACTCGCCCTTGAGCAGGTGTGGAATGCCGCAGGCGAATTCGACCACTTCGATGCCACGCGTGACTTCCCCTCTGGCATCCGAGAGCACTTTGCCGTGCTCGCCGGTGATGATCGCGGCCAGCGCGTCGGCGTGCTGATCGAGCAATTCCTTGAACTTGAACATCACCCGCGCGCGGCGCAGCGGTGGAGTTGCGGCCCAGGCTGGGAACGCTTTGTGCGCGGCATCGACGGCTGCGGCGACTTCCGCTTCGGTCGCAAACGGCACGCGCGCTTTCACGCGCCCAAGCGCCGGATCGTAGACATCGCCGTGGCGGCCGCTGCGGCCGGCGACTTCGGCGCCGCCGATAAAGTGGTGGAGTTGCTCCACGACGGTGGCTGGATTCAGAGGTTTGTTCATTATCTATACCTTTGGCAAGAACAGCGTCTTCATGCGGCCTGACGGCCGTTGGCAAAATGCGCGTCCAGCGGATAAATCGGCCGCCGCAGTTTCCTGTACTCGAATTGGGTCCAGTCCGACGACGACACACCCGGAGCATCGCAAAACACCATGCCCCTGGCGATCGGCAGGAATACCGGCCGGAAGTACATGCGCGATTTCAGCAACAGGTAGCGCTGGCGTGAAGGATCGATGCCGACACTCTCGAACACGCCGCGATCCCAGGGTTCCTGATTGCGCTCGGATATGACCACCAGCGCGGTCCCGGTGTCGAGCACCACGCTGCGCCCCATGAAGCAGCGCATGCCGGTGAACTGCGGGCCGGTGATGGTGTACTCGCCGTCGGTGATGGTACGGATGATCCCGCTCAATTCCATCGGTTCGCCTTTGCGACGGATTGAGGGCATGTCCATCTTTCCACCCACCGCCAGCGTCACGCGGGCGCCGATGCCGGCCTCAATCGCCTGCGCCACGGCCTGCGGATCGCGAATCGGTGCCACCGCGATGCCGCTCAGTCCCTGGCGCAGGGCTTCGCGCAGCACGTACATGGTGTCCTGTGTGGAACCCGAGGCGCAGTTGTCCGCATGATCGAGCAGCAGGATCGGTCCCCCGGATTGTTCGGCCATGCGCTTTGCCTGCGTGATTGCCTGTTCAAGCGGCTGGCCACGGTAAATGAAATCCTCCTTCTGCGCCCAGGCCACATCGAGGATGGCGTTGCAGGCGGCTTTCGCGGCAGTGGCATTGCCATCGGCCACCGTGACCACGCTCAATCCGGCGTCGTGAATGTCGGCCATCTGGAATCCGCCGAAGGCGGTTGCCGCGAGCATGCCTTCGCGTTCCGCGGCAACGGCAGCAGCCACAAAATCCTTCATCGCGCCCTCGGCCGTATTCTGGCGCAGCGTCTGCGCCAGAACCGGCGCGTTGCCCCAGGCCATTACCGGCTTGATCTCGCCCTTCATCATGCGCAAAAGCAGAGAGCCGGCAAGCTGCCCGGATTGGTACTGATCCACATGCGGATAAGTCTTGTAGCCGGCGATAACATCGCAATTGCGCACCATGCGTTCGCTGACGTTGGCGTGCAGGTCGAGTGAAACCGCGATCGGCGTTTTCGGCGCGATTGCGCGGATCTTCTCCAGCAGCGTGCCTTCGCCATCGTCGGTGCGATCGGCCACCACCATGGCGCCATGCAGATCGAGGAAGATGGCGTCGCAGCCCTGCGCGACGGTATTGCAGATCGCTGCGCAGATGCGGTCATAGGCGCCGGCGTCCACCGGCCCGCTCGGATTGGCCCACGCGGCGACTGGCGTAACAGCTTCCGCGCCGGCTTTTGCCGCCAGATCCAGAAATGCCGCCATCGCCATGCCTTTGCCCTGCATGGCGTCGAACGCATCGCGCCCGAGATAGGGCCCTTTCGGCCCGAACTCCTCCCACGGCGTGGGTACCGGAGAGAAGGTGTTGGTCTCGTGCTGCATCTGGGCGATGACGAATTTCATGATTGCTTAAATGCTATTCACCGCAAAGACGCAAAGAACGCAAAGGAAGATCAAAATGAAAGAAAACAACGAAGGGGCAACAAATCAGTATTGCCGGAGCGTTACCGCGGCAATTCTCAGAATTATCTTTCGATCTCTTTGCGTTCTTTGCGTCTTTGCGGTGAAAAATGGTTTTCAGGGCAAGGTCTTCAGTACCTCGCGCACGGTGCCGAAAATTTCATCGATCTGGTTTTTCTCGATAATGAACGGTGGCGACAAGGCGATGGTGTCGCCGGTGGTGCGGATCAGCACGTTCTTGTCGTACGCGCGCAGGAAAGCCTCAAACGCGCGCGCGCCGGGTTTGTCCGTCATGGATTGCAGTTCGATGCCGGCCACGAGTCCAATGGTGCGGATGTCGATGACGTGCGGCAGGCCCTTGAGGGCATGCGCTGCGTTTTCCCAATATGGCGCGAGTTCGGATACGCGCTCAAATGATTTCTCCTGGTGGAACAGATCCAGCGTGGCGCAGGCCGCGGCGGCCGCCAGCGGATGGCCGGAGTAGGTGTAGCCGTGATAGAACTCGATGGCCGCCTCCGGTCCGCCCTTGTCCATGAATGTATCGTAAATCCCCTGCTTCACCACAACCGCGCCCATGGGCACGGCGGCATTGGTCAGCGCCTTGGCGCAGGTCATCATGTCCGGTGTCACACCGAAGGTCTGGCTGGCAAAGGCTTTGCCGGTACGTCCGAAACCGGTGATCACTTCATCGAATATCAGCAATATTCCGTACTTGTCGCACAAGCTGCGCAGCTTTTGCAGATATCCTTTCGGCGGCACCAATACACCGGTGGAGCCGGCGACCGGCTCGACAATCACCGCCGCGATATTCGAGGCGTCGTGCAGTTGCACCAGGCGCTCCAGATCGTCGGCGAGTTCCGCGCCGTGCTCCGGCTGCCCGCGCGTGAAGGCGTTGCGTGCCGCATCGTGGGTGTGGCGCAGATGATCCACGGAACCGAGCATATTGCCGAAAGTCTTGCGGTTGCCGACCATGCCGCCGACCGAGATGCCGCCGAAACCCACGCCGTGATAGCCGCGCTCGCGCCCGATCAACATGCGCCGCGTGCCTTCGCCGCGAATGCGGTGATAGGCCAGCGCGATTTTCAGCGCGGTATCCACGGCTTCGGACCCGGAGTTGGTGAAAAACACCCGATTCATGCCCTGCGGCGTGATCGCGGTGAGCTTTTCTGCCGCCTGGAAAGCGGCGGGGTGATGCATCTGAAAGCCGGTTGCATAATCGATCGTAGCAGCCTGCTTCTGGATCGCCTCGACAATGGGCGCGCGGCAGTGTCCGGCATTGACCGCCCACAGGCCGGCGACGCCGTCGAGAACCCTGCGCCCGTCCTGGGTCTGGTAGTGCATGTCCTTGGCCGACACCAGAAAGCGCGGCGCGGCTTTGAACTGCCGATTGGCGGTGAAAGGCATCCACAAGGCGTCGAGATTCAGGGACGTGTTCAGATGACGCAGGGCTTTTTCGTCAGGCATGTTCATGGTCGCATCCTCCAAAATCGGCCCGGGTTCAGTCGACGCGGGGCGAGGTCGTACACAGGGTTGATTTGCGTGGTCATTATAGGGCCGCGCAGCGACTCGCATCCAGTGGCAATTTGCCTCACCCCCCGGCATCGCTTATGCTTCGCCAGCAAACGTGAGGCCGCTCGCTGGCCTGAAACGATTCCGTCATATTGACCCCGCCAGGAAGTTTTCCGATGGACTTGAATTACTCGACAGAAGAAACCGCATTCCGCAGCGAAGTACGTGATTTTATTCGCAGCCACCTGCCCGGGGACATCGCACGCAAAGTCCTCGAGCACAAACGGCTCGGGAAGGAAGATTACGTGCGCTGGCAGAAAATCCTGTTCGAGAAGGGCTGGATCGCCGCCGGCTGGCCGGTGGAACATGGCGGTACCGGCTGGACCGCGATACAGCGCTTCATATTCGAGGATGAGAGTGCCGCGGCCGGCGCGCCGCGTATCACTCCGTTTGGGCTGCACATGGTCGGCCCGGTCATCATGGCCTTCGGCACCGAACAGCAGAAAAAGCATTATCTTCCGCGCATTCGCTCCAGCGAAGACTGGTGGTGCCAGGGCTATTCCGAGCCGGGATCGGGTTCCGATCTGGCCTCGCTCAAGACCCGCGCCGAACGCAAAGGCGATCACTACATCGTCAACGGCCAGAAAACCTGGAATACCCACGGGCAATGGGCCGATATGTGCTTTTGCCTGGTGCGCACTTCGAGCGAAGGCAAGAAGCAGGACGGCATCTCCTTCCTGCTGATCGACATGCATTCGCCGGGCATCACGGTGCGCCCGATCATCACCCTTGAAGGCGAGCACGAGATCAACGAGGTCTGGTTCGAGAACGTCGAGGTGCCGGTGCAGAATCTGGTGGGCGAGGAAGGCCGTGGCTGGACCTGCGCCAAGTTCCTGCTCTCGCATGAGCGCACCGGCATTGCCGGCGTCGGCGCATCCAAGCGCGAACTGCAATACCTCAAGCATATCGCCACGCAGGAGCAGGAAGGCGGCAAAGCGCTGATGGAAGACCCGCTGTTCCGTGATCGCGTGGCCCGCGTAGAGATCGACCTGATGGCGCTCGAAATCACCTGCCTGCGTGTGGCCAGCGCGGAGCGCGAGGGCAAAGCGCCGGGCGCGGAAGCATCGATCCTCAAGATCAAAGGCACCGAAATCCAGCAGGAATTGACCGAACTGATGATGGATGCGGTCGGGCCTTACGCGTTGCCGCATCTGCCGATGGCCTGGGGCGATCACTGGATCGGCGCCCACGTCGGCCCGGACTACGCCGCGCCACTGGCCGCGCGTTATTTCAACTACCGCAAGACCAGCATCTACGGCGGCTCCAACGAAATCCAGCGCAACATCATCGCGCAGATGGTGCTGGGGCTGTAACGATACTTCTCCGCGTTTTGCCGGTAAGACTTTTTGAGGTTTTGGAAGTTATGGATTTTTCACTGACTGAAGAACAGCAAATGCTCAAGGACAGCGTGACCCGCTTCCTGGAGAAGAATTTCAGCTTCGAGCAGCGCCGCAAGATGCTGGCGGATCGCCAGCCGATGAATGCGCAGCTCTGGGAAGGGCTGGCGTCGCTGGGCATGCTCGGCGTGCCGTTTGCAGCGGAGGATGGCGGCTTTGGCGGCGGCGGGGTGGAAACCATGCTGGTAATGGACGCACTCGGCCGCAGTCTGACGCTGGAGCCTTATCTCGCCACCGTGGTTCTGGCCGGCGGCTGCGTGGCGCTTGGCGCGGCCGATTGGCAGAAGAAAATCCTGCTCCCAGGAATTATCGACGGTTCACTGATCATGGCGTTTGCACACGCGGAACCTGCGGCGCGCTTCGATCTGGGCCAGGTTGGCACTCGTGCGACGCGTGA
>JANNTE010000018.1:0-1773 GCA_031403365.1 Betaproteobacteria bacterium | reverse complement strand
CAGCTTCTCGTTCTTTGGCGAGGCCTCGACCAGGCTTTCAATCGTCTTGAGACTGAAGGGAGCGGCTTCGCGCACCAGTTGCGGATCGTCGTCCTGAGCGAAGCTCAAACCGCCATCCTCGAGCGCATCGGCAGCGCGATTGATCACAAACTGATTCACGCTGCAGCCCGGGGCAGCCACCGCGAGCACCAAAACCCACAGCGCGCATCGCCGATACAGCGCCGTCGACCCCGCAGGGGCTGGTGATTGCGCATCGAAAGACCGGAACAGAAGCATCGGGCGCCATTCTAGCAACGGCTTGGTGAAATAGGCGTGGCAGGCGCAATTCTAGCTATGACTTTATGACACAGGCGTGGCAGCCGGACTCCGCAATGGGGAGAAGAGTGCCTGCCAGCGCGAACGGTGCCGAAACATCAGCCGTTGGACACGTTTCGGGGAACGCAATTTTTGGTGCAACGACAGTGGTTTTCTGCACTGTAATCAAGTCCTGCGGCCACACCTTCGGTCATCCGTCGGTTGCGCGGGGCGCGGCCTCCTGCCCATGCTTGAAAGTCCCGGCGGCCGGCCGTGCGCAACGAAGGCAAGAAGCAACGCTTGCCCCGATTCCACGCGCGCTGCACGCTGCATCAAACGTCAGCTCGGCCCCGGGCTGAGATTGGCATAGGCGATTCCACCATCCACCGCAATCGTATCGCCCACCACGTAATCGCCTGCGCGTGACGCCAGGTAGATTGCCGTTCCAGCCATGTCTTCGTCGCGGCCGATGCGGCCCAACGGCGTGCGCGCGGCGACCGTGTCTGCATGATCGCGAGCCGCGCGGTTCATCTCCGACGCGAACGGACCCGGCGCGATCGCCGAAACCACGATGCGCTCGGCGACCAGCTTCGCGGCCATGCGCCGCGTGAGGTAGATCAACGCCGCCTTGGACGCATGGTACGAGTACGTCTCCAGCGGATTGAGCCGGATCCCGTCGATGGACGCGATGTTGATCACCTTGGCCGGACGCTCATCGCTCGCCCCGGCCTTGAGCGCGCCGTGCAGCGCCTGCGTGAGGAAGAACGGCGACTTGACGTTGAGGTTCATCACCTTGTCCCAGCCGTGCTCGGGAAATTCGTCGAAGTCCGCGGCCCACGCCGCGCCCGCGTTGTTCACCAGGATATTTAATTGCGGCTCGCGCCGGCGGATGTCCTCCGCGAGCGCACGGCATCCTTCGACGCTCGAGATATCGTGCGGCAGCGAGATGCACATGCCGCCCTTGGCGGAGAGCGCGGCGGCGGCGGCATCGCACGCCTCGGCCTTGCGCGCCGAAATGTAAACCTTCGCGCCGTACTCGAGGAAACCCTCGGCGATCATCCTGCCAATGCCGCGCGAGCCTCCGGTGACGAGCGCGATGCGGCCTTCAAGCGAAAAGAGTGTCTTCATCATTCCTCGGGGATGCGCAGCGTGGATTCATGGGCACATAAGTGTAAATCGTCGTGCGGTCGGACGCCTGCCTGCGTACCTGGGCCCTTCGCGTTCGCGCGCATCACTGCAGAAAACGCCAACGCAATCGCGCACCCTCCATCACTGCTTTTCCGGCAGGCGAAGAGGCACGGCGACATCCGGTGCCTTCACGGAAGGACGCTTAATGCACGAATTCCTGACGCGCTGCTCCGCACTCCGCTTCCAACCCAGACCAGGATGGCGCGATGCTTCATTCCAGTATTGTGACTGCATTCAGCGCAATTACTGCATAGCAGCAATTCGATATGCGCTATATCTTTTCTGCCTGTT
>JANNTE010000017.1:0-2658 GCA_031403365.1 Betaproteobacteria bacterium | reverse complement strand
CAAGATCCGCCAGATCGTGAAGAATCCCGTCACTGCGGAAAAGCTGGCGGACATCGACCACCCTTATGCAGCCAAGCGCCCGCCGATCGACACCGACTACTTCGAGACCTTCAATCGCGCCAACGTGGCGCTGGTCGATGTTCGTGCCGCGCCGATCGAAGCCATCACACCCGGGGGCATACGCACGCGCGATGCCGAGTATCCTCTGGACATCATCGTTTTTGCCACCGGCTTCGACGGCATGACCGGCTCGCTGTTGCGCATGGACATACGCGGGCGTGGCGGATTGCCGCTCCATAAGGCATGGGAAGCCGGACCGCGTAATTATCTCGGCCTGCAAGTGGCGGGCTTTCCCAATCTTTTCACCATTACCGGGCCGGGAAGCCCGTCGGTGTTATGCAACATGCCGGTTGCCATCGAACAACATGTCGAGTGGATCACTGATTGCATCGCCCACATGCGCCGCAAAAATTACACGCGCATCGAGACCAGCGACAAGGCGATGGAAGAGTGGGTGACCGAGGTGAACGCGGCGGCGCAAGCCACCGTGCTGCCGCAGGCAAAGCATTCCTGGTATCTGGGCGCGAACATACCGGGCAAACCGCGGGTGTTCATGCCGTACGCCGGGGGCATGGCGCACTATCGGAAAATCTGCGCGGACGTGGCCGCCAGGAACTATGAGGGATTCGTCCTGAGCGCCTGAAAACCTGTAGCGCCTGAACTTTTGTTCTTGCTCTGTGCTGCCACCGGTAATGGGCAAGACCGCCGTCTTCCGGATTTACCCCTTTCCCTTCTTGCGTTCCTGCAATGCCAATCAGAATCAATGACGAAGATGGCGTGCGCTATCTTCAGTTCGATCCGCACTGGATTCAGGGTGCGATGCGTCTGGCCCGCCCATGGTCGCTGGAACTCGATTACACGCGCGAAATGATGATGCCCTTGCTCCTGCGGCCGGATCGCGCCTGGCCGCGCAGCGTGCTCCAGGTCGGGCTGGGCGCGGCGTCGATCACGCGCTTCCTGAGACGTTTTCGTCCCAAGGCAAGACTCGATGTGGTCGAAATCGATCCCGAGGTGGTATTGAACGCCTGGCAGTTCTTCCGCATGCCGCAGGAATCCGCCCATCTCAATATCGAGATGGACGACGGCTTCCGCTACATGGCCGCATCGCGCAGGCGCTTCGACCTCATCCTGATTGATGGCTTCGATGCCAGAGGGCGCGCGGGACGGCTGCACACCCTGCCGTTTTATCGGCACTGCCGCGCGCGGCTCGGTGCCGGCGGCATTCTGGTGACCAATCTGCTGAGCCGGAATCCGCGAGCGAAGGTCAATGCCGACCCGATCCGCAGGGCATTCGACAATCGCGTGCTGGTGTTGCCGCCGTGCGATGCCAATACCGTGGTAGTGGCGAATATTGGAGCGCGCGTGAACAAGAGTATTGCTGCACTTCGAAAGTCGGCCCGCGGACTCAAGAGCGAAACAGGACTCGACCTTTTGCCGACCATCGCGCGCCTCGGCCCGGAAGATATTTCTTTGTAGATCGCGACAGGCGCATGCGCCGGCTCCAATCGACCGGCCACGACGAATGGCCCTCGTCGTCGCGCGGTACCTGGCATGCGTCAGGGCGCGAGCCAGGCACGCCTCAGCGGGGCACCGGACTTCTCGTCGGGTATTTCCAGGCTGCAGGTATCGGCTTTGGCCGCACTCGGGACTACGGTCAGCACATGCAGTTCATCGCGCCGGAACAGATGCAGGGTCACGGACTCTCCGGGGCGGTGTCTGGAAAGCCGGCTTTCGAAATTCCTGCCCGTCACCTTGAGTGCGTCGATGGCGCACAGTACATCGCCCGCCGCGATGCCGGCCTGCTGCGCAGGGCCGCCGTCCAGAACCTGCGTGATCTTCAGTTCAGCTCCATCGCCCGAGGTGCGCACGCCCAGGTCCACGCGCCGGGACAGCGCCTGCTCTGACTTCGCGCTGCGCCGCCCGCCGCGATCGGCAGCGGATTCAGCGCGATGCAATTGCATCTCGATCCCCAGCTTTGCCAGCAGTGGCCTCAGCGGCAAATCGGCCGTCGAACGCAATGCGAGATCGAAGAAGCGCTTGAGCTTGAGCCCTGTCACTTCCTCTGCAAGCTTTTCCACGCCGTCTTCGGCAACACCGATGCCTTTGAGTCCATGCCGCTTCCACAGCGCACGCATCACGTTGTCCAGCGACTTGCGGCCCCGCGTTTCGGTCCGGATCAGCAGGTCGAGGCAAAGCGCGATCAGGCTGCCTTTTACGTAATAGCTCACCACCGAGTTGGGCGCATTTTCGTCCTGGCGGTAATACTTGATCCAGGCGTCGAAGGAGGACTCGGCGACAGTCTGCTTCCGGCGCCCGCTGCCACGCTGAACCTGCGTGATGGCCTTGCCCAGGGATTCCAGGTAGGCCGCACGCGAAATCAGCCCGGAACGGATCAGGAACAAGTCGTCGTAGTACGAGGTGAAACCCTCGAAAGCCCACAACAGTGTGGTGTAGTTCTCGCGATCGAGATCATAAGGGCTGAACGCGGCCGGCTTGATACGCTTGACGTTCCAGGTGTGAAAATATTCATGGCTGATCAGGCCGCGCAACGTGGTGTAGCCGTCCGATGTTTTGGCCTCGCCCAGACGCGGCAGGTCT
>JANNTE010000016.1:0-12331 GCA_031403365.1 Betaproteobacteria bacterium | reverse complement strand
GTTCGTGACGTCGCTCGGCCGGTGCCTCAAGCAATTGCGCTTCCAGCAATTTATCGAGTCCCAGCAAGGTAGGATTGCGCGCCAGTTCGTCGCGTATCAGCCGGTAGGCATGGACTGCTCCCCGATGATCCAGTTCAGCCTGGAAAATGACGTTCAGAAGATCAAGCGACGGATTACTGGAAAGGTAACCGCGCAGCAACTGCAACCCTTCTTCCTCCAGGCCGAGGCTGCGATGGGCAGCCTGCATTTTCTCTGCCACCAGGCAGATATAGGCTGGATTCTGGCTCTCAATGCCCTTCCAGTATTCGATGGCTGCTCGTGGCCTTCCTTGCCCCATCTCAGTCTCGCCAAGGAGCATGCTTGCCCGCGCACATTTTCGATTTACGTTCAGGGCTTCGCTGAGATGGTCACGCGCCTGGTCCCAGCGCGAATGGGTGATCTCAACCGCGGCGAGTTCGCAATAGAAATGGGCAATATCCTTTGCGCTCGACTGGCCGGATATCGAGTCCATTTTGCGCGAGGTTTCAATGGCTTTTTTCCAGTCCTTCTCCTGCTCGTAGATTTGCAGCAGAAACTTGAATCCCTGCTGTTCGTACTGCGTTGCCTGAAGCTGGCTGAAATACTCCTCGGCCCGGTCCAGCAATCCGGCTTTGAGATAGTCCTGCGCAAGTTCGAACAGGGCTGTAGTCTTCTGGGCGGGCGCCAAGTCAGCCCTCTGCAGCAGGTTCTCGTGCATGCGAATGGCACGCTCGACTTCGCCTCGGCGACGAAACAGGCTGCCAAGTGCGAAGTGCAGCTCGATGGTCTGCGGATCAACCTTTACAACCTCGATAAAGGCCTCGATCGCCTTGTCCGGCTGCTCATTCAGGAGAAAATTGAGGCCCTTGAAATATGACAAAGGCAGCGACCTGGACTCGCTAAGCAACTGTTTGATGTCCACGCGCGCCGCAGTCCAGCCAAAGGCGAAAAACAGCGGAAACCCCAGCAACCACCAGAGCTCGAATTCCATGTCTCAGATCAGGTACGAAACGAAATACGGCGACAGTAACATGGCATCAAGTCAGATCCGAAGGCTGGTCTGGCTTGGCCCGCAGTTCCTTGCGCAATCGGAGAATTTCGTGCCGTAACCGGTACATGTGGGCCAAACATCCCAGAAAACCGGCCACGACACCGGCGGTGAAAAAAAACAGCGCCACCAGCGCAAGTGACGTTTCCCAACGCGTCCCAAGATAGAAACGCACCGTGACCTGATCCGAATTCTTCAGCGCGAAGCCGAGCAGCAGCATGAAAACCGCGGCGCGAAGGGCCCAGGTCAGGTAACGCAACTTGGTGATCTCTTGCAATTGAGCATCGCTGCTGCAAGCGCGGGGTCACGCGAAAAAAAGCGGCGCCATCTCACGATAGGCCGCTCATTCGGTTCACAGTCGAAATACCGCGGTCTCGTCAACTACTGACTCTTGAAATCCACGCGTTCGCGAAGTTCCTTGCCCGCCTTGAAATGCGGAACATGTTTCGCCGGTACATGCACCTTGTCGCCGGATTTCGGATTGCGTCCCACGCGAGGCGGACGGTAGTTCAGGCCAAAACTTCCAAATCCGCGAATTTCGATTCGATGCCCCTGTGCCAGACTTTTCGTCATTGCGTCCAGGATCATCTTCACCGCGAGCTCGGCATCGCTGGCGACAAGTTGCGGAAAGTGCGACGCCAGCTTGGCTATCAAGTCCGACTTGGTCATGGCGCTTCCTATTGCGCGGAGTTCTTGTTATCAAGCTTCGCTTTAAGCAAAGCCCCCAGGTTGGTAGTTCCTGCACTGGGAGCCGCGTCCACGGCGTGTTTCTGCATCGCCTCCGACTCGTCCGCTGCATCCTTCGCCTTGAAGGAAAGATTGATGCTGCGATTCTTGCGATCGATATTGATGATCATCGCATTAACCTTGTCGCCTTCCTTAAGGTGAGTCCGTATGTCTTCGACCCGGTCACGCGTCAACTCCGAAGCGCGCAAATAGCCTTCGATGTCGGTGTCGAGCTGGATTACCGCGCCCTTGGCGTCCATCGATTTCACCACGCCATCTACGATGCTGCCCTTGTCGTGGCTGACCACGAAACTCGTGAAGGGATCGCCTTCCAGCTGCTTGATCCCGAGGGAGATGCGTTCGCGCTCGACATCAATGGATACAACCACCGCCTCGACCTCGTCACCCTTTTTGTAATTGCGCACCGCCTCTTCGCCAGGCACGCTCCACGACAGGTCCGAAAGGTGCACCAGACCGTCAATGCCGCCCTGCAATCCGATGAATATGCCGAAATCAGTGATCGACTTGATCTGTCCCCGTACCTTGTCACCCTTCTTGGCGCTGGTTGCGAATTCATCCCAGGGATTGGGCTTGCACTGCTTCATGCCCAGTGAGATGCGGCGGCGATCTTCGTCGATCTCGAGGATCATGACTTCCACTTCATCGCCCAGCTGCACGACGCGCGACGGGTGGACGTTCTTGTTGGTCCAGTCCATTTCGGAAACGTGCACCAGACCCTCGATGCCCTGCTCGATCTCCACAAATGCGCCGTAGTCGGTGAGATTGGAGACCTTGCCGAACAGGCGCGTTCCAGTCGGATAACGGCGGGACAGACCAACCCAGGGGTCATCCCCGAGCTGCTTGAGTCCGAGCGACACGCGATTTTTCTCCTGATCGAACTTCAGGATTTTTGCCGTGACTTCGTCTCCGACATTGAGCACTTCCGAAGGATGCTTTACGCGCCGCCATGCGAGGTCGGTAATGTGCAACAGGCCGTCGATGCCGCCCAGATCCACAAACGCTCCGTAGTCGGTAATGTTCTTGACGATGCCTTTGACCACTGCGCCTTCCTGCAGGCTGGCGAGCAGGTTTTCGCGCTCGGCGCCCTGAGTCTGCTCCAGTACTGCACGGCGTGAAACGACCACATTGTTGCGCTTGCGATCGAGCTTGATGACCTTGAATTCGAGCTGCTTGCCTTCGTAGGGGTTGGTGTCCTTGACTGGGCGGATATCGACCAGTGATCCCGGCAGAAATGCGCGTATGCCGTTGACCATGACGGTAAGACCACCCTTGACTTTGCCATTGACCAGACCCTGAACCAGCGTGCCTTCCTCCATTGCCTTTTCCAGATCGTGCCATGCCGCAAGGCGCTTGGCCTTTTCGCGAGACAGCCGGGTTTCACCGTAGCCGTCTTCAAGCGTCTCAATGGCAACCTTGACGTAGTCACCAATGTTGACCTCAACCTCTCCGCGATCGTTTCGGAATTCATCCGCGGAGATGAAACTTTCCGACTTCAAGCCGGCATTGACTACGACAAAGTTCTGATCCAGGCGGATCACTTCCGCCGTGATGACTTCACCGGCGCGCATTTCCTGCCGCGACAAACTTTCTTCAAACAGCGCGGCAAAGCTATTTTCGTCGATGGCGGAAACGGGGATGTTGGGTTGAGTTTTCATGTGCTAAGGGTTGGAACTCGCGGAAAAACCGTTACATCTAACGGGTTGATTGATCTACCCCATCAACTGCGGAAAGAACTCCCTCCTGTGTCGGCTGAAGCCAACGGGATACGGGTCATTCGTTCAGCGGGATGGGACCTTGTGCGACGCCAATTCAAAACACCGGACGATCTGGGCAACCACTTCTGATATGGTAATCCCAGTAGTATCAATAAATTGGGCGTCTGCGTCCTTTCGCAGAGGCGCCGCACTTCGCTCACTGTCACGAGCATCGCGCAGGCGAATGTCCTGCAAAAGGGTGGCAAGATTAGCATCGAAACCTTTTTCTATCAACTGTTTATAGCGGCGATTGGCACGTTCCTCGGCTGACGCGGTGAGGAATACTTTGAGTGTCGCGTCCGGAAATACGACGGTAGCCATGTCACGGCCCTCCGCGACCAATCCAGGAAACCGGCGAAAGACCTGCTGGCGACGCATAAGCCCCTGACGAACTGAAGGAAAAGCGGCAACTATCGAAGCGGCTTGGGATACCTCCTCGGTGCGAATGGCTTGCGTCACGTCGACGTCCTTCAGCAGAACCGCGCCCTGGCTGAAATGGACCGGCAGTGTACCGGCAACCTCACCCAGCGCATCCGCGTCTGCAAGATCAATGCGTCCGCGCAGTGCCACCAGCGCGACCAGCCGGTACAGCGATCCGCTGTCGAGATAGTGAAATCCAAGCTGCTCGGCGACGAGTTGCGCAACCGCCCCTTTTCCACTGGCTGACGGCCCATCAATGGCAATCACCGGCGCCGACGACATCGAAGTTACTTCCGCGAAACGTTCAAAGAAATCCGGAAACGTCTTCGCCACGCAGGCCGGCTCGTTGATGCGTACCTGCACGCCGCCGAGCGCGGCCAGGGAAAAACACATGGCGATGCGGTGATCATCGTAGGTATCGATTGCGGCGCCATGCGCAAGGCGCGCACCGTCGGGCGGAGTCACCCGCAGAAAATCCGTGCCTTCCTCCACCGTGGCACCAAGCTTGCGCAACTCGGTGGCCATCGCCGCAATGCGGTCGGTCTCCTTGACGCGCCAGCTGCCGATATTGCGCAGATGGCTGGTGCCATCGGCGAAAATCGCCGCCACCGCGAGGGTCATGGCCGCATCCGGAATCGCGTTCAAATCCAGATCAATGGCCCGTAACTTGCCGTCAGATGGTGCGGAGGCCTCAATCCAGTTCTCACCCATTTCGATTCGCGCTCCCATGCGCGCGAGGGCGGCGGCGAACTCAACATCGCCCTGAATGCTTGCGCGTCCAACGCCTTGCACCCGCACCGGGCCGCCGCCGATGGCCCCCGCGGCCAGAAAATAGGACGCCCCCGAGGCGTCCCCTTCCACATGAATCTCGCCGGGACTGACCAGGCGGCAATCCGCGGGTATCGAGAACGACGACCAGCCATCGCGTTTGATGGTTACGCCGAAACGCGCCATCAGGTTGAGCGTAATGTCGACGTACGGCTTGGAGATCAATTCGCCGATCACTTCGATGGTGATCGGCCGGCCGGCAAGTGGCAGCGCCATCAGCAGCGCGGTCAGAAACTGACTGGAAACGTCGCCGCGCACCGCAATTCGCGCAGCGCTTTGTGGCGCTGCAGGATTGATTTCCAGAGGCGGAAAGCCCTTGTTGCGCAGATACCGAATGTCAGCGCCCAGAGCGGAAAGCGCATCGACCAGATCGCCGATCGGGCGCTCATGCATCCGTGGCACTCCGGACAGCCTGTAATGCCCGCCGCTTAGCGCAAGCACGGCAGTCAGCGGACGAAATGCAGTGCCGGCGTTGCCGAGGAACAGGTCCGCCTCCTTGACCGGAAAGCTCCCCCCGCACCCCTCGATCACAACGGTTTCATCACCGTTGTTGCTGATGTTCACGCCGAGCAGACGCAACGCGTCGAGCATGCGCTCAACATCATCCGAAGCCAGGAGGTTGTAAACCGTCGTATTGCCGCGGGCCAGGGCCGCGAGGAGCAGTATGCGGTTGGAAATGCTTTTCGAACCCGGCAGGCATACGATGCCCGCGGCGCGATCGAGCGGACCAAGGTCCAGGTAGTCGGGAAAGGCGCGCATTTCGAGAAAATTTCAGGCTTCAGGAATCCTGCCGTATCCAGGCGTCTCGCGCAGCGCGTGCGGTCTGAAACATCTGATCGATCTGGCCGGCGTTCGCAGTACGGATCATTTCGCTGAGTTGGCCGAGCTGGGCTTGATAACTCGCGATATCCGCGAGCAGAGCGTCGCGATTCCCCATGGCAATATCGCGCCACATCTCGGGGGAACTGCTGGCGATACGAGTGAAGTCGCGGAATCCGCCGGCTGCGAAACTGAACAGCTCCCCGGCATCACGGCGCGTCGCAACCATGTGCACCAGCGTATAGGCCAGCATGTGCGGAAGATGGCTCACCGTGGAAAATACCTGGTCATGATGCTCGCAAGACATGCGCTTGACGCGCGCGCCGCAGGCTTTCCACAGGGCTTCGATCCGGTCTATGGCGCCAGCGTCATTCTCGGGCATGGGCGTGAGCACCACATTGCGCTCCACAAACAAGTCCGCCCTGGCGGCATCGACTCCGGTCAGTTCGGCACCGGCAATCGGGTGCGCGGGAATCACCCGAGGCAGCTGCGTTGGCAGCCATTGGCGCGCGGCGGCAACGAAATCAGTCTTGGTGCTGCCGGTATCGGTGATGATTGTCTGCGCGCCGACCGATGCCGCCAGGCGGGACAACACGCGGTCGTTTTGCGCAACCGGCACCGCAAGCAGCACAATATCCGCGCTCTTGACGGCTGCGCCGACATCCTCGCAGGCCTCGTCGATGACACGCAACTCGAGCGCGCGCGCCATGTTGGCACGGCCGCGCCCGACTCCGACGATGCTGCGCACCGTACCGGACCGTCTGAGTGCCGCCGCGACGGAACCGCCGATCAGACCGACGCCGATGATGGCCAGCCTGTCACATTGAAATTCGCTCAAAAAAGCGGCCCGCCGATGCAGTTGGCAACGCCGGCCATATGGGCACGATTCATCGGAGCACAGTTTCCAGCGCGGACAGAAAACGGGCGTTCTCGGTCTCGGTGCCGATGGTTACGCGCAGGTACTCCGGCATGCCATAGGCGGCAATGGGCCGCACGATCACCCCCTGCCTGAGCAAGCGCTGAAAAATCTCCGCGGCCGGCCCCACTTTGACACTGACAAAATTGCCATGGGAGGTAATCCACGACAGCCCGAGACGACTAAAGCCCGTGGTCAGCGCAAGCATTCCGCTTTTGTTCAGACGCGCGCTCTGCTCCACGAACTCCGCGTCAAACAATGCCGCAGCAGCTGCAGCCTGGGCGATATGGCTGACATTGAACGGCTGGCGCACCCGATTCACCAAGTCCGCGATCGGCGCGCGCATGACACCGTATCCCACACGCAGGCCCGCGAGTCCGTAGGCCTTCGAAAACGTCCGTGAGACCACCAGATTGGGAAACTCCTCAACCCAGCGCAACGCATTTCCGCGCTGATCGGGCTCGAGATATTCATTGTAGGCTTCGTCCAGAATCACCACGACATTGGCCGGTACTTTTTCCAGAAAACTGCGCACCGCGGTGGGCGCAAGCCAGGTCCCCGTCGGGTTATTCGGATTGGCGACGAAAACAATGCGCGTGTCGTTCCGGATCGCCCTCGCCATCGCATCCAGATCGTGGCCAAAATCGCGCGCCGGAACTTCGATACCGGTGGCACCGGTCGCCTGCGTCACCAGCGGGTAAACGGCGAATGCATGCTGCGAGTAGACGGTGGAACTGCCTGGCGCCAGAAATGCCCGCGCCACTATCTCGAGCACGTCGTTGGAACCGTTGCCGATGACGATGCGGTCATTACTCAGCCCATAGCTGCGCGACAACGCCTGCTTCAGGGCAAACCCGCTGCCGTCCGGATAGCGTCCGGTCTCGCCAATGGCGGCCTGCATCGCTTCAACTGCCTTCGGGCTGGCGCCGCGCGGATTCTCGTTTGAAGCAAGTTTGATGATGCTCGATTCCTGCAAATTCAGTTCACGTGCCAATTCCGAGACTGGCTTGCCCGGCTGATAGGGCGCGATATCGCGTATGTGGCGCGGCGCGCGCTCGCAGACGTCCAGTACGTTACCCACCCTGTTATTCATTGCACGGCAACCGGATACGAACCGAGAACCTTGAGGAATGCGGCTTTAGCGCGCATTTCATCCAGTGCACGCGCCACGTTTTCGCCGGATTGATGGCCTTCCATGTCCAGGAAAAATACGTACTCCCACAATCCCGTGCGAGACGGGCGGGATTCCAGCCGGGTCATGCTCACACCATTGCTTGCCAGCGGCGTGAGCAATTCATGGATCGCACCCGGCACATTTCGCGTGGACAATACCAATGAAGTTTTGTCCTTGCCCGACGCCGGAACATCCAGGCCGGAGATGACGACAAAGCGTGTAGTGTTGTTCGGCTCGTCTTCGATGTTCGCCGCCAGAACCACCAGGCCGTAATGCTCTGCCGCCGCGCGACCGGCAATCGCCGCGGATTCCGCATCTTCCTGCGCCATGCGCGCCGCCTCCGCATTGCTCGCTACCGGGATGCGCTGCGCATGCGCAACATGCTGCGACAGCCAGCGGCTGCATTGGGCAAGGCTCTGCGCATGCGAATAAACGCGCCTGACCGCCGACAGATCGCTCGCTTTCGCCAGGAGGTTCTGATGCACCGGCAGCAGCACCTCGCCGCAAATCTTCAGGGGCGTCGAGAGCAGCAGGTCAAGCGTACGGCCCACCGCGCCCTCGGTCGAATTCTCCACCGGGACCACGCCGTATCCAATCGTTCCCGATTCCACGCAACGAAAGACTTCGTCAATCGAAGGACAAAGCAGGACCGGCGATTGGCCGCCGAAATGCTTGACCGCCGCCTCTTCGCTGAAGGTTCCCTTTGGCCCAAGACTCGCAACCGTGAAGGCGTCCTCAAGAGCACGACAAGCGGAGATGACTTCGGTAAACAAGTGCACGACGGTCTTGTCGGACAACGGACCGGGGTTGCTTTCGGACAAACGCCTTAACACCTGGGCCTCGCGTTCAGGGCGATACACCGTGCCATCGCCCTTGAGTTTGCCGATCGCATGCGCCGCCGATGCGCGCTCGCTCACCAGCTTGAGAATTTCGAGATCCAGTGCGTCGATGCGCTCGCGCAACGCTTTGAGGTTGTCCGCCATGGACTACGACGCCGCCGGCAGGTAACGCACCGCAAGAACGCCGGCGATCGATGAAATCGTTTCTGTTACGGAACCGGGCACCGCGCTATCCACGTCCACCAGGGTATAGGCCATGTCCTTCTTCGACTTGTTGAGCATATTGTGGATGTTCAATCCAGCCTGGGCCAGCGCGGTGGAAATCTGTCCCACCATGTTTGGCACGTTGGCGTTGGCAATGCCCAGCCGGAACGGTGATTCCCTGGACATGATCACGTCCGGAAAATTCACGGCATTCCTGATATTTCCGTTCTCCAGATAGTCGCGTAACTGATCGACCACCATGATGGCGCAATTTTCTTCGGCCTCCAGGGTGGAAGCGCCCAGATGTGGCGTGGTTAC
This sequence comes from Betaproteobacteria bacterium, assembly GCA_031403365.1. Taxonomy (GTDB): domain Bacteria; phylum Pseudomonadota; class Gammaproteobacteria; order Burkholderiales; family JACQAP01; genus JACQAP01. The sequence continues at coordinate 3,246 of JANNTE010000016.1, read as the reverse complement.
CACCGACGGATGACTCTTGAAGCGACTCCCGGGAAAATCGCACACATAGGCCTTCAGGTGCTTTGCGTTCAATGCGTCAAGCACGGCGGTGTTATCGACGATGCCATCGCGCGAATAGTTGAGCAGCACGGCGCCGCGTTTCATCAGGGCAATGCGCCGCGCATCCATCAGACCCCGGGTTGCGTCGAGCAAGGGGATATGCAGCGTGACGAAATCGCTGATGCGCAGCACTTCCTCGATGCTGTGTGCTTTCTTCACCTGGGACGGAAGACTCCATGCGGCGTCCACCGTAATCTCAGGGTCATACCCGCACACTTCCATGCCCAGTTTGATTGCGGCATCGGCGACCAGACTGCCGATCTTTCCGAGACCAACAATGCCGAGCACACGCTGCGGCAGCTCAACACCGGCGAAATGCTTCTTGCCGTCTTCAACCTTCTTGTCGATTTCCTCGTCGCCTCCGAACAGGGTGTCGGTGAACCGGATCGCGGGCACCAGATTGCGTGCGGCAATGAGGATTCCCGCGATCACCAGCTCCTTGACCGCGTTCGCATTGGCACCCGGCGCGTTGAACACCGGGACACCGCGCTTGCTCATTTGCGCCACCGGGATGTTGTTGGTTCCCGCGCCCGCCCTGCCGATCGCGCGCACCGAGGCCGCGATCGTCATGTCGTTCATGTTGTGGGAACGAACCAGGATCGCCTTAGGCTCATCAATTTTGGGTCCGACCAGATACCGATCCGCGGGCAGGCGCTTCAATCCGGTCGACGAAATGGCGTTCAGCGTAAGGATATGTATCAGATCACCCATGACTTTTTTCACACATGATTTTTTTCGAATTCCTGAAGATATTTGACCAGGGCCTGCACTCCCTCGACGGGCATCGCGTTGTAGATCGATGCGCGCATGCCACCGACGGAACGATGGCCCTTCAATTGCAGCAGGCTGCGCTGCTGGGCACCTTTCAGGAACGGTTCATCGAGAGATTCGTCGCGCAGCTTGAACGGCACGTTCATGCGCGACCGGTCGCGCGTTTCCACCGGACTGGCGAACAAACGGCTTTGATCCAGATAGTCGTACAACATCCCGGCTTTGGCGGTATTGCGTTGTTCCATCGCAGCCAGGCCGCCTTGCTGCTTGAGCCACGAAAACACCAGGCCGGCAATATAAACCGCGTAGGTCGGCGGTGTGTTGAGCATGGAATCGTTATCCGCCTGCTGTTTATAGTCGAACGCCGACGGGGTAATCGGCAAGGCTTCTCCGATCAGGTCGTCGCGCACAATGACGATAGTCAACCCCGCAGGGCCGATATTCTTCTGTGCCCCGGCGTAGATCAGGCCATATCGGGAAACATCGACCGGGCGCGAGAGAATATTCGAGGACATGTCGGCCACCAGCGGGATACCTCCGGTGTCCGGAACCCAGTGATACTCCACGCCGCCGATGGTCTCGTTGGAGCAGATGTGAACATAGGCCGCATCCTTGCTCAGCCGCCAGGTTTCGCGCGGCGGTACATAGCTGAAATTGCGATCCTCGCCGGAAGCCGCCACATTCACGTTGCAGTACTTCCTTGCCTCCTTGATCGACTTCTTGGACCACTCGCCGGTATTGATATAGTCGGCACCGGTGCGGCCACGCAGCAGGTTCATCGGTACGATCGCGTTTTCGCCGATCGCGCCGCCTTGCAGGAACAACACTTTGTAGTTCTGCGGTATGGCCATCAGTTCGCGCAAACTAACTTCCGCCTGCGCGTGAATCGCGATGAACTCCTTGCCACGATGACTCATCTCCATGACCGACATGCCGCAACCGTGCCAGTCGAGCATCTCGTCGCGCGCTGTCTCGAGAACCTGCTGTGGCAAAACCGCAGGTCCCGCACTGAAATTAAAAACTCTGTTCACGTTCACTGCTCCGCCTTGATTCAACCATATTCGGATTCAATTCCATCCGTCTCATTCCATCCTGTTCAATGGATCGCCTGGATGGCGTGCCGGTATTCAGGCCTGTTCGGTTCAAGTTTGCTCGTCGCCACCGTCCGCACCGGCCGGACCCTGGTCAACGCCGCCATCTTCCGCTTCCGCATCTCCGGCGCTTTCCTCAGAACCCGCTCCCAGAACTTCGCCGGTATCCACTATTTTCTGCAAGCCGGCCAGTTTCTCGTCCGCCCCCAGGTTGATCAGCGTAACGCCCTGTGTAGAACGGCTCATCTCCCGAATTTCGGAGACCCGGGTGCGAATCAGCACACCGCCGGTCGTGATCAGCATGATTTCGTCTTTTGCCTCAACCAGCGTAGCTGCGACGACATTTCCATTGCGGGCAGTGGTTTGAATCGCAATCATGCCCAGCGTCCCCCTCCCGTGCCGGGTGTATTCCCCGATTGGGGTCCGTTTGCCGTAACCATTCTCCGTGGCAGTCAGGACCGAAACGGATTCATTCTCGGCCACCAGCAGCGAGATGACTTTCTGCGCTCCCGACAATCTCATGCCGCGCACGCCGCGCGAAACGCGGCCCATCGGACGCACATCCTGCTCGCTGAATCGAACTGCCTTGCCTTCATCCGAAAACAACATGATGTCGTGATGTCCGTCTGTCAGCGCAACACCGATCAGATGGTCGCCCGGATCGAGATCCACGGCTATGATGCCGGAGGGGCGCGGTCGCGAAAAATCTGAAAGTGGGGTTTTCTTGACGATGCCACTGGCGGTGGCCATGAAGACATACTTGGTTTCGTCGAAATCGCGCACCGGAAGAATAGCGTTGATTTTTTCTCCTTCCGTCAGCGGCAGCAAGTTGACAATCGGCTTGCCGCGGCTGGCCCGGCCTCCCTGCGGAACGTTGTAAACCTTGATCCAGTACAACTGCCCGCGGCTCGAAAAACACAGCACATAGTCATGCGTGTTGGCAATGAACAGGTTGTCGATAAAATCGTCTTCCTTCGTTGCCGCCGCCTGCTTTCCCCGTCCTCCGCGCTTCTGAGCCCGATAATCGGCCAGCGGCTGCGCCTTGACGTAGCCACTGTGGGACAACGTAACCACAACGTCCTCCGGCGCGATCAGATCTTCCATGCTCAGATCTTCGGCGTTCGTCACGATCTCGCTGCGACGCTCGTCGCCGAACTCATCCCGCGTCTGCGTCAGTTCCCGGGCGATGATCTCGTTGATGCGCTCCGGCTTCGCGAGAATGTCGAGCAGGTCGGCAATGGTGTCCATGACCTCCCGGTATTCGTTGACGATCTTTTCCTGCTCC
>JANNTE010000015.1:0-4297 GCA_031403365.1 Betaproteobacteria bacterium | reverse complement strand
CCCACGAATTCTGCTAAGGAGGGTTTTAAGTAGAGGGCCAGGAAGGAACCAGTTCACATCCCCAAATCGGCGAGCAGAGAATCAAGCAGCTCGTCGTCCAAGTCCAGGGCGTCTGTCACAACGTCGACTTTCTGCAGCAGGGCTCTCGAACGCAAACTGTTCGTGTCGTACAAGTGCTGGAACAACTTGGCGGCATGGCCGGTATTGAGATCGATGCTTTCGATCCGATTCGCGAGCCACCGCGGCATGCCGCCTTCCAAGCTGGTCAAGGCCGGAGCCGCCAGGGCCGAGGCCACACCAGGATCACTTGCAACCAAGACACCGACCTCATCGCCGCCGTCGGGTTCAGGAGCCGCTGGAGCCGCGGTCAGGTTCAGGTACTTGAGCGTGGTCGTCGGGTTGGTGCCGTTGAAACGAGCAACCATTTCATCGCTGGAGTTCACGCTGGCACTACGATCCACGTCGTATACGTTCGTAATCGGGATGTTGGCCGACAAAAGCGAGTTGTTGGCCCGAATACGACCTTGATCGATCACGTTGACCAGCGAGTTGGCGGATGTGTCGCCCGCGCCGGTGTTGCCCACGGCGTTACCGAAAAAGAAAGTGTCGCCGTGGCCCGCGGGGTGACCTGGCTGTTGAGCCAGGCCCGTATTGGCGTTGGCCTTTACGATGACCTCCAACCACTGTTTGATCGGAGCGCCCGAGGTCCAAACGATCTCGACCCGATCCGAGCCGTTCACGCCCGCCCCAGCCCGCACGGAGACGGCCGTGGGGGGATTTGCCTCGGCCCAGGTGCCCGGCGCGTTGTTGTTGCCCACGCGGAAGATGAAGTCGGCCGCGGTGATCGAGGGATGCGAGCCGGCGATGTCAACCATGATGCCGTTGATTCCCTTGTCGTAACTGCTGACGTTGGCGAACGTGGCTGCGCCGACATCTTCCCACAGGTAGGCGGTCTTGTCGGTGGCGATTGCCAGGTCGTCGAAGGAGTTAATCGCCGGGTCGTCGTGGTCATAGTGGTTGGCGGTGCCCGATTCGTTGTAGAACAAGTGACGACCCTCGACGGTCGCGTAGTTGTCGATGGTGAGATTCGCGGCCGCAGAGATCGTCGCATCGCGACCATCGCTGACTTCCAAAAACACGTCGACATTCGATCCGGCCGACAGTCCCAGTAACTGCAACTGGTCCCACGACAAGGTAGGTTCCGGGCCGGTCGCGTCGCCAAACAGACCGTCCTCGTTGAGATCCCAACGATATGTCAGAACGTCATTCGGGTTCGGGTCATTGCCAGTGCCGTGTAACGTCAACGAGCCGCCGGCTGCAACGACGTAGGGGCCTCCGGCCGAGGCACTCGGCGGCAGGTTGAGCACGGTCACTTGAATCGTCTCTGAATCGCTCAGCGCGGGTATGCCATTGTCGGTGACCACGATCGTGATCGCGATCGGCGTCAGGGAATCGTTGGAGGGAGTCCAAGTGAACAGCCCGCTCGTTGGATCGATCGACGCTCCCACGGGCGCGCCGGGTCCCAAGCTGAACGTGCGCGTCTGGCCCGCATCGGCATCGCTGGCCATCGCCGTGAACGACAGGTTGGTGTTCTCATTGACGGACCGATCGCCGATTGCCGACAGTATCGGGGCGTGATTGACTGTAAACGAACGGACATAGTCGCCGCCCGCGGTTCCATTGGCGTCTCCATCCAGTAACAGCCCGGCCAAGTCGTGAATGCCGCCCGTTGCCATACCTCGAACGATGAGTCGATAGGATCCGGCCGGCAGCGAGCCGGCCATGTTCAGTGCAACCGTCGTGCCCCCGCCAGCATAGACGGGTGACAAGGCTTGGATAATATCGTCCCCAGTGTTGAACTGACCGTCGATACCGGCGCTTCGGAGTTCATAATTGGCAATGGCATTGGCATCGATCGCGTCAATTGCTTCGCTGAATGTCAAGGCAATCGAGCCGAACGACGATTCGATCGCGCCCTCGTCAGCAATCGCGGCTGGCGTCGTCGAGACAATGCTTGGCGAGATCGTGTCGAAGCTGGATCCCCGGAATTCGTATGCGCCTATATCACTAAATGTTGGAACCGTCCGAGCGAACTCCACCGAGGTGACGTCGGACAGCGAAGCAGCGCTGTCGTAATTTGAGAGCGTGTAGAATTGTCCATCGCCGCGTGACACACCGATCGTCGGACTAAGATTGGTGTTGCCGGGGCCATAGTCAAAAGCGATGCGGCCATCAGCAAACAATCGAACGGAGAAGTTGACATCGCTGTCGTCGGCTTCGTTCGTTGCATTCCAACGAATCGTGACCTGTCCAGCTGTCGAGGTGTCGACGAAAATGTCGTCATTCGCGAGGTTGGTTCGCAGGTTATCCCAAAGCGGTGCGATGCGCACATTGCCCGCCAATTCGCCGCTACTATTGGCGCCGTTGCCTGCGTAATCTGGACCAGCGAACTGCAGGAAGCCTTCGCTAGAAAGCGACACGCTGAAGTAGTTTTTCCCGTAGAAAGGAAAAACAAAGGGAAGGTCCAGGTTCCAATACGTGCCGTTCGATTTCCAGTTCTTCGCCGTGCCGACGTTGTCGAATTGACTCAATCCGAGATTTGTTTCCCCGTAGGCATTTGAGCCGGCATTGGTTGTGCCGGGATCGTCGAGGCGGCTGGCGCCCGTAATGTCCACCGCCGGAGCACTCAGGAAATCTCCGCGGTCGATCGCAAGTGAGCCGGCCGAAAGCTGGAAATTGTCGTCCGACCCGGCGTCAGAGACTCCCGGCACATCCGAATATCCGAGCACATTGTCCGCGCCGTTGGGATCGACAAATAGTGGATCACCGGCGGCTGAATGCTGATCCTGTGTGCTGGCCGTGCGCCAGTCGGCCAGCGATACCTGGTCGGCGCCGTTCCAAAAGCCGACTCGCGAGTTGATCGCCGCGCCGTGGTACAGGAGGTTGTAATCGCTACTGAATCCGGCTTGACTATCGGGAGTGACGTAGAGGTTGTAGCCAGCGGCGACGTACAGGATGTTGTTGCGCAGTCGCGTGCCGTTGGAGCCGCCCTGCACGCGGACGGCATTGCCGACCGGCTGGTAGATGGTGTTGTTGGCGACCAGGCTGGTGGGTTGGGCGCCGCTGATCAGCAGTCCCTCGTTGGCGTTGGCGTAGACCAGGTTATTGAGGATCTGGCCTCCGAAGCCGTAGGGGCCCGAGGTCTGGATGCCGATCGAGTTGGCGTACACGCGGTTGCCGCGGACGGTGGCCTGGTCCATCACGATGCCGATATTGGCGTTGTGCCAGACGCGGTTATCGCGGACCAGGCCGCTGTGTTGGGACCAGATGCCGATGGCGTTGTCGTGCACGCGATTGTCGACGGTCTCGGTGCCCACCACAACGTACAGGCCGATGGCGAGGTGGTTGTAGACTTCGTTGCCGGTCACCAGCACGCTGCCGGTGAAGCTCCCGCTCCCGTTGGCTTGGATGCCGACGTTTCCGTGGTGGACCGTGTTGCCGCTGACGACGATCCGATCGGCCACGGGGCCGCCAAAGTTGGCGTAGATGCCGGTGCTGTTATTGTTGGCCAGTTGATTGCCACTGACGATGGTGCGCGCTCCGTAGACCTCGATACCGGAGTACTGGCTATGGGTGATGGTGTTGCCGCTGATCCGTGCGTCGGTGCCGTCCACATAGATGGCATACCCTTGATCGTCGGCGCCCGAGCCGCCTGGGAGTCCGTAGAGCGTGCTGTTCTGGATCGTGGTCTGGTCGTTGGAGGCGTGCAGCAAGATCCCCCGGCTGCTGTTGCCGTACACGACCATCTGCCGCATCGTGAGTCGATCGCTGTCGCTTCCCGGGGCCGCATAGATCCCCATGTAGGCACCCGTCAACGACAGATGCTCAAGCGTCACGTCGTCCGCGTTCTGCAACTCAATCACATACGACCCGCCATCCGTGTTGCCGCGGTTCAACAAGGCCACGGCCCCATCGGGGCCCACGATCCGCACACCGCCGTCCTGGGCCGTGATCAGGATGTTCCGGGTCAACTGGTAGGTCCCGGTGTCGACGTGGATCGTGTCCCCCGGGTCGATATCGTAGGCCCGCAGCAAGGCCGTCAGGCTGGCCATCGGCGCGTCGGGACTCTTGCCGCTGTTGGCGTTGTCGCCGATTGCGCTCGTGAACACGTCCCCGGCGGTGCCGGCGTCGTTGACATAATAGTTGGTTCCCGGATTGACGATCTGGAAGTTCTGGGAGACAGCCTGTTGAGCGGCCACAGTAACGCGGATCTGGTACTGATTGCCCAGCGGGATGC
>JANNTE010000014.1:0-4478 GCA_031403365.1 Betaproteobacteria bacterium | reverse complement strand
GCCGAACCTGCTGACGCGCTGGCCGAACAAGGTCTACACTTTCCTCGAACCACAGTTTACGATCGACTGGGACAACAACGACAAAGTCGGATTTACCGTCGAACTCGAAGTCGGAAAGATTCTGTCCAGCAACGTCGCCGCCTGGGCCAGGCCGGGCGTCGGCGTCATCAACCGCGGCGATGTATCCCAGGTTTACGAATGGAATCTGGAACTGGGAATGCGCTACGTGTTTTGACCTGGCAATATTGCAGTCTGGGAACATCTGATCGTTGCCGGCGGCGCAGTCTTCGAGAGAAAGCATGACCGTACGACACATCACCGACATTCCCGGCTACCCGGCACCGCACTCGCCGTACTCCCACGCGGTGGTGGCGAACGGATTCGTATTCGTGTCAGGGCAGATTCCGGTTCGGCCCGGCGGCGGCCCGACAGAGATTGCGGGCACAACCATGCAGGAACAAACCCGGCAGTCGCTGCGCAATGTCGAAATGATTTTGAAGGCGGCCGGCAGTTCGCTAGACCGGGTGGTAAAAGTCACGGTGCTGCTTGCCCGTCCGGATTTGTACAAGGAAATGAACGAGGCCTATGCAGAGTTTTTTCCCGGCCCGAAACCGGCGCGCGCGATGGCCCGCTTCGGCGCCGACATTCCGGGTGTGATGGTGGCAATTGAAGCGGTTGCGACGCTCTGAAGCACCTGCCGACCGGCCGTTCCTGCCATTTCGATTCGCGTTACGAAGCGTGATTAGCGGGCCAGCATGAAGAATGAACCCCGGCGAAGGCTGCCGGAATTCGCTGCGCTCACTACCAGCCTGCAGGTCGCTTCCAATGCCAACTGGAAAAGGGCGCGGCGGAAAACGACGCCGCGCTATTTGCGGGCCTGATCGACGATCGCGTTGAAGAGTTTCTGTTGCAGGGGATCGCTGGCGGCGGTCAATTCCGGATGCCATTGCACCGCGACCAGCCAGGGATGCGCAGGCATTTCGATGGCCTCGATGGTGCCGTCGGGTGCGTAACCCACCGCCTCAAACCCCGGCGCCGCGTCACGCAGTGCCTGATGGTGCCAGGAAGCTGCCTCGAATTGCGTCTGACCAAAAATTCCCGCCAGCCGCGATCCGGCGCTCAATCGAATTGCATGCGAGATCGGCTCGCGCGGCGGAGCCCGGTGCAGCACCGTTTCGCCCAGTTCATCGGGAATGTGTTCGATGAGTTTGCCGCCGCGAATGACGTTCAGCATTTGCGCCCCCCGGCAGATGCCGAGCGTGGGCAGGCCCGAGTCCATGGCCCAGCGGCCCAGGTCAATTTCCTGGGCATCGCGTTCGTGATCGATGCCGTAGTTGGTTTCGTGCCGCCGCCCGGCATAGCGATCCGGATCAATATCCCCGCCACCAGTGAGAATCAGCGCGTCCAGCGTCCCGGCCAGCGACTTCCAATGTGATTCCCCGGGTGGAAGCAAAACCACTACGCCGCCCGCGCGGCGCACCGCATCAACATACTCGGCAGGCAGAGTGAAGCGGTTGTCGGCGTTGCGGCCGTAGGTCGTCAGTCCTATGTGCGGGTGGTTATGGCGTGGCATTTCGCGCTCCGGCCGAAAGGTTTTGTCCGGCATGGCCGGGATTCTAAACCCGCCACTGGTTGCCTGGCGTTTGGATATCGCACATACTGCCCGTCGACGCAGGACTAGGGGTCCGTTACGCCTGCGTCATAGGCTGCGGCACCGGTATCGCTCTTGGTTGCAGTCGAATTGGCAGGCGCTCGCCGCGCCGCCTGCCCCCGATCCGCTCACCACTGAAGGAGGGAAAGATGGCACAAGATAAACAATACGAGCAAACCAAGGAACATCAGGACGATCTCAAAACCCTTCACGGCATGGGTTATGCGCAAGAGCTGTCGAGGCGCATGGGCGCATTCCAGAACATTGCGATCTCGTTCTCGATCATCTGCATTCTTGCAGGCGGCATCACCGCGTTCCCGCTGTCGCTGAGCGCCGCTGGCGGCGCATCTGTTGGGTATGGCTGGCCGCTGGCCTGCGGGTTTGCCCTGCTGGTGGCCGCCGCCATGGGCCAGATCGCCTCGGCCTATCCAACTGCGGGTGGCATTTACCACTGGGCGTCGTTGCTCGGCGGCCGGGGCTATGGTTGGGTCGCGGCCTGGTTCAACATGCTCGGCCTGATGTTCGTGGTGGCATCGGTCAATTTCGGCGTGTTCCTGCTGTTCCGCGATCTGTTCCTCGCCAGCGTGATCGGCATGGATGTCACGTCATGGACACCGAAGGAATTCATGGACCAGGGCTGGTGGACGCAGACGATTTTCATCACCGTTATCACCGCCTCGCAGGCCATGCTCAATCACGTCGGCATCCGCGTGACCACGATCCTGACCGACTTCAGCGGCTACCTGATATTTGTATTCGCGGTGCTGCTGACCGTGGGGCTGCTGGCCTATGCGCCTTCAATCGACTTGTCGCGCCTGTTCACATTCAGCAATTTCTCCGGTGAAGCCGGCGGCAGCGTTTGGCCAACAGCCATTCAATCGGTCGGTTTCGTGTTTCTGCTCGGACTGTTGCAAGGGGTGTACACAGTGACCGGGTTCGATGCGTCGGCCCACACTGCGGAAGAAACGCGCAACGCTGCGCGCGAAGCACCGCGCGGCATGATGCACTCGGTGTTCTGGTCCTTCGTCTTTGGCTACGTCATGATCTGCGCCTTTATCCTGGCGCTTCCCAGCGTCGAGGAAGGTGCCAAGCAAGGCTGGAACGCGTTTCCCTGGCTGATGAGCCAGTCCCCCATGCCGTCGATGTTCAAGACCGTTCTCATCATCGGCATCGTGCTCGCCAACTACCTGTGCGCGCTGGCGGGCCTGACTTCCACCTCGCGCATGATGTACGCCTTCGCGCGCGACGGCGGATTGCCCTTCTCCAACGCACTTCGTCAGGTCAGCCCGAAACACCGAACGCCCGTCAATGCCATCTGGTGGGGCGCAATCCTGTCGATCATCGCTACGCTCTACGGCGATGCTTTTGTCGTGCTATCGACCGGATGCGCGGTTTTCCTCTACCTGTCCTATTTGATGCCGGTCGCCGCAGGCCTGCGTGCGGAGATAAACGGGACGTGGACGACGAAGGGACCGTTTCAATTGGGCGGCGCATCAAAAATCGTCGCCATTCTGGCCATCATCGGTTGCGCGCTGCTGATTTTCGTCGGCGTGCAACCGCCGAACCAGAAAGTCGGCTATCTGATTGTTGCGATGCTGGTGGTCATGATCGTCATCTGGATGGCGTTCGAGTCGCGGCGCTTCAAAGGCCCGCCGATCGGCGACATGATCGCCAAGCGGCAAGCCGAAATCGCCGCCACGGAAAAGGCCGTGGGCGAGCGGACTTGACGCGATAGCGGTCATTGCTCGCGAAAGGCGGGGTTCTGCATGGAACCCCGCTTTTTTTCTGCCACGATTGCGCTTCGCACGAATTCCCGTGACCGTCGATTGATCCCGCCCCGCCATGACTGAACCGGTATTTGACGTTGCCGTCATCGGCGGCGGCGTGGTCGGATGCACCATCCTGCGCCGACTGGCCATGGGCGGACTGCGCTGCGTGCTGCTGGAGAAAGGTGCGGACATTCTCTCCGGAGCGAGCAAGGGCAACAGCGCGCTGCTGCATACCGGATTCGACGCGCCGGCCGCAAGCCTGGAACTGGCATGCATGCAGGCTGGCTACCGGGAGTATCTCGCAATCCGCGAGCGGCTTAATCTGCCATTGGTCGAAACCGGCGCGCTGGTCGTGGCCTGGAACGAGAAGGAGCAGGTCAGGCTGAGGGGAATCGTCGAGCAGGCGCATGCCAACGGCGTCGCCGACGTGGGCGAAATCGATACCGTCGAACTCTATCGCCGCGAACCCGATCTGGCGCGCGGTGCCCTCGGCGCGGTTCAGGTTCCGGGCGAACACGTCATCGACGCCTGGTCGGCGCCGCTGGCCTATGCGCTGCAAGCCCTGGCGCATGGCGCGCAACTGCGTCGCGCCACCAGGGTTGACAGCGGAAACTGGCAAAGCAATCACTGGATACTCCAAACATCGGCGGGCCCGGTGGCCGCGCGCGTGGTGGTCAACGCCGCCGGCCTTTATGGTGATCACGTCGAAGCCATTGCCCGCAGCTGCCCGTTTTCCATTCGTCCACGCAAAGGGCAATTCGTCGTATTCGACAAGTCCGCCTATGGCCTGGTAAACGCCATCGTGCTGCCAGTGCCAACCGACATCACCAAGGGCGTGCTGGTTTCGCGCACGGCATTCGGCAATCTGATCGTCGGTCCGACCGCGGAAGAAGTCGAGGAACGCGAATATGCCAGTGTGGATCGCGAAGCGTTGCAGCGGCTGGTGGATAAGGCCCATGCGCTGGTTCCGGCGCTCGCCCAGCATTCGGTAACCGCGACTTATGCCGGACTGCGGCCGGCGACGCAATTCAAGGTTTATCAGATCAAGGCTCTGCCGG
>JANNTE010000013.1:0-30121 GCA_031403365.1 Betaproteobacteria bacterium | reverse complement strand
CAAGAAGCCGGTGTGCGGCGCCAATGCAACGGCCACCATCAAGCGCAGCGACTTCGGTCTGGCCGCCTATGTGCCGGCGGTGGGCGATGAAGTCAAAATCAGCATTCAGGTGGAGGCAACCAAGGATTAACCGCTCGTCGTGCGCAAACACAAGCGGGCCGCGATTCGCGGCCCGTTTTTTTGATTCAGGCGCTTGATTGGGCAATGCGTCCGATCAAATCAGGGCTCGACCACGACCTCGTTTGCGTTTATTCACAGTTGCACCTCCGCGCCATACGCAATATTTGGAATGCGCGGCGCGAGCACTTCAATCATCGAGGCATCCTGAAAGTGATCTTTCCTGGTTTCCGGGCGCGGATAGTATATCCAGCCGGACGATCTGTGTTCCTCGAAAACAACCTCGCAACGCGAAAACGAAAAATCTTCCGGCAAATGGTGCGTGGTCCAGCTCACGGTCCTGAAGACAAACCGGGGTGCATGCATGATCCAGCGCCGCGGCTGGATCGAAACGTTAAGGGTTGCCGCGGGAACACCGGTGAGATCCGGCCCCAATGCAGCAAACTTCGGAAACTGAAGTCTCAGGGTTCCATCCGGGTAACATGGGTCGCCGCCCTGACCGGAAGCCACCCGGTGCCCGGGCTGGACTCCGTTGACAGCAATCCATAGCCCGCCAGACATTTCTCAAACGCCGCCGCTGGCGACGGTCAGGTCGTGCCCGATGCCGTCAAATTCTGCAATGCCGAGGAATCCCGGCTGATACTTTCTTTTCGCAGAACCCGAAGCTGCGGCCGACTGCGGATGCGGTAGACGGAAGCGGGCGGCATGTTGGCAAATGCCCCGCCGATACGGACCGCCTTGAGCCCGAGCCGGTCGAGAGTCGCTCGGCGAACCGGGCAGCGCAAGCCGTAGGTGAACTGGTAAAACGCCCCGTCGGCGCGCAGGTGCGCGAACGCCCCTTCCATGATGGCGGCTACCATGTCTTCCGGCATCGACAACAACGGCAACCCGCTGATCACCGCACCGACGCTTTCGCCGCCGAACAGCTCGACCGATTTCAGATGCGCCGCATCCATCTGCAGGACATGCGCGCGTGGATAGCGCGCCTGCAGCATGCGCGCGAAATTGGGTCCGTACTCAATCAGTGCCAGCCTGTCTTCGGGCACTCCGCGGGCGAGCAAGGCTTTGGTAAACACGCCGGTTCCAGGCCCCAGCTCGATCACCGGGGCGCAGTGCGGCATGATCTCCGCCGTAATGGCGCTGGCCAGTGCCGGACTGGAGGGCGCGATGGCGGCGACCCGTCGTGGATCGGAAATCAAAGCGCGCAGGAAAGTTACGACATTGGTCATCTTCTATCAAACCATTCGCAATCCAACGGCGAAAAGTGCGTAAACAGTGGCGGATTCGAAGCGACAGTGTAACCGCTTCATGATCGCCCGATGGTGGATTCTAACGGGGTGCCACGATGCCAGTCGATAGGCTGCATGACGCAATTGCAATTTCCAGCGAAGCACTTCGACAACCGGCCCGCAAGCACGTTCCCTCCGACTTGTGATAACGTCCATCCATGATGGATCTACTGATTCGCGGCGCTCAGGTATTCGACGGCAGCGGCTCGGCACCGGTCAATTCGGACGTGGCCGTACTTGAAGGCCGCATTGCACAAGTAGGCAAGCTGAGCGGGGGCGCACACCAGGTTGTCGATGCGCAGGGACTCGCACTGATGCCTGGCATCGTCGATATCCATACCCATTACGACGCGCAGATCACCTGGGACCGCACCCTTTCGCCGTCGCCCGCGCTGGGCGTGACCACCGCGGTGATGGGCAACTGTGGTTTCGGCATCGCACCCTGCCCGGTTTCCCAGCGCGAAACCATGCTCAAGAACCTGTCGGTGGTCGAAGGCATGGACCTTGATGCCCTGCTCACCGGCACCGACTGGCAGTTCGAGACCTTCGCCGAGTATCTGACGCAATTGCGGCGCATCGGGCCTTATGCCAATGTTGCTACGCTGGCCGGCCATTCGACGATACGCACCGCGGTGATGGGCGATGAGGCCTCGACACGCGCCGAGCCGACTGCGGATGAACTCGCGCGCATGCAGTCCATGGTGCGCGAGGCAATGGACGCGGGTGCAATTGGCCTTGGATCGTCTTTCTCGCCCAATCACGCGGGCTTTGGAGGCCGGCCGATGCCCTCCACCATTGCATCGGACGCGGAATTGCACGCGCTGATGCAGCCGCTGGCGGACAAGCAGCGCGGGATCTTTGTCATGGCCACCGGCCCGCGCGGCACCACCGAATACATGGAATCGCTCGCCGCGCGAACCAATCGTCCGATGTTCATGGTCACCGTGCTCACCATGTATAACGACGCAGCGCCCGATGTGGCATTGGGCTATTACGAGCGCTGCGCCGCTGCACGCGCGCGCGGCAACGAAGTCTACATTCACGCCAATCCGCATGCCTTGTCTTTCGATTTCACGCTGCGCGACCCGTATCTGATGTTTTCTCACGACGCCTTCATGCGCGTGAAAACCGCGCAGCCCGATGAGCTGCCGCGCATTTACGCCGATCCGGCGTTTCGCCGCCAATTCCGCGAAAACCTCGCCAATCCGCAGCCGGGCATCCTGTTCTATGGCGACTGGTCGAAAGTCGAAGTAAACGAAAAACCGGTAAGCGAGCTGGCACGCGCCGCCGGACGCGACCCGCTCGACTGGTTCTTCGATCTGCCGCTGGATACGCCACTGATCGCCAAGCTGTTCCAGAACAACGACGCCGGTGTCGCGCCGCTACTCAAGCATGATTCCGGCGTGCTGGCCTTGTCGGACGCCGGCGCGCATCTGATCTTCATGTGCGATGCGGGCTTCGGTCTGCACTTCCTCAAGCACTGGGTGCGCGAGAACAAGACCTTCACGTTACAGGAAGCCGTGCGTCGCCTGACATCAGACCCCGCCGCAAAATATCGCATTCCCGATCGCGGCCGCATTGCGCCCGGCGCATGGGCGGACATGCTGCTGTTTGATCCCGCGACGGTCGGCATATCCGTGCTGGAAAGCCGCAAAGACCTTCCCGCGGGCGGCGCGCGCATGATCCGTCACCCAGTGGGCGTTCACGGCGTTTGGGTGAACGGCACGCAGGTTCATGATGGCCGTGATTACCTGCCACTTAAGTCCGGTCCCGGACAGGTACTGACCAAGTTCCTGCAATGATTTCCGTGTGTCGGATTGCCGGCGCGCTTGGCGCGGAAGTCTCAGGTGTTGATCTGTCGAAACCGCTGAGTGCGGATCTGGTGGCCCAATTGCGGCAGGCCTGGCTGGACAATCTGGTGCTGTTCTTTCACGATCAGCCACTCACGCCCGAGCAGTACCTGCGCTTTGCGCAGCACTTCGGAACGCCGGCCGACTACCCGTTGTTAAAGGGCATCGAGGGCTTTCCCAAAATCATCGAAGTGAAGAAGCTTGAGCACGAGCGCGTCAATTTCGGTGGTATCTGGCATTCCGACACCACTTACCTCGACACACCACCGATGGCTTCAATGCTTCTTGCGCGCGAAACGCCGCCGCAGGGCGGCGACACGCTGTTCGCCAACATGTACCTGGCCTGGGAATCCCTGTCCGATGGCATGCGGCGCATGCTGCGCGATCTGAAAGCAGTGAATTGCTCTACCAAGGCCGACGCATCGAAAACCCGGGAAGACCGGGTGCGCGATGAGGGCAAACCGCCAGCCGAATTCACCGCAGAACATCCCGTGGCGCGCACTCATCCCGAAACCGGCCGGATTGCGCTCTACGTGAACCGTGGTCACACGCTGCGTTTCGCTGGAATGACAGAAGAAGAAAGCCGTCCCTTGCTCGATTATCTTTTCAATCACCAGGTGCGCCCCGAATTCACCTGCCGCTTCCCCTGGCGGCCCGGCTCCATTGCACTTTGGGACAACCGCTGCACGCTGCACAATCCGGTCAATGATTACCACGGCTACCGGCGCGTGATGCACCGGATCACGCTGACGGGCGATCAACCGCGGTGAAGGCAAATGGCTGACGGGCAACCGGACACAGGATGCACAATGTTTGCCTGAAGGCGCAGAGGCGCGAATCCGCTCCCGGTGAGTCGAGGCCTTGACTCACCGGGTCCGTGGCGTAGACTATGTACATAGTCTGTACATACACTGATTCAACCGGAGAAAATCATGGCCGAAGCAGCAATAGAACGGATCGTGGTGCAGGCAACCGCACAGGAAAAGAAGGCGATCAGCGCCAAGGCAAAGAAGCTCGGCTTGCCGGTCTCGGAACTGATGCGCCGCGGCGCCACCGCCTACATGTCGGCGCAGGCTGACGAAGAACTCGGTGCCGTTGCCGATGCCGCCATGATGGCCGCAACCCGGGCATCCGCAGCAATCGACGAGATGCTGGAATTTGTCGCGGCCAGCAATAAGCGCATCGCCGCAATGGAGGCCAGGGCCGCCAGAAAGCGCACGGCGGGCGTAGTCGCCAACAAGCGGGCGGCGTGATGGGCGTAACTGACCGTATCTGGAACGCCTTCGCCTCAATGATCAAGCTGGAAGACAAGGTTGTTCGTCAGGGCGAAGTGATCAAGGCACAGCAAAGCAAAATCGAGAATTTGACCGAACGCATGATCAGGCTGGAAACCACCATCGACCTCTTGATGCGTGCGAGCGAGCAAAAACGAATCAAGTAGGAAGGGTTGAGCAACGCAATACCCATCAATCAACCAGGCAATGCCTTCAACGGCGGCGCTTGCCCTTCCGGTAACGGCGTGCGCGCCACGTTCATGACCATCGCCAGCGTCGTGTAATAACCGGTGATGCCCACCATGTCGATGACACCCTGCTCGCGAAACAGCGCCACCGCGCGCGCGTAAGTGGCATCGCTCACGCCCTGGGTGCGCATCAGCTCATCGCAAAAATCGTAAACGGCTTGCTCATCCTGAGCCATGCCGGAAGGCCGGCGTCCCTCCGCGATGGCATCCGCCACCTCCGCCCGAAGCCCGGCTTTCAGCGCCAGCGGATAGTGCGCGAACCATTCGAACTGCTGCGTCCAGCACCGCGCCGTCATCAGAATCACCATTTCGCCCAGCCGCGCGCCCAGCGCATTCTGGTAGCGAAGATATTCCCCGGTCTTCTGCAAGCGCGTCATAAATTCCGGGCTGCGCAAGAGCGGCACGAAGGGGCCGAACACGCTGCCTCTGGGGCCGGCGCAGATTTCTGCTGCGGCTTGTCGCTGGGCCTCGGTCATTTGGTCGGAACGCAAAAGCGGCATGCGCTCTTCGACGGGAATGTCAGATTTCAAGAGTTAAATGGACAAGACGTTATGAAGTGAATAATGTGGCAAGTGCCAGTGTGGGTCAGAAGTAAACGCTCTCAGAGTTTCTGCCGATTTAAATGGAAATTTGGTCCAGGTTTTGAGTCTTACATCACTTTCAGCCGCTTGAGTTCAAAGTAGCACTTCGCACACGCGCGCACGTCGGTCAGCGCGCGGTGCGCGCCTTCCAGGCGTTGGTTGAAGAGTTTCAGGTATAACTCTTCGAGCTTGGGCCACTTGAATCCATACGGGCCGGGCAAGCGGCAGAAATCAGTTGAGGCCTGCATGGTGCATTGCCGCTTTTTCTCCTCGATCACATTGGGATGGCGGGCGCGCAGAAACTCGGCGCCGAGAATTTTTTCGTCGAATGGCATGTTGTGGGCGATCAGCACGGTCGCTCTTTCGATGTCCGGCGCGATTTGCGCGAGAACAGACTTCAGATCGACACCTTGTTGCAGCGCCAACTCGGTGGTGATGCCGTGAATCCTGGCAGCGTCCGCGGGAATGGTGAAGCCGTCTGGCTTGACGATGTACTCGGCGCTGGCAACCTCATTGGCTGCTTTGTCCACCATCAGCCATGCGATCTGGACCAGCCGCGGCCAGTTGTTCAAGTCCGAGGCCGGCGCCTTGTAGTTGCGGGGGATTCCAGTGGTTTCGGTGTCGAAGAACAGGTACATGCATGCTCCCTTGGCTTAGGATACTGTATGGTTACTTTACGCTACCGATCAACGAACGCGCAGGGAGTAGATCGCCGATGCAAGTCATTCCGGGCGACGAGACGCTGGGCGCCACGATAGAGGCGGTGAATCTGGCCGACACCTCCGATGCCGCTATCGATGCAATTGTTCAGGCGCTGGGGCGCCATGGCGTGATTCGCTTCCCGCGCCAGACGCTTTCCGCGGCGCAACTGAAGGCTTTCAGCGCGCGCCTGGGTGAGCTTGAGATCAACGTCATCGGCGCTTTTCAGGAACCGGGGCATCCGGAGGTGATGAATCTTTCCAACATCATCGAGAACGGCAAACCCATCGGACTGGGCGATGCGGGACAAAGCTGGCATGCCGACATGTCCTACAGCAAGACCATCGCGTTTGCCAATGTGCTGTATGCGCTCAAGGTTCCGCAGCGTGACGGCAAGTCGCTTGGCGCAACAGAATTTTGCGACATGTGCGCGGCCTATGATGATCTGGCCCCCGCGATCAAGGCGCAACTGATGGGGAAAACCGCGTTGCACGATTTCAGCCAGTACTGGGACATGATGCGCGCGCGTCCCGGCAATACCCGTCCACCACTTTCGGAGGCCCAGCGCAAGGCCAAGCCGCCGGTATCGCATCCAGTCGTCATCACGCATCCGATCTCGGGACGCAAGGCGCTGTACGCGAATCCGGGTTACGCGGTGCGCATTAATGAGCTGCCGCAACCGGAAAGCGATGCGCTGCTCGAATACCTGTTTGCGCATCAAACCCGCGACCGGTATCGCTATGTGTTCCGCTGGACAGCAGGCGATGTGCTGGTGTGGGATAACCTGCGCAGCATCCATCAGGCGGCAGCCGACTACGGTCCGGACGAACACCGGCTTATCAAGCGTTGTCAGGTGATGGCGACGCGATTTTTCCCGGTGCACTGAGCCAGGCGATGCGCCTCGTTACGTTCCGTGACCGGAATGGTGGCACGCATAGCGGCTGTGTTTCCGGCGAACGGGTGATTGATCTCACCACTGTGATCGCAACGCTACCTCTACCCGCCGTCGTCGCGCAACGTGGCCTCGCGCCAGCCGCGGGCAGCATGCTGCATTTGCTCTATGCCGGGGCCGATGGTCTCGCAAGGGTTCGGCGCGCGCTCAACGCAGCCGTCGCGGCAGGCGCGCCGGATCAGCATCCGTTGTTGCGCGAAGTACAACTGGACGCGCCGGTTCCGCGGCCCGGCAAGGTCGTTGCCATTGGCCGCAACTATGCCGACCACGCGAAAGAAACCGGCGTTCAACCCTTCGAACGTCCACGCATCATCGCGAAACTGCCATCCAGCGTAACGGGTCCGGGCACCGTGGTGCGGCGTCCCGCGCCGGTGAGCAAGCTGGATTTTGAAGGGGAACTCGGCGTGGTGATCGGCAGTTTCGTCTCCAACGTCCCGCGCACTGAGGCGCTCAAAACCGTGGCGGGTTATACGATTCTGAATGACCTGAGCGCGCGCGAATTCCAGTTTGATGTGTCGCCGCCGCAAACCACATTCGCCAAGAGCATGGACGGGTTTTGTCCCATGGGGCCGTGGCTGGTGACGGCGGATGAGGTTCCCGATCCGCAAACGCTGGAGATCAGAAGTTATGTGAACGATGTACAAATGCAGCACGGGAATACCGCCAGCATGTTGTTCCCGGTTGCCCAGGTGATTGAGTACCTGAGCCAGTTCATGTCCCTGGAACCCGGGGATGTCATCGCCACCGGCACACCGGCGGGCAGCGGTGCCTTCCGCGATCCGCCCGTGTGGCTGCAACCCGGTGACCGGTTGCGCATCGAGATTTCAAAAGTCGGAACGCTGGAACACAGCATTGGTTAGGAATTGCATGAAGCGATCACGGTGGCTCATTGTCGCGATGATCTGCATGGTGGCCACCGCGGCTTGCGCGCAGTCGTATCCGAACAAGCCGGTCAGACTCATTGTTCCATTCGGTCCGGGCAGCGGCAGCGATATTGTCGCGCGCCGGTTAGGCGCCTATTTGCAGAAAACCTGGAAGCAGCAGATCGTCATTGACAACCGTCCCGGCGCCCAGGGGGTCATCGGCACCAACGCACTCAAGAACGCTGCGGCTGACGGTTATACGCTGGGCATCAGCACCAACTCGACCCACGCCGCCGCGTCTTACCTGGTCAAGAATCTTTCTTACGATCCCATCAACGATTTCGAGCATATCGCGGTAATCGGAGCGGGCGGTTCGGTGGCACTGGTGTCGCGGCAAAGCGGGTTCAAGACCATCCCGGAGCTGGCCGCCTACGCGAAAGCGCATCCGAATACGGTTTTTTTTGGTCATGCGGACACGATTGCCCACGTCTCCGGCGAACTTTTCAAGGCAAAGGCGGGAGTCCCCATCGAGGGCGTGCCCTACAAAACCAGCGCCAGTGTCATTACCGATCTGATTGGCGGCCATATCCAGATTGCGTTTTTCAACTACATGACCGGCGCCGCGCAGATCGCAAGTGGCCGGCTGATGCCGATTGCGATCACCGAGCCGAAACGAAATTCACGCTGGCCGGACGTTCCAACCATGGAAGAATATTTCCCCGATCTTGAGGTCAGTTTCTTCATCGGCCTTTCCGCCCCGGCGGGAGTCCCGGAGGAAATCGCAGCCCACATCCACCGGGCGATTCAGGATGCGCAGAAAGATCCCGGGTTCCGGGAGCCACTTGAAGCAACGGGGGTCACCCTGATCCCGCAATCTCCCGGAGAATATCGCGGCTTTATCGTCAGGGAAGCCGGTCGCTGGCGCGAGCACGTGCGCGAGGCCCGTCTGCTGCCGCAATGAGATTCCTCGCAGCGGAAAAGGATCGAGGTACATCGGCGGGATCATCCATGCAGATGCAGGATATTCCACCCAGGGACGCGTCAGAAGTCGACACAGAGGGGGGGTGAACTTCCGACCCCTTCGCGGTCTCTCTTTTCGGAACGAAGACTCGCAGTTTTCCGGGTCCCCTGACCCGGCTTCACTCGATCGTCGTCTCCGGCTCCTCGCGCGGCTTGAAGCGGTGACCGAGTGCAACATAGAGCCCGCTGGCAACGATGATGGCCATGCCGATCAGGGAGTATCCGTCCGGCAGGTCGCCAAAGGCCAGAAAGCCGAACAGGATGACCCACAACAACTGCACATATCCCAGCGGCGACAGGAAGGATGCATTTTCGAGCTCCAGCGCCTTGATCAGCATGAGGTGGCCGAAACCGGCAACCGCTCCCAGCAAGATCAGCAACGGCACATGTCGCAGCTCGGGAGTCTTCCAGAAAAAAGGCACGGCGAGGCTCATCAGCAGGCAGCCCACCAACGCGGTATAGAACAACGTGGTGTAAACGTTTTCAGTCTCGCTGAATTTGCGGGTCATGATCTGATAGGCGCTATAGCACAGCGCCGCGCCGATCGCCAACAGCGCCGGCCATTGCAGCATGGCGCTGCCGGGCCGGACGATGAACAGCACGCCGAGGAACCCGATCACCACGGCCAGCCAGCGCGTACGATCCACCTGCTCACGCAGCCACCACACCGCGAGTATGGTCACCAGCAGCGGGGATATGAAGCTCACGGCTTTGACTTCCGCCATCGGCAGAAAACTCAGCGCACCGAAGTAGCAGGTTGTGGAACCCATCAGCAACGCGGCGCGGAAAATCTGCCCGGCCGGTTGACCTGTGCGCGCGAGGCCGAGCCCAAGCCTTGGCGCAAGCAACAGCAGCACCAGAACCAGGTGCGCCGTATAGCGGCACCAGACCAACATCGGCACCGGATAGAACGCACTCAGATATTTGGCCGTGGTCTCCAGTATCGAGAAACACACAACCATGACCATCATGAACAGCACGGCACGGGTGCTGGGGCGAAACGCCCGGAACCGGGCTGATGCAGTGGCGATCAAGTAATGCGTATGGGCGGGATCAACTCGAAGACTAATTTTAGCCTAACGCCGCCTGGATCAGCGATTCCGGTGCCTGCTGCCGCTATAATCACGTCTTGTTGCATCAGGCATGCAGCGGGCCGGCATTTCGGTCCGCGATGCGCCTGGAGGAGAAAAAGTCATGCGCATGGAAGCCCACATTCACGGCACGGTTCTGCTTCGCGCCGGTACCACGACGGCCCAGATCGAGGATGCGTTGCGTCCTTGGCTCGAGTACATGGATGAGGACAATATCGCCGATGCCAAGAGCGTGCATCCCGACGAGCCGGGCCTGGTGTTTGACCGCCGCCGCCGTGTCCTCGAGGTGTGCTGGACTGGTGATGTCGGCCGCAGTTTCCATCAGATCGTCGCGAGCGCGCTGGCCGCGCTGAATCCGTTTTCGGAAGAAGCCTCGGCGTTCGAGGTCAGCTATTACCTGGAAGACGGCAAGGACGAATTCAGTCTGGTATTCGTCGGCCCCACCCAGGACGCGATTTTTGAAGCTCAGCGCGGACTGATGATCGAAGACCTGCGCAGCCTGCTCTCGCGCCAGTTCAGCGACCCGGAGATCGACCAGGTCGTGGCCCTGGTGAATCAGTTGTTTGAGCGCAATGTGAAATCCGGAACGGTCTCCAATACACAGACCACCGCCAGTGCCTCGGATCCGATCCCGATGCCGGCGGGCCGCAAGCATCTGCATTGAGATTCGCCGGGTTTGGTTGCCTGACGGCAAAGATGGCGGATTCGCCAGATTCGATCAGCGCCTGATCCAGGACTGCGTCGGACTGCCTTCCAGCGTCTTGTCGAGCCTCGACAATCCGGCCTGCCGGAACGCGGCAAATCCGGGCGGGTCGAGCAACTGCCATGAGCCTCCCGCAACAGCCGCAATCCCGGCAAAAAGCAAAATGGCCGCTAACATGACGCGCGGCACTCGCAGCAGAAGCGTCCTGGTCCAGTTGCGCGCAGCGCCAGAATCGGCGTACAACAGAATCGAAAATCCGATCGAATACAGTCCGCCGGCCAGATACAACCAACCCGGGCTGTGCCCGAGTACTGCCAGCACCCGCGGCCACTTGCCGATGTCGTTCAGGTATCCATATCCGATAATGGCCGCGCCCGCGGACAGAAGCATTAAACCCCAGGCGATGGCCGGAATTCCGGCGTGCCCCGGCGCGCTGTCGCTGGAAAACAGCAGGCTCATCTCGCGGGAGTACAGCGCCTCGCAGCCGGCGAGCGCAAGCCCGGCACCGATCAGCACAATGCTCAGTTGTGTGCCCCCCGGAAGCCTGAAGTACTCGCTGGCGAAAATGCCGATGCCGCCAACCACAAACATCGCGTATTCCAGAAAAGTCAGGGGTCGCATTGCCAATTGGGCCGTCTTGAGCGTCACCGCAGTTTAGCGGCTGCCGAATCAGTGTCAATGATGGCCAGCGCATCATCCGCGATACCCGGCAATCTCCCCGCCCTGAAACTCGATGATCAGGGCCACAGGCGCGTCGACTTGCGCGCGGTCATCGCGCTCGCATTGCCGCTGTTCATCAACAGCAGTATTCAGGCCCTGCTCAATCTCACCGACACCTGGTTTCTCGGCCGGCTTTCGGTTGAAGCCACTGCCGCAGTGGGCGCCACTTACTGGTTCATGATCGTGGCCATGCTGGCTCTGGGCGGGCCGGGACTCGCGGTGCAGACCATGGTTGCGCAGGCCTTCGGCGCCGGCGACAAGCGCGCGGCGGCGCGCGCGGCGTGGGCAGGCCTGCGCGGCATGCTCTGGGTCGCACCCGCATTTGTCGTCATCGCCTGGTTTGGCCCTGTGATCATCGGCTGGCTCAGGCTCGATGCGCGCATCGCGCAACTCGCCGCCGAGTTCTGGTTTCCACGCCTGCTGGGCGGCGTCTTCGCGGTGGGCATCTGGGCCACGACCGGTTTCTTCAACGGCATCGGCCGCACCCGCGTGACGCTCGCGGTCATGAGCTTCGTCGCGGTGCTTAACGCGATACTGAATCAGGTTTTCATTTTCGAGTTCGGCTGGGGCGTGGCCGGAACCGCGTGGGCGACGACCGCCGCCATGGGCGTTGGCCTGTTGATCACGCTGCTGCTGTTTGCAAGCCGCGCGGTCGACGCCGAATTCCATTCGCGCAAGACCTGGAGCGAAAGCCGCGCCGACCTTGCGCCGTTGATGCGCGTCGGTCTGCCGATCGGGTTGTTTCCGGCCATCGATGTTTCCGGACTGGCGGCCTTCCAGGCGATGCAAAGTGCCTACAGCGCCGCGGGCGGGGCGGCAACCCAGATCGTGATGATGCTGACCTCGATCGCCTACATGCCCACCATCGGCTTCGCCCTCGCCGGCACAACGCTGGTGGGCCAGTCCATCGGCGCGGGCGACAAGGATTGGGCCAACAAAGTCGGCAATGCCACCATCAAGCTGGCGGTGAGTTACATGGGTCTGGTCACCGTGTTTCTCGCCGTCATCGGCCCCTGGCTGATTCCTCTGTTCGTCAACAGCGATGACCCGCACGCCGGGGCGGTGATTGCGCTTGGACGCACGCTACTGTGGTTCGCAGCCGGCTACCAGATTTTCGACGGCCTGAATCTCGGCGCCGGTTTCTGCCTGCGCGGCGCCGGCGACATGCGTGTGCCAACGCTGGCGATCATCTTCTTATCCTGGTTCGGCTTCGTGCCCTTCACGCACATGATCACCTTCGCGCCAGGGGAAGGCTGGGTCGATTTCCTGCCGCAATTCGGTTACGGCGCCATTGGTGGATGGGCCGTTGCCCTGGTCTATTGCAGCCTGCTCGGCAGTCTTATTTTCCTGCGCTGGCATTCCGGAGCCTGGCGGCGCATCAAGCTGCGCTAAACTGGCGTACACCACAAACGTCTGTCAACAATTCCTGGAAGACGGACAATACTCCGGAGGATTCCCATGCCCGTATCCCTGCGTTTGTTCCTATTGGCTCTGCTTTCAGCGACAACGCTTGTTGTTGACGCCGCTGCGCTGCCGGAAGCTGCTCCGGAAGACGTGGGCATGTCCTCGGCGCGCCTCGCGCGACTTGACGCAGCCTTGCAGCACGCGGTGGACATCGGCGAGTTGCCCGGTGCCGTAGTCATGATCGCGCGCGATGGCAAGCTCGTGCACGCGCGCAATTTCGGCTGGCAGGATCGCGAACGCAAGATCGCCATGAACGACGATGCGATTTTTCGCATCTATTCGATGACCAAACCCATCGTGAGCGTCGCCGCCATGATGCTTGTGGAAGAAGGCAGGCTTGGCCTGCACGAACCCATCTCCAAGTTCATCCCCGAGTTCAAGGACATGAAAGTCGGCATCGAAACAGCCGATGCTTCCGGTAAATTTTCGCTCAACCCGGTTGATGCCAAACGCCAGATCACAGTGCAGGATCTGCTGCGCCATACATCGGGCTTTACCTACAGTCTGCTCGGCGCACCAACGCTGATCAAAAAGGCGTACACCGAAGCCAACATTTTTTCCCAGAAATGGGTGCTCGCCGACTGGTGCCGTGCGCTGGCGAAGCTGCCGCTGGTCAACGAACCGGGCACAACCTGGGAGTACGGCCATTCCACCGACGTACTCGGGCGCGTGGTCGAAGTCGTGTCGGGCCAGCCGCTCGACGCATTCCTCGATCAGAAAATCCTGCGGCCGCTGCGCATGAACGACACCGGATTCCATGTTCCGCCCGCCAGACACGAGCGCATCGCGCAACCGATTCCAGACAAGTACACCGGCAAGACACCGGAGCTGCTTGATCTGCGCGAGCCTGCCACATTCTTCGCCGGTGGCCACGGACTGGTATCCACGGCCGCGGACTACCTGCGCTTCGCCCAGATGTTGCAGGAAGGCGGCGCGCTCGAGGGTGAACGCCTGCTCGGACCCCGCACCGTGCGCAATATGCGCTCCAACCATATCAACGATCGCATTTCGCGTGGCAACACTTATCTGCCCGGCCCCGGTTACGGATTCGGGCTCGGCTTCGGGGTGCGTCTGGAAACCGGGCAATCGGAGTGGCCGGGCACGGTAGGCGACTTCTACTGGGGCGGTTACGCCGGAACCGCGTTCTGGATCGATCCGGTGGAACGGCTGACCGTGGTCTACATGTCCCAGGAACCGCTGCGCCGCGGCCATTACCGCACCCTGCTGCGCAGCCTCGTCTACCAGGCCATTGTGCAGTAGCGCGCCTCGTTCCAGCTCTGTTTCGGTGCCACGGCCCCTGTCCATGCTTGCGGGAATAAATAAAATCGAGAGCACACCAGTGAAGAGCGGACACGCATGCGCAGATTCACGCCCGTTCTGATTCTCGCCGCGCTGCTGTTGGCAAGCAGCGTCCACCCCGCCATGGCCGTGGGATTTGGCGAGCGCGTTTTCCTGCTGGTCGCGCATCCGCGCATGCAGGACGAAAATTTTTCCGGGACCGTCGTGCTGGTCATCGACGAAGCTCCGGGCGGCCCGTTGGGGGTGATTCTCAACCGGCCGAGCGAGTTTTCATTGAGTCAGGTTTTCTCCGGGCGGGCGGAATTTTCCGGTCGCGACGATCTGCTGTTTTTCGGCGGGCCGGTGCAGCCTGAAGCGCTGCTGTTTGCGTTTCGCGCGGCGACGCCGCCGGAAAAAGGATTGCACGTCGCCGACGACATCTACATCAGCGGCTTCAGCAATACGCTCAACGAGCTGCTCAAGCGTCCGCAAGATGTCCGCAATCAACGCTTTTTCTCCGGATACGCCGGCTGGACAAAAGGTCAACTTGAAGCCGAAATCGCGCAAGGCGGCTGGTATGTGATGGGTTTTGATCCGACTGCGGTGTTCGAAGTCAATCCGCTCGGCATGTATCACGAGATGCTCAAGCGGGCCAGCGCACCCCGCATCGAGGCCTTGCGCGATCTGCCCGTGGCGCAATCCCTTACGCACTGAACAACGCCTGCGCCGCCGCAGATCCGCAATGCTCCCCGCCGCGCGTTTTTTTCCGATGGGCGATCAGGCCCTGATCATCGAGTTCGGGGATCGCTCGGACCCTGCGCTCACTTCGCACATCGCCGCCCTGGCGCAGCAACTGCGCGAATCGCGTCCCATTGGTGTGCGCGATGTCGTTCCTGCCTACACCACGCTCGCGCTGCACTACGATCCCTGCGCCGTAGGATCTGGCACCACGCCATACGAGGCGCTGGTTTCGAGCATCGAACCCTGGCTGAAATCCCAGGCTGGCGCAGCCCTGCGCGCCGGCCGGTTGATTGAAATTCCCGTGTGCTACGGCGGCGCTCTGGGCGAGGATTTGCCTGCGCTTGCACAGCGCCATGATTTATCGGGCGCGGAAGTCATCGCCATCCACAGCGCTGCAAGGTATCGCGTTGCTCTGCTCGGCTTCGTGCCCGGATTCGCATATCTCGACGGACTTGACGCGCGGCTCGCGACACCACGGCGCGATACGCCACGCGCGCAGGTTCCGGCCGGAAGCGTGGCCATCGGCGGCACGCAGACCGGGGTTTATCCGCTCGCCACACCGGGCGGCTGGCACATTATCGGCCGCACGCCGCTGCGCCTGTTCCAGCCCGATGCCATGCCGCCCTGCTTGCTCACTGCCGGCGATACCGTGCGCTTCGTATCGATCAGTGAGCGGGAATTTCAGGCCCAGGCGGCGCCGTGAGCATCAGCGTGCTCAAGCCCGGAATGCTGAGCACCCTGCAAGACAGCGGGCGCCATGGTTTCCAGCATTTTGGCGTTCCCGTATCCGGGGCGATGGATGCGCATTCGCATCGCCTCGCCAACCTGCTGGCGGGCAACAAGTCCGACGAAGCGACGCTGGAGATCACGCTGCGCGGCCCGCGATTGCGCTTCGAACGCGATGCGCTGATTGCGCTGTGCGGGGCTGATTTCGCGGCGGCTATCGATGGCACACGCGTAGCGCAGGCCAGACCTTTGCGCGTGCGCGCCGGTGCGACGCTCGACCTTGGCACTGCCCTCACCGGGTGCCGCGCATATCTTGCCGTCCACGGCGGCTTCGCCGTTCCAGCGGTCATGGGAAGCCGCAGCACTTACGAGCACGCGCACATTGGAGGCCTTCATGGCCGCGCGCTGCGCGAAGGTGATGCACTGCCAATCGGTCTCACGCAGTCCGCACCCTACCCGCTGCTGGCAAGCGCGCTCGCCGCCTCGACACTGAACTTTGCCGCTCCCAGATGGGCGGTGAATCAACATGCCGAAAAGCTTTCCCGAACACCGCAGATCATCCGTATCGTGGCGGGACGCCAGTGGGACGCGTTCGCGCCCGAGGCACGCGATGCGCTGACCAGCGTGGAGTTTCGCCTCGCTCGAGATTCCGATCGCATGGGCTGCCGCCTCGAAGGAGCGGCCCTGAACGTCCAGGGCATCTCAGAAATGCTGTCGGAAGCCGTCAGCTTTGGCACCATCCAGGTTCCGCGCTCCGGTCAGCCCATCGTTCTGATGGCGGACCACCAAACCGTGGGCGGCTACCCGAAAATCGCCGAAGTCATCAGTGTCGATCAGCGGCTGCTGGCGCAATTGCGTCCCGGTGAGCGGCTGCGTTTCGAACTCATATCACTGGCTCAGGCGCAAGCCTTGTACTTGCAGCGCGAGCGGGAAAACGTCACCATCGGCGAAGCAGTGGCCAAACATCTGAACCAATGAAGACCATCGATCTCAACTGTGACATGGGAGAAGGCTTCGGCGCCTGGGAATTGGGCGAGGATGCGGCGCTGCTCGACTACGCGAGTTCGGCCAATATCGCCTGCGGGTTCCATGCCGGTGACCCCGGCACCATGCATCGCACCGTCAAGCTCGCCATTGAAAAAGGTGTCGCAGTCGGCGCGCATCCGTCGCTTCCCGACTTGCAGGGTTTCGGACGGCGGCGCATGAATGTCTCAGCCCAGGAAGTTTACGATATGGTGCTGTATCAAATCGGCGCCATGGATGGCTTCGCCATTGCCTGCGGCGGACGGCTCGCGCATGTGAAAGCGCATGGCGCGCTTTACAACATGGCGGCCAGGGATTTGTCTCTCGCGCAGGCCATTGCAGAGGCGGTGCGCGATTTCAACGACAGTCTGATTCTGTTCGGACTTTCCGGCAGCGAACTCATTCGCGCCGGGGAAACCGCCGGATTGAAAACCGCCAGCGAAGTGTTCGCCGACCGTAGCTACGAAGCTGATGGCAGTCTGACACCGCGCACGCAAGCCGGTGCGACAATCGGCGATGCGGATGCCGCGATTGCCAGGGTCAGACGCATGATTCGCGAAGGCAAGGTGCGCAGCCGGCAAGGCGAAGACGTTGAAGTCCGGGCTGACACCCTGTGCATTCACGGTGATGAACCGGGGGCAGTGGAGTTCGCACGGTGCATCCGCGGGGCGCTGAAAGCCGATGGGATTCGTGTTGCGTCGGTTTTGCCTTGAAAGAACCGATTGCATCGCAAATACGCACAGAACGAGAACGAAACATGAAGAAAAGTAGAGTGCGAATTTCGGATCGGATGATCTGTTCCTATCGCTTGCAAATAGTTGAAACTATATGAGTATATTGCAGGCGATCGGCTTCCTTGGCGTGTTTTCCTTTGCGCCCCAAAAGGGTACTCCGACGCGCTACGCGCGTAGGGTATTTGCATCTTTTCAGTGAAAATGACTTGTTTCTAAAAAACCAGGGAGCAACCATGCAGGACAAGCTGTTTTCAGTGGCGGATCAAGTGGTGCTGGTGGCGGGAGCGAGCCGCGGCATCGGGCGCGCGCTGGCGCAGGGCTTCGCCGAGCGCGACGCGAAAGTTGTGATTGCCGGTCGCGAAGCCGACACGCTTTCCCGGACAGCGAAGGAAATTTCCACCGGCAGGCATGCGGTGCAGTTTGAGGTGTGCGACGTGGCGAAGCCGCAGGACGTGGAAAATCTGGTCAGGAACGTCGTCGGGCGCTGTGGTCACATCGATTCGCTGGTAAGCGTGGCCGGGGTGAACAAGCGCATGAAGGCCGAGAGCTACACCATGGAGGAGTTCGACTGGATCATGGATATCAACCTGCGCGGTGCATTTGTGGTGGCGCAGGCCGTGGGCAGACACATGATCGGACGCAAGACAGGCACCATCATCAATATCGATTCGCTCAATACCTATGCGCCGTTACTTGGCGTGACGCCGTATGCCATGAGCAAGGCCGGTGTGTTGATGATGACGCGCTCCCTGGCCAACGAATGGGGCAGGCACGGCGTGCGTGTGAATTCCATCGCGCCGGGTTTTTTCCCGACCGCGCTGACCCAGAAAATGTGGGCCCAGGAAAAAATGATCAACTGGGGAAAGACCAACACGCCTCTCGGCAGGCTGGGGGACGTGTCGGAACTGGTCGGCGCGGCGATCTATCT
This sequence comes from Betaproteobacteria bacterium, assembly GCA_031403365.1. Classification (GTDB taxonomy): domain Bacteria; phylum Pseudomonadota; class Gammaproteobacteria; order Burkholderiales; family JACQAP01; genus JACQAP01. Next base: position 11,820 of record JANNTE010000013.1, on the reverse strand, counting down.
GGCATCCCCGGCTTCTTCGTACATGACCGGTCAGACGCTGCGAGTGGACGGCGGCATTACCGCAGGGATCAACTGGCCGATTGACCTCTGATGTCGATGGGCTTCAGGCATCCGGACCGATGCTCACAGTAGCTCGTCGAACCATTGACGAATGGCCCGCGCAACGATTATCGGGATACTGCAACTCGCTTGATACGAAGTCATTCGCGCCCCTCGACATGCACAATGAACCAAACCGCAAGACATGGCGTGCGCTTGCATTGCCGCCGGATGTGGGGCTCCGGAAACAACGCTTCCTGTTGCGAGGCGCGATGTCGGTGATTGGCTGGTGCCTCGGCCCGCTGCTCGCTCTGGCCTGCCTCGGTGGCGCACAGGCGCAGGTTCTGCTGGTACCAGTCAATCCTTCGCCCGACGCTGGCGGTGAGATGGCAGTCATGCTCTTCCTGCCGAATGATTCTGCGCACGAAGAACTCGTCTTCGACTTGCCCGCGCGGATTACGCTGCGCGCGCGCGGCATTCCCGGCGCTCGGGACATCGTGCTGTTGCGCGCGGATTCGCAACCCTCTCGGGCTCGCATCAAACCCGGGGAGTTTCTGCGCTCGCGGTATTCCGGGCTTGTGCCGCAAGAACTGGGCGGAGACCTGGTGCTGGACCCGGTGGATTTCGCAGCCCGGCCGCTTGCGATATCCATCGCGGATTCGATGACGCCAAAACCGGCGCCTGGGAAAGCGCCGGCGTCCGTCGATGCCTCATCAGGCGATCCGGTTTCGTCCGCGATTGGCCTGAGCCAACGGGACGCCGCCCGGTTCGCTTCTTCGTTCTCGCCCTACGAACCAAACTACGCCTCCATGGGGTCCGTCGGGCCCACCAACGCCAAATCCCAGGTCAGCCTGAAATTCCGCCTGTTTAATCCGGATTCGAAAACGCCGATACTCGAGAAAATCTATATAGCCTATTCCCAGACTTCCATCTGGGCGGTGGGCAGTTCGTCGAAACCGCTTTATGACTCCGCTTACCGACCCAGCGTTTTCTTTCTGGACGAGGAGGTATCCCGGTGGCCATTCGGGAAATTGGCTCACCTCGGATTCCAGACGGGCATCGAGCACGAATCCAACGGTCGGGATGGCGCGGCCTCGCGTAGTCTGAATATCGGCTACGTGCGCCCCACGTTCACGGTTCCCCTGGCGGGAGACTATTTCATTTCCGTTTCGCCGAAAATCTACGGTTATTTTGAGAAAGAGGACAACCCCGATATCGACTCTTATCGGGGCTATTGCGATCTGGTTGTCAAGGCGGGCCAGGCGGACGGCGCGCAACTGGCCGCAAGCCTGCGCAAAGGCATGCGCAAGCATCCCTACAGCGTGCAGATGGATCTGTCGATTCCGCTGAAGACCGCGCGGTTAGGCAATCTTGGCGGTTATTTGCACTTGCAATATTTCAACGGTTTCGGCGAAAACCTGCTCGAATACGATCGCCGGGTCCGTTCGCAATTCCGCATCGGTTTGATGATTTCCCGCTGAAAACTGCTGTACATGTGCAACGGAACTAGAGACCAGGCCGCCAGTGCCTGCCGCCGAGGCAGTGCGCAGGCTGCTTCAGCCTGCCAATGCACGGATCCGCCGCTTCGGCAGGAGACAGCGTTGTTTCGCCCGGCGAGGCGGTGCGCCAGCGTGCCGCCTCGATGGCGCAGCGCCGGTGCGCTGTTTCTCACGGCACTTTTCTGCGCCGGCGCGCGAGCCGATGAAAATTCCGGGAGAACGGTTCCGCAAGTCTGGATCAGCCCCGGCATTTACTCACACCACTTCGACCCGTCCAAGAACCTGCGCAATGACAACCCTGGCCCGGGCATTGAATTTGCGGCGGCAAGAAACCATGTTTATCAGGCGGGCAGCTACATCAACAGCGTGCGGGCGCGTACTTATTATGCGTTCTACGCCTATCGGCCCCTGCATTGGCAAGTAGGCAGCGCGGAACTAAGCGCCGGCATCGCCTTGGGCGCGTTCAACGGTTATTCGGGCTATCGCGATGGGGCGTGGTTCGTCGCGCCGTTGCCATTACTCTCGATCGAGGGCAGACGCCTGGGCGTGAATATGAGCATCATCCCCACGATCGAAAATCGTCTCGACGGAGCGTTTTCGATTCAGGTCAAGCTGCGAGTCTGGTAACGGGCCGCGGCATGGCGAGCAGGCTCAGGAATACAGTTTCCCCGGCAACCACATCCCGATTGCGGGAAACATGTATAGCATGACCATGGCCAGAATCTGAATCAGCATGAAAGGAATCATGCCGCTGAATATCTGCCCCAGCGTGACATGAGGCGGGGCTACACCTTTGAGATAAAACGCCGCCATTGCCACCGGCGGCGACAGGAAAGCGGCCTGCAGATTCAGGGCGACGAGCAAACCGAAAAACAACGGATCGATGCCGAAGTGGTGCAGCAAGGGCAAAAAGATCGGCACGAAAATGACGATGATCTCGGTCCATTCCAGTGGCCAGCCGAGCAGAAAGATAATCATCTGCGACAGAATCAGGAACTGAATCGGCGTCATGTCCATCGCCCGCACCCAGCCTTCCAACAGCGCCTGCCCGCCCAGCAGCGCGAAGGTCGATGAAAACAACTGAGAGCCCACGAACAGCCACGCCACCATCGCGGTGGTGCGTGCGGTCAGAAACACCGATTCCCTGAAACGCTCCGCCGTCAATTTGCGATAAGCGAGCGCGAGCACGATGGCGCCGAAAGCGCCCACCGCCGCGGCCTCGGTGGGTGTGGCGATGCCGGCCACGATTGAACCCAGCACGGCCAGGATCAGCACTCCCAGAGGCAGCGCAGAGCTTGCGAGCATTTTTGCGATCTCCCACACTGGCAGGTTGCGTTCCGTGGCGGGCAACGGCGGTGCGAGTCGTGGATTGATGATGGCGCGCGCGATGACGTACACGATATACATGCCGGCCAGCATCAGGCCCGGAAACAACGCCCCGGCATAGAGCTTGACCACGGATACCTGTGCGGTGGCGCCATAGAGAATCAGCATCACGCTGGGCGGAATCAGAATGCCCAGACAACCGCCGGCCGTGATGATACCCGCGGAAAGCCTTACGTCGTAACCGGCACGCAGCATCGCCGGCAGCGCCAGCAGGCCCATCAGCGTCACCGTGGCGCCGACGATGCCGGTGGCGGTAGCGAACACGGTGCAGGTAACGATGGTCGCCACCCCAAGGCTGCCGGGAATGCGCGCCATGGCGAGTTGCAGGCTGCGAAACAACCGGTCGATGATGTTGGCACGCTCGATCAGATAACCCATGAACACGAACAGCGGCACCGAGAGCACCACGTCGTTGGTCATCACGCCATAGGTTCGCAATACCATCTGGTCGAAGATGGGATTGCTCATGAAGGGCTGACCGGGACGGTAAAACGCCGCGAAGCCGAACAACATGCCCAGCCCCATCAGGGTAAACGCGGTCGGGAAACCGAGCAGGATCGCGACCACAATCAGCCCGAGCATCAGCAGGCCCAGATGCCCGCGGGTAATTTGCTCCGGAATCAGCAGCAGCAGGACGATCGCGAGGATCGACAGCGCGAGGAAGCCGAGTCCGAAGCGGGCGGCTTTCATTTGAACGCCGCCGTATCCGCGCCGTCGAGGCTCGCTTTCAATTCTTCGATATCGACTTCCTCCACGTCGTGCAGGCGTTGCGGCCATTCCCCCGTACGAATGCACATCACGCAGCGCGCAATCTCGCCCAGCCCCTGCAACAACAGCAGCGCGCCCGCGACCGGGATCATGAACTTGGCGGGATATGTGGGCAGCCCGCCGGAGGAAGTCTGGGACTGCTCAAGAATTGCGAAGGAATCCTGCGCAAAGCCCACACCGAACCACGCCAGCGCCGCGATGCCGGGCAGAAAAAACAACAAGTACAGTGCCAGGTCCAGCGCGGCCTGCGTTCGCGGCGTCAGGAAACGATACAGCACGTCGCCGCGCACATGGCCATTGCGCGACAGCGTATAAGCGCCCGACATCATGAACAACGCACCGAACAACATCAGGCTCGCGTCCAGCCCCCAATGCGTCGGCGCGCGAAAAAGGTAGCGCGCAATCACGTCATAACAGACCGTGGCGGTCAGGGCCACGATGCACCATGCGAACGCCTTGCCGGTCCATGCGCTCAGCCGGTCGATGGCCAGCAAAGTCCGGTTCATCGCGCGTCACCCCGCGCGTTGTGAATCGTTTTCCCAGCCTGTTGGCCCAGGTACATTGCGGATTTTTTTCTCAGGCCTTGCCAAAGAAATGCTGATAAGCCATTTCCATTGGATTGTCGAACTTGATCTGGTAACCCACCACCCGCTTCATGTACTGCTTTTGCGAGGCGAGCACTTTGGCGAAGAAAGGGTTCTCCTCGCTTTTGCGCGCCGCTACTTTCTCCCAGGCTTGAAGTTGCGCGCGCAATACGTCGGGAGGTGATTCGATGAATCTGACTTTCTTGTTGTCGCGCAGATTCTCATACGCCTTCGAGCACAAATCAAGAACAGTCCAGCCCATTTCGGCGCACATGACCTTGGGCGCGTAGCGCAGCGCAGCCTGGTGTGCGGCAGATAAACCGTCGAACACTTTCTTGTTGACCAGGGTTTCCAGGCACTCCGCCGGCTGGTGAAAACTTTTCACCATGCAGATTTTCGCCACATCATCGAGGCCCAGCAATGCGTCGGCATGCGGGTTGTTGAATTCGGCCGCTTCGATCAACCCGCGATCCAGCGCCGGCACCACATCGGAGCCCGGCATTGCGGTCACCGCCGCGCCCATTTCCGTGAACACATCCACCGACAAACCGACCGTGCGGTATTTCAGTCCCTGGAAATCCGCCGCACTTTTCACTTCTTTCTTAAACCAGCCCAGCGGCTGGGTGCCCATCGGTCCCCAGAGAAAAGGCACGATGTCGAGCTTGAGCACGTCGCGGTAAAGTTCTTCATACATCGCCTTGCCGCCGCCGTGTTCGTACCAGGCCAGGAAAGTATTGGCGTTATGCCCCAGCGCCGGCCCGGTGCCAAAAAGCGACAACGCTGAGTTCTTGTTGTACCAGAATGCCGGTACGGCAAAACATCCATCCAGCGTGCCCTTGTGCACCGCATCGGCCATGTCGAAGGCTTTCACGACCGCGCCGGAGGCCAGCAGGTCGATCTTCAGTGAGCCGCCAGTGAGTTCGGAAACCACGCGCGCGAAATGCTGGCCGATGGCAAAGAACATGTCTCCGGAAGGGTTGCCCGACTGGAATCGCAGGGTAATCGCAGCGGCTGTAGCCGCTGCGGGTGCGGCAACGCCCGATGCAGACTGCTCGCTCTTGCCGCAGCCGGCAAGTCCGACCAACCCCGCGCCGCCTGCCATCGCCGCAGTGCGCAAGAAACGACGACGAGTGCGCTCGCTACCAGACGCGGGTTGCAATGCATTCTTCCTGGCCATGGCAAAGTCTCCCTTATTGAAAGCCGTCATTATGTGTGAAGCGGGCGCGCCGTTCCGGAAAAATTCGCAGTTAGCGGTTTAGAATGCGTACAACGCAACTAACGCCGGGTTACAACCATGCGCGGAGTTTCAGCCATGCGATTGACCGCCAGCACGTTGTTACTGGCATTAGCCCTGCCAGCACAAGCCGAAGTGCTTTGTCCGGATTCGATCGATGTGAGCCAGCAGGCCAGCATACCAACCGCGGAATGGACGGTGGCGTATACGGACCCGCCGGTTCGACTTACCGGCGTAACGATCTATGACGGTCCACCATCGCTGAATCGCAAGATCGCTCCGGTTCCGATGAAGAGCGCCAAAGGCGAGCTGCGCATGGCGTGGCGCCTGCCGCAGAGCAGGCGCAATTTTTATTTGCGTTGCAGCTACGAACGCACGACCGCAAGCCTGAACACGATCCTGCCTCCGGGGGTGACCGGCTGCAATGCGGTGTTTGATCGGCGCGTATCCTATGGCAATCAGGCACTGGCGGTAAAACGCATGGTCTGCAACTGACGGACAACATTCATGACATTTCAGATTGACGTAATTTCGGATGTGGTTTGCCCGTGGTGTTTTATCGGCAAACGCAACCTCGAGCGCGCGCTGGAGATCTGGCACGCAAAATATCCTGATGAGCGCCCGGCGGTGCGCTGGCAGGCGTTTCAGTTGAATCCCGATCTGCCGCCCGGCGGTGTGCCACGAAAACAATATCTCGAGAACAAATTCGGCGGCCCGGAGCGCGCCAGGGAGATCTACGCGCGGGTATCGGCGGCCGGCAAACTCGCCGGTATCGATTTCGCTTTCGACGCGATCCAGGTTCAACCCAATACCATCGACGCCCACCGATTGATGCACTACGCCGGCGAGCGCGGCAGGCAGGATGAAATGGCCGAAACCATCTTCCGCCGGTATTTCACGCAAGGCGCTGACCTTAGCAGCCCCGACACGCTGGCCGATATCGCGGAACAGGCGGGATTGGATCGCGCTGAAGCAGCAGCGTATGTCGCCGGCGATGCGGATCGTGCCCTGATCGAACAGCAAGATCATCATGCGCGCGCCATCGGCGTGGAAGGGGTGCCTTTCTTCATCTTCAACCAGCGCCTGGCGCTCTCCGGTGCGCAGCCGCCCGAGGTCATTGTCGAGGCCATGGAACAGGCACGCCGGACAGCGGACGCAGCGGCGCAATAGCATTGCGGGAAGCGGAAGATTCCGCGCGATCATGCAACTGGTTACCTGGAACATCCAGTGGTCGCGCGGCATCGACCTTGTGGTTGATCCGGCGCGCATTGCCCGCGCCGCGCGCGAACTCGCCGACTTCGACGTGTTGTGCCTGCAGGAAGTCGCCGTCAATTTTCCCGGCCTGCCGGGCAGCCGTGGCCAAGATCAAGTGGCGCAGTTGTCGCGCGCGCTGCCTGGCTTCAGCGCGCATTTCGGAGTTGCCGTGGATGTCGATGACGGCACGGGCGGCCGCAGCCGGTTCGGCAATCTTGTCCTTTCGCGCCTGCCGGTGATTCAGGTGTATACGCACCTGCTGCCCTGGCCTGCAGATCCCGCAGTGAAAAGCATGCAGCGCTGCGCGCTGGAACTGGTGATCGCGGCGCCGTGGGGGCTGGTGCGCGTGACCACGACGCACCTGGAGTACTACTCGGCACTGCAACGCATGGCGCAGGTTCACGCGTTGCGCGCGCTGCACTCCGAGGCGAGCGCTTACGCCCGGACGGCTCGTGTAGCGGGCGATGCCGGAGATCCCTTTGCGTCGAGACCGCGGCCAGCGTCAGCCATACTCACTGGCGATTTCAATTTCAAACCGGACTCCGCGGAACATCGGCGAATGACCGAACCATTCGATTCCGGCGACACCCCGCAACTCTTCGATGCATGGACACAGGCGCACCCCGGCATTGCCCACCCGCCAAGCGCCGGAGTTCACGAGGACAGTTGGGCCAAGCCGCCGTATTGCTGCGATTTCGTTTTTGTCAGTGCCGACCTGGCAGCACGGGTGCGCGACGTGGCGGTCGATGGAAAAACGCAAGCCTCGGACCATCAGCCGGTGCTGATGGAACTTGCGGACTGATGAAAACAGAAATCATTCACCGCAGAGGCGCAAAGGACGCAGAGGAAACGCGGAGGAAAACAGAGCTGGACGTGAGCTACCCCCCGCTTTCGGGCGAAACTCATGTCTGGTTTGCTCTTCCTTTGCGTCCTCTGCGCCTCTGCGGTGACAGTTTTTAATTTTCCCATTTCCCCGGCACCGGCACGGCTTCGTCCGGCCCCGGCCAGGGCGGCATGGTCACGCCCACGGCCGCGAGCGGCTCTTTGCCGGTTGCGCGAAACTGAAAATGGGTTCCGGCCGGAATGCTGACGCAGACACCGGGTTCGAGCGAAACGATCTCCTCGTGGCCCTCGTGACTGCGCCACATTTCGCCGCGACCGGATAGCACGAACCAGATCTCGTCCACGCCGCGGTGGCGGATTGGGTCTGAAACAGCCCCCGCCGCCAGCTCAAAATGCGCCATGCCGCCGCGCGTGGTGCGGAGCAAGACACGAACATCGGAACCATCTGGCGCGACCAGATCGGGCGCGGACGGCAGGCGTTTGGTTTCGAATCTCAAATCAGAACGAGAACACCGCCCCGATCGAGAATGCGGTGATATCGCCCTCCCCGGTAGTGCTGTTGCCGAGGTCCGGATAAAAATCGAAATCTGCGCGCAGGCCGAAATTCCTGGCGAATTTGTACTGCGCGCCGACACCCAGGGCAATATCGGTGCCGTCGTCGCCGACGCTCGCGGAAGCGAAGGATGCACTCGCGCTACTGTTCAGATCCCAGAAAATGATACCAACGCGCCCCATCAGGGAAAACTCATTGCCGAACGGCACCATGCCCACGCCTTGCACGGTAAAGCCGGTCAGTTCGGTCTCCACCCGGATTGGGGGTCCGAATCCAGACACCGATCCAGTGTAGGTTCCCAGGTTCACGTAAGCGGCTTCGATGCCGACATTTGGCGTTATCCGCGCACCACCGAATACCCTGAAACTGGTATCGCTGTCGTCGCAGGAGGTGACGGTCAAGCCAGAAGTGTCGGAGCAATAGTCGCTGGCCGAAGCCTGGCCTACCGATACTCCGAAATAGCCTCCCGCATCTTCGGCGAGCGCTGCCGGTGCGATACCCAGTGCCGTCAGCAGAAGAACCACTTTGGTCAGGTTGCAATTCGCTAGTTTCAGGCTCATTTTCCTTCTCCTGTTAAAAAGTTGGCCGCTACGACGCCGGAACTCCAGGTTGTCTGAGCACAGTACGCCAACAGCACAGCCTGGTCATTGATGAAGATCAAGATCTGCGCTGCCGGCCCGGCGCATATAATGAACCCGGATCAGGCGAATTTCCAGCCATGAGACAAGCACCCATCAAAGATCGTTCCCGTGGAAAGTTATCGCGATTGTCGGCGCGGGAATACAGCACGCTCGAGCGCCTGGATACGCCGCAGAAAATCCAGACTTACCTGAATGCCATTCCGGTCAATCACGAGCCGGACGGGGAAACCATGCTCTCGGTGCGCGAAGTCCTGCGCCAGCGCCGTGCGCATTGCATCGAAGGTGCTTTCGTCGCGGCCTGCGCGTTGTGGATTCACGGCGAGCCGCCACTGCTGCTGCATCTGGACTGCATTCTCGGCGACTATCCGCACGTCCTCGCCGTTTTCCGTCGCAAGGGTTGCTGGGGGGCGATATCCAAAACCAACGGGGTGGCATTGCGTTATCGCGACCCGATCTACCGCAGCCTGCGCGAGCTGGCGATGTCGTATTTTCATGAGTACTTCGACAAAAAGTATTGCAAGACGCTGCGCAGCTATTCCGCGACCGTGGATTTGCGAAAATTCGATCCGGCATTGTGGGTAACCAACGCGAACGCTTGCGCGGAAATCCACGATCGCCTGGTCAGTGCGCGGCACTACGCGCTCATTTCAGCCGCGCAAGAACGGCTGCTGGCAAAACGCGATGCCTTCGAGCGCAAGGCCTCGAAGCTGGTGCAATATCCAAAGCCGCCGAAACCCGGGTCCGGAAAAGTGCGCGGAAACTTACGGCCCTGAGTCGCCTGTCTTTTTGGGTGCAATCCCAAGGCGCCGCCAACCCTCGAGACCCAGATTGCGCAGCGTGTCGATGTTGCGGCGATAAATTTCCGTGGTATCCGGATAGGTGGTGACGGCGCGCTCGACGCTCGCCTCGCGCAGCAGATGCAGCATCGGATAAGGCGAACGGTTGGTGTAGTTCCCGATGTCCTCCGGCCCGGCATCTTCGAACTGATAACCCGGATGGAAACTCGCGATCTGGATCACGCCTTCGAGCTCAAGCTCGCACACCGCATCGTCGGCTTGCGCAAGAAATGCGTTGTAGTCGAGAAATTTTCCCAGAACATGCGGGTGAATCAGCAGCGTGGTCTCGCATTGCGCCGGATCTGCCGCATCCAGCGCGCGCAGTTCGGTCATCAGGTCTCTGACCAGCGCGGCTTCGCTGCGCGCTTCGCTGACAACATAGCGGATGCGGTCCTGAACGTGGACGGGTTTGGCAAACGGGCAGAGATTCAGACCAATGACCGCGCGCTCAAGCCAGAGCCGCGTCCGGGCAATGACCTCGTCTGTGTCGGTTTGGCCCGTCATGGCACCATCACAAGCGAAGTGCCAGACGCTCGGTCAGGCACTCGTTCTCGCCGACGGCGAAAGCGCGGCAAACGCCTGGCCGTCGGTCGTAAATCCGGCAGCGCATCGTGACCCGGTCCACGGCGGCGCACCAGCCGTCAGCCAGACGCCGCATGACTTGTCCGCCCCATGGATCGCTGGCGACAAATTCCGCGGGCGGATCATCTTCGCCCATGAGGATCACTTCGAGCTTGCAGCAGCAGGCTTTGCAGGTGGCGCAGGTGATCGCGCCGGGGTTTCCCGAAAATTGACTCATGGCGTGATCGTGAGCACCGCTTCACCGGGCGTCATGACGCCAATTTCGCAGGCCCCGGAGAAACCTTCGGTCTGAAAAATGTGCAGCACGTCGTCCGCTGTCCCGGGCGCGCAGGCCACCAGCAGGCCGCCCGATGTCTGCGGATCGGTGAGCAGATCGCGTTGCCAGTCCGGCAGACCTCCAGCGTGCTTCACCTCATGGCCGTAGCCCGCCCAGTTGCGCGCCGAGGCGCCGGTAGCCAGGCCTTTCATGACCCATTCCCGCGCGTCATCCAGCACCGGCAGATCGTCGAAGCGCACGCCGGCGCCCAATCCGGAGCCGCGGCAGACTTCGAGCAGATGCCCGGCCAGACCAAAGCCGGTCACATCGGTCATGGCGTGCACGCCGGGCAATTGCGCGAGCTTCAATCCGGGCGTATTGAGCTGCGTGGTCGCGGCCAGCATTTGCCGATAGCCTTCGGAGGACAGCTTTCCCTTCTTCAGCGCCGCGGAAAGAATGCCCACGCCCAGGGGCTTGCCGAGAATCAGCGTGTCACCCGCCTGCGCGCGGCTGTTGCGCTTGACCTTGTCCGGATGCACGATGCCCAGGGCCACCAGACCGTAGATGGGTTCGAGCGTGTCGATGGAATGGCCGCCGGCGATCGGAATGCCCGCCGCCGCGCACACCGACTCGCCGCCGGCCAGAATGCGCTGGATGACATCGACCGGCAGCTTATCGAGCGGCATGCCGACCACGGCGAGTGCGAATATCGGTTGCGCGCCCATGGCGTAGATATCCGAAATGGCATTGGTCGCCGCAATGCGCCCGAAGTCATATGGATCGTCGACGATGGGTGTGAAAAAATCCGTGGTGGCAACGATGGCCTGGTCGTCGTTCAGGCGATACACCGCCGCGTCGTCGCTGGTCTCGATGCCGACCAGCAGTTCCTTCGGCACGGTGCGCAGCGGCGTGCGCGAAAGAATCTCTGACAATACGGCCGGGGCAATCTTGCAACCGCAGCCGCCGCCATGGCTGAGAGCGGTCAGGCGAATTGGGCTTTCTGTGGGAGCGTTCATGTGGGTCGCTATGATCGGGTTCGGTCGCCCGGGCAGGAATGACAGATCAGGACCTATTGATCTTTTCGTAATTCATGACACGTGTTTCCCTCACCCTCAATCCCTCTGCTCCGCTTCAAGTGTGCCCTTGTCCCGGAGGGAGAGGGAGGAAAAGAGCCCTTCTCCCTCCGGGAGAAGGGTGGGGATGAGGGAAACGAACTTGACCAGGAATTCTGTCATGTATTGTGGAATGCTCAATAGGCAGCGCCAAGAATATCCCACTTTTACCTTCGCGCCACTCTCAACGTAGCGCTTAGAATACCGCACCCTCGTTCCGGTTACGCCATCCG
>JANNTE010000012.1:0-5128 GCA_031403365.1 Betaproteobacteria bacterium | reverse complement strand
TTGGTATTTGTGCATCCCGCCCTCTTCGACTGGCCGGATGCAGTCCTTATGCCTCCGCAGCGCTTATCGAGGCCATCGCATTTTCGTTACGGTTTTATCCGCGCACGACAGATGTTTTTTTTCGCGTTGGTTAAAAGGTAGCATCTGGAACTCAACACAACTTGCTGCATTGCACTGGCATGCTCGGGCGCAAGCACCGGCCTGACCGTCCCGGCTCTGCGGTAACTGGTTTCGAGATCCGCCGAAATCATCGAGCTGCCGGCATAAGCGCCACCCAGGATGATTGCAGCAGCCAACAGGCCTGTGGCCAGTTTGAAATAAAATGCCCTCCCGTGCGTTGCGCCACGCGCGCCTGAGCCGGCATCAAACCGGGTAAAAACGGCGTTCATCGCAGGTGCATGCCGCCGGCGCCGAAAAGCCCGAGCAGTCCGATCACAATGAGATAACCGGCGACTATGTAATTGAGCAGCCGGGGTACAACAAGAATAAGAATCCCGGCGATAAGCGCGAGCAGCGGACCGATGGTCAGGGTTAAATTCACGGCGAATTCCTTGTTGTTTGCGGCTCATATTCCGGTAACGAGCTCAGACTAGCCGCTCATCCACCGGCAGTCGGTGCGCTGGCATACAAAGCCCCACCCGTTTGCCGTCGAGCCATTGGCACTTCAAACACACCGGGCACTTCAAAAACACCGGGCACTTCGCTGATCCACGAGGGGTGCGCATGCGAAAGCAGGTATCGGGCTGGACGGCCGGAAAGCGATGTGCTGCCGTCCACACAGGTAAAGAGGTGATGTGCCCGCGGGGCAGGGAAGCTATGTGCCCACAGGGCAGGGAAGCTATGCGCCCACAGGGCAGGGAAGCTATGTGTCCACAGGGCAGGGAAGCAATGTGCCCGAAGGGCAAGGAAGCTATGTGCGGTGGCGCACACAGCGAAGCGCCAACCTGCCGTATGCTGTCAGTCTGACGGGGCAGGCCTTTGGCGGGCACAAAGCCGTGCGCGCCCTGCACAGATGTCGAGTCAACCCCGACCGAGGAACCGGAGAGCGAATTTGATACCCGCGCACGACCCGCGACAGAATCATCTGCTCGCCGCCCTACCGCTGGCTGAGTTTGAACGTCTGCAACCCAGATTGGAGCTGGTGCCGATGCCGCTTGGTGAAGTGCTCTATGAGTCGGGGGGACAGTTGGTCCATGTTTACTTCCCCACCAGCGCCATCGTCTCGTTGCACTACGTGACGGAAGATGGTGCCTCGGCGGAAATCGCCGGTGTCGGCAACGAGGGCATCCTCGGAGTTTCGCTGTTCATGGGCGGCAACACCACGAACAGCCGCGCCGTTACACTGACTGCGGGACACGGGTACCGCTTGAAGGCGCAGTTGCTGATGGAGGAATTCAACCGCGCCGGTGTCCTGATGCGCCTGTTGTTACGCTATACCCAGGCGCTGATGGCACAAATGGCGCAGACGGCGGTGTGCAATCGCCATCACTCGCTGGAACAGCAATTGTGCCGCTGGCTGCTCCTGACGCTTGATCGCAAACCCTCGAGCGATCTGACGATGACGCAGGAATTGATCGCCAACATGCTCGGCGTGCGGCGCGAAGGCGTTACCGCGGCAGCCGGCCATTTGCAGCAGGCGGGGCTCATCAGCTACCGCCGGGGCCACATCAGCGTGCTGGATCGCGCAGGTCTGGAGACCCTGGTCTGCGAGTGCTACAAGGTGGTCAAGAAAGAGTACGAGCGCCTGCTCAACGATGTGCGCACACTTCCGGACAAGCACTAACCCCATTCATGGCGCGCCCGATTGATTTGTACTTCATTCGAAACGGCAGGTCAGATCGGTTTCCTGCGTTTGCCCTGGGAGGGTCGGTGCTTTCTGACTTGCTTCATTTGAAGAAGGCTCAAGACGGTTTCAATTGTAGTGCGTGGGCTGGCGCACAGAGAGTTGCGTGGAAAGAGCGGATCATCGGACTGGTTGTCCGGAGCGGGTCAGCGCAAACGAATCGTGCTGCATTTTGCAGTCGGCGTATAACGGAATCTGCCGCACACCTGTGGACAAGTTATCGTGACATCGCGAAATAGAATGCTCGGCTTCTTCATCGGTGCGACCCTGCTGGTAGCGTTGGGCGCGGCGATGTCGTTCTGGACTGTTCAGCAGATCAAACAAGCCGCCGCAGCGCGGAACCAGAGCTACAAGGTTATCCGCGGCGCCGATGACCTGCTGTCCGCGTTGACAGATGCCGAGACCGGGACGCGCGGCTTTTTGTTGACCGGGGATGCGGTTTTTCTGCAACCCTATGAAACGCAGCACAAGCAGATATCCGGTCAGCTAAAAGCATTGCGCAATATTGCCGTGCTAGAAACCACGAAAATCCACCTGGATGCGCTGATTCCGCTGGTTGCCGCTAAATTGGCGGGATTGTCGCGCATCATCGAGTTGCGCCAGAACAATCAGATCGGGGCCGCACTTGCGGTGGTAAGCAGTGGTGAGGGCAGGCAGTTGATGGATGCGATCCGCGTCGAGATTGCAGATTTCGTCCAGTTGGAAGAGGGGCTGTTGGCCCGGCGTGACGCCGGTTTCGAAAACAGTATGCGCAATCTTCTTATTGCCATTACGATTGCCAGTTTTCTGGCCTTGATTTACGCACTGGCGTTCGCCTATATGATGCGGCGATATAGCGTGCGGACGATAAAGAGTGCGGTGCATCTGGAAACCCTGCGCTTGCTCGATGTTCAGGAGGCGCTGAACAAGGAATTGCATCAGACCAACCTCAAACTGTTGGTGAGCGAGGCCAGGCTCTCGGTGACGCTCAATTCCATCGACGACGCGGTGATCGCCACCGATGCCGGGGCACGGATCACTTTTTTGAACCCCTCGGCCGAGAAGCTCACCGGCTGGAACCGGGCTGATGCCAGCGGTCGCGCAGTGGACGAGATTTTTCATATCATCAATCAGGAAACGCGGCTGCCCGCGGCCGTCCCGATAATCTCCACGCTGGAGCATGGCACGACACAAGGCATGGCCAACCACACGATTCTGATTGCGCGCCACGGCGTCGAGCGCTCGATCGCCGACAGTTGTGCGCCGATACGCGACCCCGCTGGCAAGGTTGTCGGCGCGGTCCTGGTGTTCCGCGATGTCACCACGGAATATGCCGCGCAGAAGACTTTGCACGACATCCAGGCCGAAAATCAGACCATACTCACGGACAGGAACATCGCGCTGGAGATTTCCAAGGCCGTGGCGGAAAAGGCCAACCAGGCGAAATCCGAATTTCTCTCTGCCATGAGCCATGAACTGCGCACCCCGCTCAATGCCATCCTCGGTTTCGCCCAGCTCATGGAGTCCGGCGCGCCGCCGCCCTCGCTCGCGCAAATGCGCAGTCTCGAGCAGATTCTCAAGGCCGGCTGGTACCTGCTGGAGCTGATCAATGAAATTCTCGATCTGGCGCTGATCGAATCGGGCAAGGTGACGCTGTCGCATGAGTCGGTGTCACTGGCCGAAGTGATGCTCGAATGCCGCGCCATGATCGAACCGCAGGCGCACAAACGCGGCCTCAGCATGACCTTCCCTAGTTTTGACGTCCCCACTTTTGTTTCCGCCGATCGGGTCCGGCTCAAACAGGTATTGATCAATCTGCTGTTCAACGCCGTCAAGTACAACAGGCCGGAAGGTGTGGTTACCGTGCAGTGCACGCTGAGCGCGCCGGAAACGCTGCATATCAGCATACGCGACACCGGCATGGGTCTGAATTCGGAACAGCTCGCGCATCTTTTCCAGCCATTCAATCGTCTCGGCAAGGAGGCCGGCGCGGAGGAGGGTACGGGTATCGGCCTGGTGGTGGCCAAGCGTCTGGTTGAATTGATGGGAGGCACGATAGGTGTCGAAAGCGTGGTCGGCGAGGGCAGCATGTTCTGGATCGACTTGAGTCTGGCGACCGCGCCACGTTTCGCCAGTCAAACCGGCGAGGACACGTTGCAGGAGCAACCACCGGCGCCGCATGGCCCACTGCGCACCGTGCTTTACGTGGAAGACAATACGGCCAACCTGGAACTGGTCGAACAACTCATTGCACGTCGCGAGAACTTGCGCCTGATCTCTGCAGCGGACGGCGCGCTCGGCGTCGAGTTTGCACGCACCTATTTGCCGGACGTGATCCTGATGGATATCAATCTGCCCGGCATCAATGGCATCGACGCCATGAAAATCCTGCGCGCCGACACCTTGACGGCGCATATTCCGATCGTCGCCCTGAGTGCCAATGCGGTGCCGCGCGATATCGAGAAAGCCCTTGAAGCTGGATTCTTCAATTACCTGACTAAGCCCATCAGAGTCAACCAGTTCTTCGCCGCGCTCGACATGGCATTAAAATCTTCGCGCAAGGCGGAAGATCAACTCACCCAGGAGGAAATCGTTCAGTGATTGCTCAGAGCGACCTGTTCAACGCCCGCATCTTGATCGTGGACGATCAGGACTCAAACATCAGTCTGCTCAAGGAAACGCTGCGTGAAGCGGGATACACCAATCTAACCTCGACCATGAATTCGCAGGAGGTCTGCGCGCTGCATCGCCAACACCGTTACGACTTGATTCTGCTTGACCTGCAGATGCCTGTCATGGATGGCTTTGAGGTGATGGAAGGCCTCAAGTCCAATATCGAGGACCCCTATCTGCCGGTGCTGGTGCTTACAGCACAACCCGGCCACAAGCTGCGCGCATTGCAGGCCGGGGCCAAGGATTTTGTCAGCAAGCCGTTCGATCTGGTCGAGGTCAAGACGCGAATCCGCAATCTTCTGGAAGTGCGGCTGCTGTACAAAAAACTTGAGAACTACAACGCAGAACTGGAACGCACGGTGCGGGAGCGCACCGCCGAACTGCGCGAAAGCGAAGCGCGTTATCGCAGCCTCACTGATCTGGCCTGCGACTGGTACTGGGAACAGGATGAAAACGGCAACTTCAGCAAGGTTTCCGGCCCGGTGCTGGAGATGCTGGGCATTCGCGTCGATACGCTGGAAGGAAATACCAGCGCCCCTCCGGTGACTATTGGCTGGAATGAAGCCGAACGCGAGGCGCTGCAAGCCATCATTGCCGCGCGTCAGCCCTTCCTCGATTATGTCTTTACCCGCA
>JANNTE010000011.1:0-1633 GCA_031403365.1 Betaproteobacteria bacterium | reverse complement strand
GAGGCGGCGGCAACATCCGTCAACTGACCCCTGACCCCTGACCCCTGACCACTATCTTCTCTTTCGCTCTGCATGGCTATGTTCCTGAATCGTGGTTCTCGCCTTTGCCCTCGCTTGCGCGTCGGGTTGATGATTCATTCCTCCCGCCTTCATCCTTCAACCTTCATCATTCCGCACTCCTCCCCTAATGACACAAATCCGTAATCATCTTCACCAGCGGCATGAACAGGGCGATGACGATAAAACCCACCGCACCGCCCAGCACGATAATCAATAAGGGCTCCATCAGGCTCACCAGGCTCTCGGTGAGCACCGTGACCTCTTCGTCGTAGGTGTCGGCCACCTTGTAGAGCATCGTGTCCAGCTCGCCCGTCTCCTCGCCGACGTCGACCATGTTGACCGTCAGGTCGTCGATGACGCGCGAGTTCATGCGGCCCATGTACAACAGCAGGCCCACCGGGCCGGCGATGAAGAAGAACCAGAAGAACGCGCAAAACGGATGGAAGGACATCTTGGAATATTCCTTCATCGGCTTGGCGATGCTCTCGCCCTCGCGAATCGATTCCGAGACTTTGGAGAACATGTATTCGAACGTGGCGTTGCCGGCCGTTTCGCGCGTAATGTTCAGCGCCTCGAGAATCGGCACGCCGCTCGTGACCAGCGTGCCCAGGGTGCGCGTGGTGCGGGCCAGGATGTTCTTCTCCACCAACGGGCCGAAGACCGGCATCTTGAGCACGAACATATCCCAGCCGACGCGGCCGGCTTTGAACTTGCGCAATAATTTGATGAACAGCCACAACGAAATGGGTAAGCCCGGGATGAGATACCAGTAGTTGACGGCCGCGTTGGAAATGGCGATCAGCACGATGGTCATCGGCGGCAGCTCGGTGTCGAAATCGTCGAAGATTTTTTGGAACGAGGGCACGATCTTGATCATGATGAACGTCAAGATGCCGACGGCCACGGAGATGACCACGACCGGGTAGATCATGGCGCCTTTGATCTTGCGTTTGAGCGACTGAGACCGCTCCTGGAATTCGGCGAGCCGTTGCAAGATGACTTCCAAGGCACCGCCCGCCTCGCCGGCCTTGATCATGTTGACGTACAGCCGGTTGAAAGCCTTGGGGCATTTGGCCATGCCTTCCGACAGCGTCGAGCCGCCTTCGATCTCGTCGCACACGTCCATCAGGCTGTTCTTGAAACGGCCCGGCTTGGACTGCTGCTCCAAAATTCGCAAGCTCCGCAAGATCGGCAGACCGGCGTCTTGCAGAATCGAGAGCTGGCGGGTGAAGGCGCACAGCACCTTGGAGTTGACGCCGCCGATGGCAAAGCCCCGTTTGCGGCCGGCCTTGGCCTTTTCGGCGGCCGCCTTCTTCTGCTTCTTGACGGTGATTTTGGTGACGAAGTAGCCCATCTGGCGAATCGTCGCCTGGGCTTCTTCTTGGTTGGGGGCGTCGATCACGTCCTTGATCTCGGCTCCGGTCGAGTCCATGGCCTCGAATTGATAGGTTGGCATCGTCGAAGTTCCTTTTGTGGGGGAGGACTGGCGATGGATATCCTCCTCCCCCATGAACACTTCGCACTCCATGCCGAACAGCGCCGCAATGGTGGCCGTTGCCACCCCGTGCTGACC
>JANNTE010000010.1:0-8207 GCA_031403365.1 Betaproteobacteria bacterium | reverse complement strand
CGCCAGTCGGACCGGTTCGCAACAACTCGGTTTGGCCAGCCGCCGCGATCAACTCCAAAGTGTTCGTGGCACCTGTCCCGCCATCGAATTCGATGTCCGGAACGCTAATCGGCCCATGGCTGCTGTCAACGATCAATCGGTCATTTCCAGCGATACCCTTGACTTCAATGCGATTGACGGAAGACAAGGGTATCGAGAAGCTGGCCGTTGGCGTCGTGTTGTTCACGAACACATCCAGGATCGTCGGGTTCGCCGCGCGCCGCGCCAATCGGATTTCGTCGTCGGGCTGAAACGGGTTGTCGTCGCCGTTGATCACCAGGATGTGCGGTGCCAACTTGTTGTGGGCGTCGGTGAGTTTCCACGCGCCGCGGCCGAGCGTGCCCGCGATGAGAACATGGGAGGGCTCATCGTAGCGCAGATCGTAGACCATGACGTTGGGCAGATTCATGCCCAGCTCGGTCCACACTGGCGACGATCCCACAGCAGGATCGGCCGTGCGATAGACTCCGCCGTTACCACCCACCAACACCACCTTGCCGGCAGGCGTCTTGACAATCTCGATCGTTCTGAAATTTCTGGAGGCGCCCGGCTGGATCGCCGGGAATGTGCCCGTAATGTCGCTCCAGCTCACGCCCTCATTGATGCTCTTGTAGACTCGGTTGTCGTCCACGGCATAGACGATCCGCCAGTTGTCGGGATCGAGCGCCAGGTCCTTGATCCGACCGACGGCCCCGCTGGGCGGATTGATCTGGCGCTTGACGAACACGCCTGGCGCCGAATTCGGCAGCCGTACACGGAGGTACCCATCCGCCCCAACTACGTAGATGACGTCCCAATGGGGCGTGCCGTCGGGATCCCTGCCGCCGTAAGCCATCGCAGAGATCTGGGAAGGTAGCGGCGGGCCGATCTGCTTGATCACGTCGCCCCGGCTGGCCGGGGTGGTACTTTCGTAGAGTCCCTTGAATCCCAGCAGCATCCGGCTGGGCTCAACGGCATTGAGAACGAAGCGACCTCCGTTATCCACTCCCCCGGGCCGAAGGCCGCTCAGATTTGCCGAATTCGTAGCGGCTGCCAGACGCACTGGCGCATTCTGCGGCGGCAGGCTGCCGGTCTCAACCGTGCGACGAATGAGGGAATCGAGCGCACCTCCCAGCGAGTAGCGATTCACGGTGTTGGCGTCGACGACTTCGACCGCCTGGATCGAACCATCCCCTTGAAGGACGGTCGTCCAAACGTATGGCTGACCCGGATTCACCTGCTCGGCGACGCCCGTGTCCTGGTTTCCTGCCAATACAACGTTATTCAGCCGGTCGTAGGCCACGGAATACATCTCGCCGACCCGCAAATCTCCGTTGATCGACTCCCACACGCGACCGGCAAGCGTGCTGGGATTCTTGAGGCGGTAGATGCCGCCGTCGTCGGCCTCGAGCAGGTCGTCGCCGGCGAACGTCATGGCCCGCGAATCGGCATGGGGGGCGGTTCCCGGATCTCCTCCGATGCCGTCCGGATCGGCGAAGTTGTGCGTGATCGGCTGCCATCGGATGCTGGGCTGCAGCAATGAATCGCCAATGAAGAGGCGTCCGGAGTAATTCTTCGCTCCGATATAGTTGGGAAGCGGCGCAGGTTGCCGGTCACCGCCGACGTATACCACATTGGCGATGGTGGGGTCGGCGACCATCGAAAAATGAAGATCACCCTGACCGCCCGGGTTGACCCCGGCGAGGTAGTAAGCGCCGTTGAGAAATTCCGGCGTGGTGGGGGCCCCAAGCGCGGTCCATACCGTGCCCGCGCCCGTCGCGCGAAACACGCCTTCCAGTCGCTTGCGGTTGTCGGCCAAAGCGATTTGCTGCCCGGGCCGATGATTGTGCGGCAAAGAGTTGGTGAGCGTGATGCGCTTGTTCACCGCATCGACGGACTGGATTTGAGCCGTCTCCGGCACGCGACGGACAACACTGATGTCAGTCGGGTAAGTGTGTTGCAGCGGCGTAGCCAACGTGATCGTAGGCACTCCGAGCGGCGTGCCCACAGCTTGAACGACATGGCGCTCGTTGCGGGCGTTCGAGGAGACGGAGACTTCGACGTAGTCTCCGGCCGCAAAATCCGCCACGGTGCCCACCACGAGCGTGAAGGAAGTTGCCGTCGCCTCATCGTTGAGGCTCACATCAACCGCCTTGGCGTCGATGATAATGTTATTTTCCGGCTCGAAGCTACTGGTGTCAGTAACCGTGAGCATGGTTCCGCCCGCGGAGAAATTCTGGGCCACGGTGGTGCGCGGGGCCTGGACGATGGCGGCATAGAGTGGCTGTGGGCTAGCGTTGCTGACGGCCAGGCGAATCCGGGTCGCCAATTGCATGCCCTCGTCGGGATCCGTCGAATCGCTTTGACTGTCGTCGTCGTTGTCGAATCCGTCGACGTCTTCCTCGAGCTTGATGCCGTTGGTTGGATCGGCTGAGACGCGCTGCCACGTCGCGCCGTCATTGGTGCTGCGATAGATCCCGTTCGTGACTCCGCTGTTGGCCACCGCTGCGTACAGGCGGCCGGGATTGACCGGATCGGCGACCATGTCGCTGACCTGGGCAATGTCCGGAAAGCCGTTGGCGATGGTTACTCGTGCAAAGTGCTCTCCGCCGTCCGTGCTGAGCCACAGACCGGCTGGTCCCGAGACGGTTGCCACGAACACCCGATTGACGTCGGCGTACGATAGCGCGATGGCGGAGATGGTCTTGCCCTGGAAAACCGAGCGTGAGTCCGCGACTGCCGCCCAGCTTTTGCCGACTTCCGCCCAGTTTTCGCCGCCATCGACGGATTTGAAAAGACCGCCGTCAATCCCCTGCAGCGCCGCGCTGCTTACCCGCCCAGAGCCTGCAAAAACAAGGTCGCTATTAAGCTTACTGACAGCCAGCGCCGAGATAGAGAGCGATGCCAGTTGATCGTCCAGCGCTCGCCAGCTCGGGTCCACCTCCGTCACGTCGTCCGTCTTCCAGATGCCGCCGTTGACGGAGCCAAGGTAAACCACGTTGGAGTCATTCGGGTCGACGGCGATGGCCTGAACGGCTCCGGCCACGGCGCTGTCAGTCAGCCCCTCGACCTGGCCGCCGCTGATTGGTCCGGGGCCTTGCTCGTCCCAGGAAACAAGACCGCTAACCAGGCTAACAGTCAGTAGTCTGCGATCTTCAAGCGGTTCGACCCGCAACCGGCGCAGCGCGGGCGCGGCCTGGTAGACCCGTGACTTGTCTCGCCGAGCACGGGACCGAGCGCTGGGGCTTCCGCGACTGCTAGTGATGCCCGTCTGGTGCATGCGGATTCCAGTCATCAAGTGGCGAAAATGCCAGCCGTGACGTGAATCACGACCGTTCCTTGTGCCGCCGCCATCCTCACGGCGCGGAAGATTGGCACGCCGCTGGAACCTTCCGTAAGACATGCGACGCCCCGGCCGGTTTGTCTCACGAAATCAACAACTTTTTGGATTATTCCGGTTGGGATTCCTCGCTGTGGCTTTCAAGTGGGCCTCGGCCGTTTGCATAAAAAGCATGCCACACGATTGTTGCGCTGTTCAGGCGACGTGTTGCGATGAGCCGCCTCGACGACTCCCAAGGAGTCGAAGGGCCGAGACGCCATGCAGCCAGACTGACCCTTTCGAGCAGGCCTTTGCCTACCCAAGGGATGCTTGGAGGGGAATCCCCGCGCCCCGATGCGACATGAACACGGGCAGGGTGATGGCCACGGGCCTTAGGTTCACGGCCGTTGGCTTGTGTTGGCGTCGCGACCCGACGCAATCTCGCTCATGCGTTGCCGGCAATCTGCCAGGTCATGAACGTACTCGGGATTTGCAGGAAACTCGGCGACGAGCTTTTCAAACGTGTCCCGCGCTTGCCGGCACAAAGCGTCACCTTCTGGAAGATGTCCACGGCGCACCAGCAACGCGCCCAGGTCCAGATTGGCGTTGGCAAGTGCTAGTCGGTGATTCGGCTGAATAGGTTGTTCGCGGACCAATGCTTCAATAAGATCCTTTTCGCGACGGAAGGCAGCGATCGCCTCGTCGGAGCGGTTGCGGCGTTGCAGATAATGCGCCAGATCGTGATAGCGGCGAGCAAGGTGCGGTGGGAAGAAGCCATTGTTGGGAAACTCGCTGGCCAAGCTTGCCAGTTGGGCGATCGTATCGAGGCGACTCCGCTCGGCTTGCTCGTCGGAGAGCTTCCCCGTCTGTTCTTCAATTCTCAAGAGCACGTTCTCGGCAAGAATCAGGTTCTCTCTGTACAGTGGCACTCGTGGGAACCGGTTAACCATGTCGCGGCAGATCGCTACGGCCCGGCCACAGAGCTCCTCGGCTTCTTGGTGTTCGCCGGCGCGCGCGACACGAAGGCTCATGCTCTTGAGGCTATCCACCAGGTCCAAACGGTGTTGAGGCACGTCCGGAAATTCTTCCACGAGTTGCGACCGTAGCGTCAATGCCGTCCGGGCTGCCTCGTCAATTTCCCGGGAACTACCGGTACGCTCCAGGCGCGACGCCAAATCCTCGCAGGTCCGCGCAAGGTCCGCGCGGTACTCGGCTACGCCCGGATGCTCGCGTACGAGAACGTCGCATTGCTCGCGGGCTTTGCGCAAGAACACCAATCCTTGGGCCGTTTCGCCACTCGAAGTGAGCATGTCACCAACCAAGTAGTACGCCGCGGCCAGATCACTTTGGAATCCGGCCGCCCCCGGGTTCTCAAGCGAGAATCGTTCCCACAGGTCGGCCAATTCTTGCAACGCCGCGAAGGCCAACACGGGATCGCGTGGCAGGGCCGTGTTGGTGCTAATGCGGCGCCAGCCCTTCCAAAATCCGGCAAGCTCTTGATGATGGCGTGCGGCGCCGGGATGATTAGCCCGAAGTTGCTTGACCACTTCGATTCCGCTCTTTAGCGCCAGGATCGCATCGTCGTTGCGGTCGGTGGTGTGATACACAACCCCAACTCGCAGATAGGTAACGGCCAAATCCGCGAGCACCGCCGGGTCATCCGGTTGCTTGGCGGCAAGTTCTCGATAGAACCGTAAGGCGGCCTCTAGTAGATCTGTGCGAAGCGGTTGCAATCCCGGTACGTCCAAAAGCTTGTTCTCGCTGACCAACGTAAAGTACGCGTCGACCGTTGATCGGGCGCTTTCGTAGTTGGCCTTGGCTTGCTCACTTTGCCTCTCTGCCTCGGTTCTCTGCAAAGCTTCCGACAAACGGGCAGCTTCAGCGGAATGCTCCGCTCGCGTGGCGCGGACGGCTTGCCAGGTGCTTACGAAGGTACCGAGAACAAGCGAGCTGGATACAAGGACCGCGGTGGTGATTGCAACCCGGTTTCGCCGCGCAAATTTCCGAAACCGGTACGCAGCCGATGGCGGACAGGCCTCGACCGGCTCATCCGCCAGGTACCGCTGAACATCGCGCGCTAGCGCGGCAGCCGTTTCATATCGTTGGTTCCGATCCTTATCGATCGACTTCATCACAATCCAGTCCAGGTCGCCGCGCAAGAGCTGACCGAGCCGGTCGGGATCGACTTGTCGATGAGTCGCCGTTGCCGTCCGCGTATCGCGCGACGAACTGATCCGCGTGCTTGGCTTGGGAGGGTCTTCCTCACGAATGATCCGCCGGATCTCATCGAATGCCGCGTCGTGCAAGCGCAGTTTCTCGAACGGCGTCGTGCCTGTGAGTAGCTCGTAGAGCAGCACTCCCAGCGAGTAGATGTCCGCGCGCGTGTCAACGTCCAGACTCGTCATTTCTGCCTGTTCGGGACTCATGTACAGCGGTGTGCCGATCATCTGTGAGAAGTTTGTAAACAGCGTCTTGTCTGTCAACTGCTGGTTAGTCGCTTTGGCAACTCCAAAATCGATCACCTTCGGCACGGCCCTGCCACCATCGACCGTAACCATTACATTCGAAGGCTTGATGTCGCGATGGATGATCCCCTTTTGATGCGCGTGCTGCACGGCGTGACAGACCTGAACGAACAGCTCCAACCGCTCTCGCACGCTCAAGTCGTTCTGGTCGCAGTACTCTGTGATGGGAACGCCGCGGACTAACTCCATCACGAAGTAGGGACGGCCTGAATTGGTTGCCCCGGCATCGAGCACGCGCGCGATATTTGAGTGGTCCATCAACGCCAATGCCTGGCGCTCGGCCTCGAATCGCGCAATAACCTGTCGCGTGTCCATGCCCGGCTTGATAATCTTGAGGGCCACCCGCCGCCGCACCGGTACCTGTTGATCGGCCATGTAGACAACGCCCATGCCGCCTTCGCCAATTTGTTCCAATAGCTTGTAAGGACCGATGAGCGCGCCCGGGCCCTCAGCCAGAGGGAGCTGGTCGAGCGAAAGATCGAGCGTGGCGCCGAACTGGACCGCCGGCCGCTCCAGAAAACTGTCGGCCTCAAGGTGGGCTTGCAGGAGGGCTTCGACGCGCGCGCGAACGGCGTCATCGCCGGCGGTAACCTCGCTCAAGTAGCCGGACTGCTCCGCCGGGGGCTTCTCGACGACAGCTAGAAAGATCGACTTCGCCCGATCAGGGTCGACCGACACGGCATCATCCTTTCGAATACTGAGCGCTCAGCAAGTCATGCGACGTCCGTGGCGGTGTGTCTCATGATTCCGACGAAGAATCTGCTAAATGTCTCCCCGATCTGCTCTGCGCTTGAATCTCGCAGCGGAGCCAGGCCCGCGCATAATTCCATTGGCGGTAGGCCGTGGCGCGCGAGTAACCGAGCAATTCGCCGACCTGTTCGAGTGACAGTCCAGTAAAAAAACGCAATTTGACCAGTTCGGCGGCGGTCCCGTCCTGCAAGCCTAATTGGATCAGTGCCTGATCCAAGGCGAGCAATTCGTCAGGCGATTCGTCGACAGCCAGATCTTGATCGAGCAAGTCGACACGCTGTCGGTCGCCCCCGTGTCGCAGACGCTTCTTGCGCCGAGCTGCTTCGATCAAGATACGCCGCATCGCTTCGGCTGCGGCAGCGAAGAAATGTCGCCGGCTGTCCCAGTGTTGTTTGTCGCCGTCGCCGGAAAAGAGCCGTAGGTAGGCTTCGTGAACCAGTCCGGTCGCCTCGAGTGTCTGTCCCGGCTTTTCGTGCGCCAGCTTCCGCGCGGCCAGCCGGCGCAAATCTGCGTATACGATCGCCAGGAGCTTTTCGGCGGCCTGGGGATCGCCTTCTTCAATGGCCGACAAGATACAGGTGATGTCGCTCACGTGTTTGTCGCCCCAGTTTGCTGGTTATGGAAGAGACGATCAAAGAAAACGAAGCAAAAGGAAGTCGAGATTGGACACTGTGAAGTCGGTTCGCGCCTTCGATTGTATCAAGAATCGGGCCCTATTGGCGGACCTGCTGCGGAAGGAGGTCCGTGATGGCAAACCAGCTTAAGATGGCTACGATTCAAGCAATTCTCCCGTTACGAGCACGACGGTGGTCGTTGCCGCGGTTCGGATCACTTGACGGTCGAGCTGGACCGCATCGCCGCGCTGGGTGGCGAAGGACTCATGCTGCGCGAGCCGGGCTCACGCTACGAAGCCGGTCGATCGCCGACACTGTTGAAGGTCAAACGCTTTCACGATGCCGAGGCCCGCGTCATCGAGCACCTGCCCGGCACTGGTCGCCATCGTGGCCGCCTCGGAGCGCTCTTGGTAGCCATGCCCGACGGCACAACCTTCTCGGTCGGCACGGGCTTCACGGACGCCCAGCGCGAGCGTCCGCCGGAAGTAGGTACTCTGATCACGTTCCGCTTCCAGGAGCTCACCGATCGCGGTGTGCCCCGATTCCCGTCGTTGAACTAAACGCTGCGCGTGGGCACTTGACGCCGACCTCGTTGGCGCACTTCTGGCGAGCTCCACGGTCAGTTGGCCGGTCCGTGCATACCGGTTGTGTTGATTCTACCGATTTGCGCTCTGCGGTTTTGTGAGCCACGTTTCTGTGACGCGATTGTTGCGTCCGGGAAGGTGGCGACATGACTCCGTTGCGACGTCGGTACATCGAAGACCTGCGGTTGAAGAACTTCTCGCTGAACACGATCCGGGTGTACACCCACGCGGTCGCCGCCTTTGCCCGCTTCTTTGGGCGATCCCCCGAAGCGTTGGGCGAGGAAGACGTCCGCAAGTACCTGGTCCACTTGGTCTCCGACCGCGGGTTGTCGCGGAGCCAGTACGTCTTGCAACTGAATGCCCTGCGGCATCTTTATCAAGACACGCTGGGCCGTCC
>JANNTE010000009.1:0-1613 GCA_031403365.1 Betaproteobacteria bacterium | reverse complement strand
CATGATTACGCAAAAGCATGTGCATCTGAAGAATGCGCACAAGACGCCGCAGTTCTGGTGCCTGTGGGGTGTGCTGTGCCTGAATGTGTCGGCCGGCATCGGAGTGATCGGCATGGCCTCGCCGATGCTGCAAGAGATATTCGGCGGGAAGCTCATCGGGTTGGAGCTGAAATTCGACGAACTGGGCAAGGACCAGCTGGCACAGATTGCGGTAATCGCGGCGGGTTTCACCGGTTTGCTCAGTTTGTTCAATATCGCCGGTCGTTTTTTCTGGGCGTCGCTGTCTGATTACATCGGGCGCAAGGCGACCTACTTCGCGTTTTTCACACTGGGTTTTCTGTTGTATGCAGCCGCGCCGACGGCCGGGCATGCCGGCAACATGGCCTTGTTCGTCGGCCTGTTCTGCATAATCCTGACCATGTACGGCGGTGGCTTTGCCACCATTCCGGCTTATCTCGCCGACATGTTCGGCACGCAGATGGTGGGCGCGATTCATGGTCGTTTGCTGACGGCGTGGTCAACCGCGGGCGTGCTGGGGCCGGTGGTGGTGAACTACATCAACGATTACCAGATCAAGCAGGGCGTGCCCAAGGCTGCCGCCTACGACACCACCATGTATATATTGGCCGCCATGCTGGTGGGCGGCTTCATCTGCAATCTGCTGGTGCGTCCGGTGAATGCGAAATGGTTCATGTCCGACGACGAACTGGCTGCCGAGCGCAAGCTCGCGCACGATGCCGCGGCCAGGGCTGCGGTTGGTGGCGATGCTTCCGTGAGCGGACAAGGCAGCCATCGCGGCTTGGTCCTGGCATTCTGGATTCTGGTCGGCATACCGCTGGCCTGGGGAGTCTGGATTACCGTCACCAAGGCTATGGTCTTGTTCAAGTAGAGGGATCGAAAGTTCCAGGCACTGCTGCGGCCCGCGGACAGTTCTGCGGGCCGGTTTTTTCGCCATAAGGATCAACGCATGAAAACCGTACTCATCACCGGGGCTGCGGGCGATGTCGGCAGTCATCTGCGCCGCGAACTGGCCGGAAAATACAAACTGGTGTTGTCGGACATCAGGCCGGTCAAGGCACTCGCTGCCGGGGAAAAATTTGCGCGAGGCGACATTGCGAAACTCTCCGACATGCTGCGCGTTAGCAAAGGCGCGGATGCCATCGTGCACCTGGGCGGATTTTCCGTGGAAGGGCCCTGGGATGAGATCCTGCGCGCCAACATCATCGGCTGCTACAACGTGTTCGAGGCCGCGCGCGTTAACGGCGTGAAGCGCATGTTGTTCGCCACCAGCAATCACGCCACCGGTTTTTACCGGCGCGACGAGGTCATCGATCATCGCGTTTATCCAAAGCCCGACAGCCGCTACGGCGTGGCAAAAGTGTTCGGCGAGCAATTGGGCAGCCTCTATGCCGACAAGTACGGGCTCGAGGTTTTCTGCATGCGCATCGGCAATGTCAATGTGGCGCCGCCGGACAAGCGGCGGCTGTCGATCTGGATCAGTCCGCGCGACCTGGCCCATCTCGTCTGCATCGGGATCGAGTCGCCCCAGCTGCGCTTCGAGATCGTTTACGGCGTATCGGCTAACCGGCGCAGCTGGTATGACAATACCAACG
>JANNTE010000008.1:0-8288 GCA_031403365.1 Betaproteobacteria bacterium | reverse complement strand
GATCCTGTTTGACAAGTTCCACATCATGCGCCACCTGGGAGAAGCCCTCGACAAGGTGCGAAAGAGCGAATACGCGCGGCTCAGCGGGCGCGATCGGCGCTTCATCAAGGGTCAGAAATACACCCTGCTCTCGCACCGCGAGAATCTCACCCTGGAGGGCAGGCAGTCCCTCAAGGCGTTGCTGGCGGCCAACAAGCGCTTGAACACCGCCTACCTGCTCAAGGAGTCCTTCGGTCAACTCTGGGACTACGAGCGCGAAGGCTGGGCGCGGCGCTTCTTCGAGAACTGGCGCGCGAGCCTGAAGTGGCAGCGACTCGAACCCTACGAGAAGTTCGCTCAGATGATCGATCGTCATTGGGATGGCATCGCCGCCTACTGCAAGCCAGAGAACAAGGTCTCTCTCGGATTCGTGGAAGGCTTGAACAACAAGATTCGCGTCATCCAGCGCCGCGCATATGGGCTGCGCGATGAGGAGTACCTGCGACTCAAGATTCTCACTTGCATGCTCCCAGCGATCTAAAATGTCCCAAAATCACCCACTCGATTTCCTGAAGACCCGAAAAAGTAAGTGCCAAAGCCCTGGTGCTCCAGGATTTCGCCGATGGTCACCAGATGCTCGTTGCCTGGCCGGCGCACAATGGCCTGGCCTGGAATCGGAGGTGTGCCGAGCGAGAGTGCCTCCAGACCCCGAACCGTGCGCGTGCCCGTCGCATAGACGTTTTCAAATTTCAGACCTTGCCCGGCCAATTCATCAATGCGCGGGGTCAGGCCCTCTGTTGAACCATATGCGCCGACGAACGAGGCGGAAAGGCTTTCCACCGAAATGAGAATGACGTTGCGGGGTGCTCTGGAAAACGGTGTCTTGTCATCAGCCAGATCATTGGGGTCAATTTCTGCACCGCCGTCATTTATGATGACATCCAGCAGCGGCTGGCGCTCCACGCCGAGATCGCGCAAAGTCGCATCGGCCCGGGATTGTGCAATGGTTCGATAAAATTGGTTGTAATCGAGCTCGTTTCGGCGCGCGGCCGCGGCCATGGTGAACAAACCATTGCCGGCCAGCTCGCTGGCATAGGCATTGCCTCCGGTTTGCATTTGTTCAATACTGGCCAGATTCAGCAATAGAGTTGGTAACGCGATCGCGGCTGCCGCGAGCCCGATGCGTTGTGCCGCCGAGAAGTGACTTTGATCCGCCAGATGGATGCGTGCCGCCAGGCGCCAGGCTACTACTGCCGCGGTCAGGCCGATACCGGAGATAATCCACCCTACCGGATACGACTGACGGATGTTGCCGATGACTTCCGCCGTGTAGATCAGATAATCGAGGGCAATGAAGTTAAACCGGGTTGAGAACTCGAGCCAGAAAGTCGCCTCGGAAACCGCGCCGAACAGCAGAATGGAGATGAATATCCACAACCAGAGCAGGCGCAAGACCCCGTGCCAGCGGCTCTGCCGCCAGCGATTGGGCAGCGCCGCTTCATACAGCAACACGGGCGCGAGAAGGGTGCAGCCAACGGCCAGATCGAACCACAGCCCCTTGAGAAACAGGCCGGGCCACAGGGCAGGCGGCACCGAGTCAATTCCGACGTGCATCAGCAGACCCAGGCGGGTCAACATGAAGATTGCCAGCACGATTGCCGCCACGATCAGGTATAGCGAAGGCATGGCGCGAAAAGAAATTTTCATAGGCTTTATGGGAGTAGACGGTAACGGTTGCCGTACGGGCGGGCGGCGCACAGTAGCGGCCGGGGGGCGTAATACTAACGCGGTGTGCCGTGTGACTGTTGGCGTCGGAAAGGGTTCCCTGCAAAGCGAGACCTGCAGCAGTGGGTGGCCAAGTGCGAACAAACGGTTTGCCCTTGTCCGAACGCAAGACCCGACCGTATGGGCGCCTCGCATACCCGGCAGCGCCTGCACGCATTCATCATGAAAGGGCATCTGATTGCCATCGGCGTATGGGCCGGCATCGGTGCTGCGACTTACGCCGGATTCGAGTATTTCGGGCGGGCGCAAAGCGAGGTCAGCGGTTGCGACGGACCCGCGCAGGCGCGTGAGGTGGTGGTTCCGGCGCAGCGCGACGGACATTTTTATCTGGACGGTGCGGTGAATGGCGTGGCCGTGCGTTTTCTCGTCGATACCGGCGCGAGTCTGGTAACCGTGGGGGCCGCCGATGCCGCCAAGGCGGGACTGGCGGGCGGTTATCCCGCGGTGTTCAATACGGCAGCCGGCCGTATCGAAGGCCGCGTGACGCGCGCGCAAACGGTGCGCGCCGCCTGCTTCGAAGTTTCCGGCAGCAGCGTGGCGGTCAATCCGGGTTTGGACAATACCGCGCTGCTCGGTCAGAATTTTCTGGGTCATTTCGAAGTAACCCAGAACCGCGAGACCTTGCGCCTGAAGTGGCGTGCCACGCCGGACAAGTGACCCATGCTCGCCTCGCGATTCACATTCATTGATCGCGGATGCCCGATGCCGCGTTCGTTGCCATGACCGGCCATCCTGCCGTGCCCGCGCGTCCCTCGTCCTGCGGCGAACTGTTCGTTGCGTTTACGCTGCTCGCGCTGCAAGGCTTCGGCGGCGTGCTGGCGATCGCGCAGCGCGTGTTGTGCGAGCAGCGGCGCTGGCTTTCGCGCGAGCAATTCGTCGATATGCTGGCCATGGCGCAGATTCTGCCTGGCCCGAACGTGTGCAATCTTTCCTTGATGGTTGGCGAGCGTTTTTTCGGATGGCGCGGTGCCTTTGCGGCGCTCGCCGGCATGATGACCGTGCCGCTCATCATCGTGCTTGCGCTCACGCTGCTCTATGCAAAGTTCGCGATGTACCCGGAGGTGGCGGGAGCATTGCGCGGCATGGCCGCGGTCTCCGCCGGCATGATTGCCGGCACTGCCCTCAGGTTGCTTGCCGCTTTGCGTGAGAATCCAATGCGCGCGCCGGTCTGCTGGAGTCTGGTCCTGCTGACCTTTGCCGCAGTGGCCTTGATGCGCTGGCCGCTGGTCTCGGTGCTTGTTGCCCTGGGCGCGGTGGCCTGCGCCTACGCCTGGCCGCGGTTGCTGCGCGAACCCGTGCCAGGATCCACGCGCGAATCATGAGCGCGGCGCCCCCGGCTGACATGCTCGCGCTGTTCGGGCATTTCCTGATGCTGTCGCTGCTGTCGATCGGCGGCGCCATCACGGTAGTGCCGGATATGCATCGGGTGCTGATCGGCCAGATGGGATTGCTCAACGATACGCAGTTCAACGCCTCGATCGCGATCGCCCAGGCCTCGCCCGGACCGAATATTCTGTTTGTCGCCGTGATGGGTTATCAGGCCGCCGGATTAGCCGGCGTCCTGGCAACCATGCTCGGCATCATGCTGCCGTCCACCACGCTGGCACTGGCCGCGGCCCGCTGGGGCAATGCGCGGCGTGAATGGCGCAGTGTGCGCGCGTTCAAGGCCGGCATGGCGCCGATCGTGATTGGATTGCTGTTCGCCACCAGCTGGATTCTGGGCGCGCAAACGCCAGGCTGGCATCACGTCGTCGTGTCGGTGGTCACGGCGCTGCTGGTCTGGCGCACGCGCGCCCATCTGCTGCTGCTGGTATTAGTGGGCGCGGTGCTGGGAGCGACGGGGTGGGTGTAGCTCAGAAGACAGAGGACAGAAGTCCGGGGACGGAGCACAGGGGTCATTGGGCGCGCGCGAGGCGGGGATATGATCGGGCGCGGTGTATGATTGCGTCTGATTCGAGGAGGGTTTTTATGAGCGCCAAGACCGGAAATTTGAAATCCGTGGCCGCCGGCAGCGTACGATCGCGCGTGAGCCCGGAGGAGTGGGAGGTGCGTTGCGAGCTCGCCGCAGCCTATCAACTGGCCGCGCAGTTTCGCTGGACCGATCTCATATTCACCCATTTCACCGCGCGCGTGCCGGGCTCTTCCCATATCCTGATCAATCCCTACGGCCTGATGTTCGACGAGATCACTGCATCGACCATCGTTAAAATCGATCACGAAGGCAATGTCATCGACGACACCACCGGGCTGGGCGTGAACTATGCGGGATTCGTGATTCACGGCTGCGTGCATGAAGCCAGGCCGGAAATCAACTGCGTCATCCATACCCACACCCGCGCCGGGGTGGCGGTGTCGGCGCAAAAGCATGGACTGCTGCCGCTGAGCCAGCATGCGCTGCGCACCTACGACATGCTGACTTATCATGACTACGAGGGCATCGCGCTCGAACTCGACGAGCGTACGCGCATGGCTGCCGATCTGGGCAAGACGTCCAAGGCCATGGTTCTGCGCAATCACGGCCTGCTTACGCTGGGCGATTCGGTCAGTGAAGCTTTTGAGCTGATGTACTACCTTGATACCGCCTGCCAGATTCAGATTGACGCGCTCGCCGGTGGCCGGGTGGAAGCCCGTCTGATCGACGAGCAGACCGCGCGAAAGGGCTTCGAACAGTTCAAGGGGCCGGGTGGTGCGGAAGTCAACAAGGCCTGGCAAGCCCTGCTGCGCATGCTGGAGCGCAAGGGAGTGCGATACACGGATTAGGCTCGGGTCCAGGTGCTGAAGGAAGATCGCCGCGCAACGGCGCATCTTGTCCCCCGCGCCCTGCACATGTTGCGCGTCATCTCGTTAGCTGAAAAATCATGAAGTCGAGTTCCCTGATGTCCGGCCTTGCTCCGGATCTGATGTGGACGATTGTGGTCATAGCCGCCGTCGTTCTTGCCAACATTGCCATCACCGCCATCCTGAGAGGACGGGCCTGGTTGCCGCGCGAGACCAAGCTGCGGGCGACCGTATTCTGGCGCAATTTTTCCTTCCTGATCGCGTTTCTCCTGCTGATTCTCGTGTGGTGGACGGAACTGCGGGCCGCCGCGTTGTCGCTGGCGGCATTGAGCGTGGCACTGGTGCTGGCCGGCAAGGAGTTGCTCACCTCGGCGCTCGGCTATGTTCATCGCACCACTTCGGGCAGCTTCAGTTTCGGCGATGTGATCGAGATCAACAACATCAAGGGCGAAGTCATCGACCAGTCGCTGCTCTCAACGACGGTTCTGGAGATGAGCGAAGAACACCTGTTTACCGGCAAGGTGGTGCAGTTTCCGAACAGTTTTTTCGTCAGTCACGCGATGAAGAATTATTCGCGCCTCGGAGACTTCCAGCTCGGCATGGTCAACATCCCTGTCGCCAGCGGCGCCGATCTGGAACTGGCGCGTCGCGTACTTGCCGAAGTCGCCAGTGCCGTGTGCTCGGAATATGTCGGGCCCACGCAGCTTGCGTTGCGTGAACTGGAGGGCGAACAGTTCATCGTCATGCCTTCCGCCGAACCGAGGGTCAGCATCCGGTTGGGAGAAGGCGGTAAGACGACCTTGCTGCTGCGCTTTCCCTGCCCTGCCAGCAACCGCACTCGAACCGAGCAGGACTTGCTGTCGAAGTATCTGGCGGCGATGCGCGAGGCCGGAGCGAAATGAAATAGCGAAATGAAATAAAGGCGGTGTTGTACCCGCCGCCTCGCGGGCGCCTTACTCGGGCGGAATCGGGCCGGGCAGTTCGAAGCGCTCGCGCGTGGTGCAGTACCGGCTGGCATAGAGCCGGCCGACCGGGCGATAGCGCTCATCGGCAATGCGTTTGGTACGCGGGTCGATCAGCCCATCGCGGGCGTGGATATGCACCACTTCCCCCAGGATCAGATCTCGCTGCGCTCCGACCTCGATTTGTCGGAACAGCCGGCATTCGAAACTCACCGGCGCTTCGGCAATACGCGGATGTTCGACGATTCGCGACGCCGCCTCGGTGAAGCCTGCTTCGGCGAACTCGCTGACGTCCTCGTCGTACTCCGTGCTCGATACATGCATGCCGTTGGCGATGGCCTCATCGACCAGATTGACCACGAAGCTGCCGGTGCGCAGCAGATTCTCCAGCGAATGCTTGCGGCGGCCGTCGCTGCGATTGCTGAAGCTCAGGATCACCAGCATCGGGTCTTCGCATACAGCGTTGAAAAACGAATAGGGTGCGCAGTTCGCGACGCCGTTCCGGCTGCGAGTGGAAACCAGCGCGATCGGGCGCGGAAACACCAGGCCGACCAGTAACTTGTAACGCTCGTTCTCGCGCAAGCGCGCGACTTCAATCTCCATGTCAGCCGGCGATGGTCACGCCGCCGTCGGCAACGATGGTTTGTCCGGTGACGAAGGCCGCGGCGCGGGACGCCAGAAACACCGCGATGGCACCGATGTCGTCGGGTTCTCCGATGCGTCGCAGCGGCGTCTGCGATTCGTACCTGTTCAGTACCTCCGGGTTCTCCCAGAGTGCGCGCGCGAAGTCGGTTCTGACCAGACCCGGTGCGATGCAGTTGACGCGAATGTTGTGCGGCCCCCATTCCATGGCGAGATTGCGCGCCAGCTGCATGTCGGCTGCCTTGGAGATCGCGTAGGCACCCAGTACCGACGTGCCTTTCAATCCACCGATCGACGATACGATGATGACCGCGCCATCTTTGCGTTGCGCCATTTCCGGCAGCACCAGGTTCGCCAGCCAGTGGTTTGAGACGATGTTGTTTTGCAGAATCTTGTTGAAGGCGTCATCGCTCATGCCCGCCATCGGACCGTAGTAGGGATTGCTCGCGGCGTTGCATACCAGCACGTCGATGCGCCCGTAATGCCGGCGAGCTTCGCCGACCAGATTTTCGAGCTGCGCCTTGTCACCGATGTTGGCGGCAATCGCGATGGCATCGCCGCCTGCATCGTTAATCGCTTTCGCAACTTGCGCGCAAGCCTCGGCCTTGCGGCTGGAGATGACGACTTTCGCACCGGCTTGCGCCATGTGCTGCGCGATCGACCGGCCGATGCCGCGCGTGGAGCCGGTGACGATTACGATTTTTCCCGCAAGGTCAAACGGGTTCATGTTCGGGAGAGCGACGGGGCACAAGGGTTGCTGGATCAGGAGGTACCATGTTTCGTCTTTCAGAATTACCGGTAAGGATCGAGCCGCAGCGCGGAGATCATTCCCTCGCCACTCGCTCCTGGTTCCTGGCCTCTAATTTTTCTCGGCCTCGATCAATTTCTTCAGGTTCTCCAATCCCATCGGAAAAACCCGGTTGAAAGCATTGAGCGGCGTCGCGTCATCCTGACCGGCGGGAGGTTCATCGGTCCAGTAGGCGATGCGCTTGAAACTGGCCTTCCAGACCACTTTGCTTTTGCCGCCGCCGGCGTCGGACACGGACATGGTTGGAAGGTAGTCGCTGGCCATGACCTGACCACCGGCATAGGTGTAGCCGAGGCTCATGTTCGTGGCGTCATAGGCAATCAGTTTCTCTTCGACTTTTGTGCCGTTGGCGCGTGTGAGTTGGCGAATGGCGCCGACCTCGCCGTTCCTGCCGAGAATGATGCGGCTCTCGGCGATGGTCGAAAGCCAGCGCGGCAGGCTGTTGAAATCGCCGACGACTTCCCAGACCGCTTCCGGTGGCGCGTTGATCACAATGCTGTGCTCGACGTTCATTTCGGGTGCCTCGGCGGCGAGGATCGGCGATGCCCCGAGAGCCAACAGCAATAACAGACCATTTTCGAATTTCATGTGAATTCTCCAAATATGCGTAACAAAGCGTTGATCTACTTAATTTTATGAGCCATGGTTAGCAACAATTTTAACCCATGCTTGCTGGCCGCGATTGCATAAGCAAGGCGTAAGGCTATACTCGCGAGAAAGTGCAGTTGGGAAATAAAAAATATTAGCCGCGCAGTCAATCGACTCATTTCCGGCTAAATCTTCAAAAAAGTTGTAACAAAAGTTTGCAACAAACTGCAATTTACCGCAGAGAATTTAGCGCAAGGTCGTCGGGGTTGTCTGCGAGCGGTCTCAAGGGAGGGGCTCAGTGGAACTTGGTTGTGCGGCACGCATCGTTTTTTGCACGCTGATCTTTTCGTTTGCAATATTACCTTTGGTTCAGGCGCAGGAGCCGGTTTCCCTGCGCTTTGACATCAGCGGCTACCGGGTCGACGGCAATACTCTGCTCAAGCAACGCGACGTCGACGCGGCGCTCGCGCCTTTCGTCGGCAAGAGCCGCGACTTCGGCGACGTGCAGCGTGCCCTTGAAGCCCTGCAAAAGAGCTACAGCAAAGCCGGCTACGCCTCCGTACAGGTCGTCCTGCCGGAGCAGGAACTCAGCGGCGGTGTCGTCGTGCTCCAGGTCATCGAAGCCAGGATCGCCGGCATTCGCATATCGGGCAACCAGCACTTCGACGCCGCGAATATCCGGCGCAGTCTCCCGGCACTCAGGGAAGGTGTCACCCCCAATTCGCGTGCGCTCGCGGACAACTTGC
>JANNTE010000007.1:0-4046 GCA_031403365.1 Betaproteobacteria bacterium | reverse complement strand
CAAGGGCGCGACCTGGCGCGAGGCGGAGGCGTTTCGAGGGGCGCTGCGCGACGACCACTACGACGCGATTATCGAGACGCAGGGCCTGCTCAAGAGCGCAGTCGTTGCAAAACTGGCGCGCGGACCGATATACGGGTTCGGGCGCGGCACGGCGCGCGAGCCGCTGGCTTGCGCGTTCTACAATACCAAGTCAGAGTTCGCGCCCCAGATCCACAAGATCCAGCGCTACCGCGCGGTCGCCGCACAAGCATTTGGCTACACCACTGCGCCCGAGATCGACTACGGCATCGCGCCGCGCGTGGCGCAACCTCGAATAAGCTCCGGACCCTACTGCCTTGCCTTCCACGGTACAGCGCGCGCGGCAAAACTCTGGCAGGAAAACCGCTGGATCGAACTGGTGCGCCGCATCGAGAGCGCAGGCTATACCTGCATCCTGCCGTGGGGCAGTGATGCAGAGCGTGCACGCAGCGAACGCATCGTCGCGGCAGTTCGCGGGTCGATCGTCGCGCCGCGCCTGGAACTGGACGAGATGGCGGCGCTGATAGCGGGAGCCGGGTTTGTCGTTGGGGTCGATACCGGACTGATGCACCTGGCTGCGGCACTGTCGCGTCCAGTGGTCGGCATATTCTGCGATTCCAATCCGGTGGACGCCTGCCCGGTTGGGCCCGGTCCCACCACTTACCGAGGTCACATTGGCGCGCCACCGACCGTCGCCGCAGTGGCCGAAGCCATCACCCAGGTCAGCGGGACTGCTATTTGATGCGGCTGCTCTATTCCATCGCGTTGTTCCTGCTGCTGCCATGGGCTCTATTGCATTTGTTGTTGCGCGCGCGACGCCAGCCGGCTTATCTGGAACATGTTGCCGAGCGCTTCGGATTCCCGGAATGCGCCGCAGAACCCAGTCTGATCTGGATACATGCGGTCTCGGTCGGCGAAACGCGGGCTGCCGAGCCGCTGATTAATGCGCTGCGCCGGAGTCATCCCGAACATCGTATCCTGCTCACCCACACCACGCCGACCGGACGCCAGACCGGTGTCGAACTGTTTGGCGACGAGGTCCTGCGCTGTTACTTGCCCTACGATTTTCCGTTTGCCGTGAAGCGGTTCCTGCGCCATTTCCGCCCGCAAGTCGGCATCATGATGGAGACCGAAATCTGGCCGAACCTGATCGCGCACTGCCATCGCAACGCCATCCCGGTTTACCTGGTCAACGCCAGGATGTCGGAAAAATCCATGCGTGGCTATCTGCGGTTGCGCAGCCTGACCTCGGCCGCGCTGCGCAAGCTCGCCGGCATCGGAGCACAGGGCGGTCTGGATGCCGAGCGGCTCGCCAAACTTGGCGCCGGAGCAGTCAACATCACCGGCAACATCAAGTTCGATCGTGAAGTTCCTCCGCAGATGTTGTCGCTGGGAGACCAGTTTCGAGACTGGTTCGGGACTCGAAAAGTGTTTCTTGCCGCCAGTACGCGAGAAGGTGAAGAGGCTCTGCTTCTCGATATGCTTGAAGAAATAAACATCGCCGAACTGCTTGTCGTCATCGTACCGCGTCATCCGCAGCGATTCGATGATCTTGCCGCCCTGCTCGGGCAGCGCAAATGGCCCTTCATGCGTCGCAGTGACAATCGTCCCGTCGGGACCGAGGTCAAAGTCGTGCTCGGTGATTCCATGGGCGAACTGTTCGCCTACTACACCGCCTGCGATATTGCGTTTGTCGGTGGCAGTTTACGGCCGTCGGGCGGTCAAAATCTGCTGGAAGCCTGCGCGATCGGCCGCCCGGTGATTGTCGGCCCACACACCTTCAATTTCGAGGAAGTAACCAACAGCGCGATTGCGTTGGGAGCGGCGATTCGAGTAACGGATGAGCGCGAGCTGGGTCGCGCGGTTCAGGCCTTGCTGAACGATCCAGACCGCCGAAAGCACATGTCCGACGCCGGGAAACGATTTACGGAACTCCATCGCGGCGCCACCGCCAGGACCCTGGAGTTGATCAAGTGGTGATGCAATGAAGTTCCTGTGTCGGGGTCATGATCTGATCCACCCGTTGGTCGTGGGAGGCTTCCGGAAGATGGTCAACCAGTTGCAGATCGAATGCGGCCGCCACCCGCACTACGCGCCGATCGAGTAAGGCCAGCAAGCGATCGTAAAACCCTCCGCCGTAGCCCAGGCGTGCGCCCTGTGATGTAAAGGCGACGCCCGGTACCAGCATGAAATCGATTTTATCCAGGGGCACGACCGGGCAGCGCTCCGAGGGCTCGCGAATCTCCCAGACACCCGTCACCAGATCGGCATCGAGGTCGGTTACTTCACGCAGTTCCAGGATTCGCCGTGCGCGGTTGATGCGTGGCAATAACAGTTGCCGGCCATCGGCGAGGGCCATGGCCAGAAACTCCGCCGTATCGAGTTCACTGCCAAAGGATGCATACGCCGCGATCAGCTTCGCGGACCGATAAGCCGGCATGGCGGCCAATCTGCGCGTGACCATGCGCGCGCTTTCGCGCCGACTTGCCCCATCCGCTGCGTCCCGGCGGACGAGTATCGTCTCGCGCAGCGCCGCCTTGCTTTCTTGCAGGCCTTGCGCATGCAACTGCGCGTCGGATAACGGGGTCACGGCGCCGCCTATGCTCTTCATCTGCGCTTCGCTCATTCCGCTGACTGGAAATCCGGAGCAGCTCAAAACCCAGCGGCTCAAAACACAAAGCGCTCGGGCTGTCGGACGTTTCGCAACGCAGGAATGACGGTTTCGAAGAGGTCCAGCGAATTGAACGCACGCTCGGAAACACGCGTGAACAATCGTGCCGTCATCACCGGAAGCTCGCCGATGACCGCGAGGAGCCGGCCTCCGACCGCCAGTTGCTGCTTGAACGCGTCCGGCAACTCCGGCACCGAACCGGTTAGCAGGATGACATCGTAGGGCTGCTGCGCCAGCCAGCCTTCTGACGCATCCCCGATCTCCAGCCGCACGTTTTCCAGTCCGTGTCCGGCAATCCTGCGGGCGGCGGCGTGACTAAACTCCGCTATGCGTTCCACGCTCACCACCTGGCCACCCAGTTTTGCCAACAATGCAGTGACGTAGCCGCTTCCCGTCCCGACCTCGAGTATCTTGTCGGTCTTGCGCAGACTCAGCTCCTGAACCATGCGCGCCTCCATCTTTGGCGCCAACATGACCTCGCCGTGACCGAGTGGAATTTCCAAGTCTGCAAACGCGAGATCACGATACTGTTGGGATACGAATTCCTCACGCTTGAGGGTCAGCAGCAAGTCCAACACGCTCTGGTCGAGAACCTCCCAGGTACGAACCTGACATTCGACCATGTTGAGGCGTGCTTGTTCGAGGTTCATAAACGGATAAGGCCGATGGCCGATTTTCAAGGCTTGCAATTATCACACAATTGAATTAGCGTCCTGAAAGCGTTGGGGGTCCTGCGCACGGGTGGTGCGGGTGAGACAAACCCTTTGTACCTGTACGGATAATGCCGATGCAGGGAAGCGCGCCGGAGTTTTCTTTATCTTGCGCTTCTCCCGATACGCCACAGCTTCCAGGAGCGCAGCATGAATGCCAATCCAAAATTTCTGAGTACCAGCGCGCAGGTTGATGAGGCCGCGGTAGTGCCGTTGCCGCGTTCGCGCAAGGTTTACGTTCAAGGCTCGCGCGCGGACATCCAGGTGCCGATGCGGGAAATCTCTCAAAGCGACACTCCGGCGAGCATGGGCGCGCAAATCAATCCGCCACTGTTCGTTTACGACACATCCGGGCCCTATACCGACCCGGGCGCCGCAATTGACATCCGCAACGGCCTCAAGTCCCTGCGCGAGCGATGGATCGAAGAACGCGCCGATACGGAAGTGCTCTCCGGGCCGTCATCGATCTTCGGCCGCACCCGGCTCGACGACACTAAGCTGGCATCGATGCGCTTCAATCTGCAGCGCCAGCCACGGCGCGCGAAGCCGGGCATGAACGTAAGCCAGATGCACTATGCACGCAAAGGCATCATCACTCCGGAGATGGAGTTCATCGCAATCCGGGAGAATCAGCGACGCGATGCACT
>JANNTE010000006.1:0-9896 GCA_031403365.1 Betaproteobacteria bacterium | reverse complement strand
CAATGTCACCACCAGCGTGATTGGCGTTGCGGCAGTTTACTTTGGTACCGCCGGCGCCGACATCGGCACTTGGGACGGCCTGACATTGACCATTCCAATCCATTCGACCTTCACCTTCGACTACACGCCGCAATTCGGCGGGATTCAGCGAACGCTTAGTTTTACCGGACAGCTGGTCGCCCATCCTGTTGTACCCGAGCCCTCTAGCTTCGTCCTCGCCGCGCTCGGGCTCATCAGCTTAGTTGTCTGGAAGCGCCGCCGCCAATCTCTTCGGCTTCCTGACCTTTTCGCACGCCTGGAAGTGCCTGTGGTTCGCCAGCCGGTGCATCACCTCGTGAGCTTCACCGGCACCACTACCCGTCCGACGCGCCACGTGAACGAACGTTTCGGACGTGGTACACTGCCCGAGCTTCGCTGGGCCGGGTGGCTGATCAGCCGTCGGTGACAGCGACGTAGTCCAGGCACAAATACATCACACGCAAGACGGAGAGCGCAATGGCGGTCCCTCTATCTGAAGTGAAAGTAATCTGCACCGGGTCCGAGTTGGCACTCGTAAGTGCCAGTCGCAAGCCAAAGTTAGAGAGACTAACGCACGCCGAGGCGAGAAAGTCCGCCCAGCTTGCTCGGAAACTGTTCGACAAGTGGCAGGATCAGAGTCGCAACCAGTCGCGAACCCGGAGTCGCCGGATCGGTTTTGGAGAGCTCGACAATCGGACGCAACTAAAGGTCCGCATCTTCCAGGAGGCACTACAGGATTTCGAAGCGCGCGTGTCACAGCTGGAGACGGCGGGGAGCTCGGTCGCCGGCAAGTCATCCGCTGGCACACCGAAGAAAGTCCGCTCCTTGAAGCATCGTGCGACGCGTGCCGCCGTGCGCGCCCAACTCGCGGAGAAGGAAGCCTCGCTGAACGCCAAGGCAGACGCGAGTAAGAAACGACGCAGCAAGCCAAAGTCTGCCACGACAGGTGCCGCACCCAGCACCAAGGCCAAGGCGACTAAACCGGCACCCGACGCCAAGGCGTCCGTCCAATCGGCAAAAGAGTCATCCGCTGCGGTCACCACAAAGAAAAAATCGCAGCGACCCAAGAAGTCGGCCGCGGCCGCCCAACAACGGCCTGCCATCCAATCGGCGGATCGGCTGATCGTGGCCGGCGCGGCGAAGCAGTCGCGCATTGCGCGCAGCGGACTAACGACTCGGCAGCGTGGTCACGTATCGGCGAGCGGAAGGCGAGCACAAGGCCGACGCGACGCCCGGTAGTCGTAGATTCGCCCTCGCCCAGTTCAAAGACGAGTACAACAACGAACTGCGGGCGTTGCTGGAAGCCAAGGTCGCCAGAACAAGCTCCCCGCCGTGCGGCTGAGCGG
The DNA here is from genome assembly GCA_031403365.1 of Betaproteobacteria bacterium. Classification (GTDB taxonomy): domain Bacteria; phylum Pseudomonadota; class Gammaproteobacteria; order Burkholderiales; family JACQAP01; genus JACQAP01. Next base: position 8,532 of record JANNTE010000006.1, on the reverse strand, counting down.
CTGGCCCTATGAGCGAAGCCATCCTACTAGCCAAGTTATCTTGGCTGGCAGGCACGGGCGGTGGCATCCTGGTGATGTTGTTTGCCATCTTGTCCATAAGGCTGGTCTTCAAGGGCCATCTTTAAGGAACAATAGTCTATTTCGACTATGGGCTTTCCGGTCGCGTTGGCGCACAATGCTCTCACGCCCTTGGGGCAGCAACTTCGCAGGTGACCGCCCTGGAACCGCGCCGATCAATTTCGGGCGCACGCGTTGGTGCTGGACTCGGGCGTTTGACGATCAGCGAAAGCGGTCTCGGGGGCCTGCTCGGTTTTCTACCAAGGGACGAGCGGGCCCTCGACTCTTGTTGTCAGAGGTTCAAGCCGTCTATCAGAATCGCCGGCCTCGAGAGTGCCCGTCTAACGCATCGGGCAGCGTCCCCAACCTTATATCACGTCGGGCATCATCGAAACGCGGCAGGCGCGATCCTGGTGAGCTGATTCACTCCTTAAGTAACACTTCGCCGACAACGCCGTAGTGGTCCGATAGATCAATGGAACGTCCTTCGTGTTCACGCTTCACGCGTTGGATCGTTTGGCGGGCGATCGTCGTGCCGGTGCCGCGCGGATTCAAGAGGATATGGTCAATATGCTTGGGGCGCTTGCTCTTGGGATTCCAGCTATTCTCTCCATCGGTCGTATACGGGCGTGCGTCGTCGAGCGCAAAGTCTTGCATTTCGGTGATCGCGAGCAAGCGTTGGAAGCTGTCGGTGCCGGCGGCGATGTTCATGTCGCCCAGCAGAATTTGCGGAACACCGTCGGTTTTGTAAGGTTTGATGATTCCCTCGAAGATTTCTGGCACCTCCTTATCGCGAACGGCGTCATCGCCCGCTTGAAGATGCGTGGCGGCGATCTGGAAGCGAACGCCGTCGAATTGGGCCTCGACAAGCAAGCAGCCTTTCTCGGCCAGTGCATCGACTCCGGATACGTTCTTAAACACTATGTGGGCAAGGTACTTGAGCGGGATCTTGCTGACGAATAGGATGCCGCCAGTGCATCCGGCCAGTCCCCGCTTGGAGTCAACGGAGACCAGGTGCGGATAGTGCTCTTTCAAACCGACCCTTAATGCGTCCGTCATTTTGCGATCGATTACCTCCTGGAGCACGACGATGTCGTAATCGCTAGCGCTGAGGTGTTCGATAATCCAAGGCGCCCTTAGTGACTGCCCTTTTTGCAACGGCGGAATGTCGGGGAACGTCGGAAGCATTTGAACGTTCCAAGTGAGGATCTTGCAGGCCGCGGTGGAGGGAGAAGGCTCATCAGCCATTAGCAGACGGGGCGCGGATGGGAATCCACCGGCCACCGCCAAAATTAGCAACAGCAAGCTTCGGACCGGCGTCATGATCTATCTCCGTCGTGCGACCGCGACCCGGCTAGGAATCCGGTTTCGGTAGTCGGGTCAAATGTTGATGGCATTCGTATCTTCTTAGTTTTTACAGCCTACCGTCCCACGCTGCCAGTACGATTGGGCACTATGAACACCACCCTCAACGTGCGTGACCTGATGCAGATTCGGGTCCATGCTGTTCCCCCTGAAATGCCGCTGGCGGAACTGGAGCAGGAGTTTATAGATAAGCGTGTCAGCGGCTTTCCCGTCGTCGACGCCGGACAATTGATCGGAGTCGTCTCGCGTTCCGATATCGTGCGTCAGTTAGACGTCGAGCGGCAGCTGGCTGAAAACACTTCCGACTTCTATTGGGACCGGTCGGGGTTCCACGAAGAGCGAGCCGAATCCATGCAACAAATTGCCAGCCGAGTCGGCCAGCGCATCGAGGATCTGCGCGTGAGGGACCTGATGAGCCGCCATCTGGTTGCGGTGTCGGCCGATGACTCGCTCGCCGTCTTGGCGCAAAGGTTTCTGGAGCACCACATCCATCGTGTGCTCGTCGTCGAGCATGGGCGTTTGGTCGGCATTGTCAGCACTCTCGACCTGGTGAAGCTGTTCGCCGACAAACGGGTCACCTTCACTTGATGCGGTGGAGGGCCGGGCGATTGGGCTTGGCTGGCGGCGGAAGCGGTGAGCCGGGCATCGGGCGCAACCGCATAGCCGCAACGCCTGTCACTTCGCCCGTGGCTTGCTGGATTCCGCCTCGCACCATTCGGCGCTGGCAGGTGCCGGCGGCGTGAAGCCAATCGCCGCATAGAGCTTTCGATCACGCCAACAATATGGACCGCCAGTGTGCTCGCGACGATGCAACGCGATCGCGTCGAGCAGGCGGTTGATCTCGGCTACTAGGTTGGCCCGACCGACATCGTCCGCCTCTTTGAAATAACCTGCCATGGTTTTTTCCTTCGACGTTTCGGCACTAGCCACGCGTCAGCGAAATCGCAATCTTCAAGATAACAAAAATGATCGCCTCATCATGCCAAGTTAGTCGGGGGGGGGCGGGGCCTATTTTTCGTCGGGCGGCAGGGGCGCTGGGCGCAGCCGCTACAATGATGAAGCTTTAGCATCCGCAGGCCGCTTGGAGATCATCAATGACTCGGTTTGCGATCGGCTTCTTCTTTGTTGACGGCGTTTCAAAGTAGCGGCGCCGGGCGGCCGAATTTGGTGGCGCTGGGTTGTTGATAGTCTCCAAAGTTACTGAGGTTGTGTCGCGGAAGAGATCAAAGCGTTGGGACTGGTCAGGTCAGCTGGTCCGTCTTCGACGTTTAGCGTCCTGGAGTCGGTAGCTCTCGCCCTTGGTCTCCAGGATATGACAACGGTGAGTCAGGCGATCCAATGCCGCTCCCGTGAGTCGCTCGCTACCGAGTACTTCGGTCCAGTTTTCAAACGGCAGATTGGTGGTCAGGACCAGGCTGTTGCGTTCGTAGGCCGTGGCGATCACGTCGAACAAGAGTTCCGCACCGGCCTTGCTGGCGGGAACGTAGCCCAGTTCGTCGAGGATCAAGAGATCCAGCTTGCCCAATTGCTGTCGTAGCCGCAAGAGCTGCCGTTCTTCTTTGGCTTCCAAAAGCAAGGTGATCAGCTCGGTGACGCGAAAGAAGCGGACCTTGCGTCCTTGAGCGCAAGCGGCCATTCCCAGCGCCGTGGCCAGGTGAGACTTGCCCGTGCCGCTGGGACCGACGAGCAGGATGTTCTCTCGCTTGTCGAGATAATCGCCTTTGACGAGTTGCAAAAACAGCGGCTTGTTGACGCTAGGGCGGGCTTGGAAGTCGAACTCATCGAGCAGTTTGTGGGCGGGGAAACGGGCCATCTTCAATCTCCTTTCGGCTGCCTTGCGTTCTCGTTCGATCAGCTCCAACTCGCAGAGTTGGAGCAGGAAGGTCAGATGGTCAGCGTTGTCAGCCGCAGCGCGCTCGGCGATCCTCTCGCACTGGGCGTGGATGGTCGGCAGTTTGAGCGCCTTGAGATGGTGCTTCAGCAGCACGGTGCTCTTGGTCTCGGTCTTGTTCATGGCGACACCTCCGTGAGCAGTGCTCCGTAGGCCGCCACATCGGTCGTTTCGACCCGCACGTGGGCCAGGTGTGGACGACCGTCGAGCGAGAACATCACCACCGGCCGCTCGGCCCGATGCTCGACGATTGTGCGGATGCTGTCTGGATCGATGACGTCGATGTCCAGGGCATACTCGACCGCCCCGGTCAGTTGGGGCAGAGAGAACCGCTCCAACTGCCGCAGCACCCGGATGTAGGACCGCGTGCCGTAGCGGGGGTCGGCCGCTTCAAGCCGGCGTCTGAGAAGGCCAAAGCACTCAGGCAACTGCCAGTTCTCCAAGGGCCGAGCGTAATCGAAACCGCCCGGCTTGCGTTCCAACAGCGCCAGATAGTGGATCGGCTCAAAGAGTGTCCGCTCGCGCTGCCAACACCTGGGGTGCCGAGCCACCAGGCGGTCCTCGTAAACTAGCCGGACTTCCTCGACCGTGGCCACCACCATCAGCTTGCGATGAGCGTACTTCACGGGAACCGAGTAGTCGTTGGTATCGAACCGAACCAGCGACTGCGAGTCGGCCCTTCCGTCGTCAACACACCGCGCCTCGAAGGGCTGCTTGGGCAGCGGCAAAAAGGCGGCCTGGTCTTCCACAAGCAGTTCGCCCTTGGGGGCCGGCTTGCCACGCGTCCGCTGCTGGAGATCGGACTGGCAGCCCTCGCGGAGTTGCCTGTTGAGCGTTTCGAGCGAATCAACCTGCGGTACCGGCACCAGAAAGCTGCGCCGAGCGAAGCCCAAGAGTCGCTCAACGTGCCCCTTCTCGTTGGGCCGTCGCACTAGACAGAAGTGCTCTTGGAACAGGTAGTGGCTCTGCAGACGAAGGAACTCCTTGGTCAGCTTTCGCTCGCGGCCTAGGAAGACCTCAATCACGGCGATGGCCGAGTTGTCGTAGCTGATCCGCCGCGGCACGCCGCCGAAGTATTCGAAGGCGAGGCGATGTCCCTCCAGAAACGTCTCGGTGCATTCCCGAGGAAACGCCTGGATAAAAATGGCTCCCGAGTAGGGAAGCGTCATCACGAACAGCGCGACCTTCGTCTCTTGACCGCACAGTGTGATCGTCGCTTCGCCGAAGTCCACTTGGGCTTCACCCGGCGGATGTGACAGCGGCAGAAAGACCTCTTGGTGCGACTGCTTCCAGGTCCGCACAGCGTCTTTGACAATCGTGTACTTGCCGCTGAATTGGTGCTCGTCCCGTAGGCGCTGGAAGATGCGCCACGCCGTGTGGCGTTGCTTCTTGGGAGCCTGCCGGTCGTCTATCAGGATCTGGTGAATGACCGGCAAGAACTTGTCGATCTTGGGCTTCGCTCGCGGCTGGGACTTCCGGTAGCCGGGCGGCTCATCGTGCGCCAGGATCTTCTTGAGCGTTAGCCAGCCGAGACCGTACTTCGCACAAGCGCCACGCTTGCTCAACTCGTTCGTCAACACCAGCCGACGAACCTCTTTCCAAAACTCCATGTCGGATCGCACTCCTGGGCCTCCCTGTGAAGCTGGGGGAAATAGAGGCTAAAGCCTCCATCTTCCCGACTTCCAGAGACGCTCGCTTGTGCGCCACCAAATTGGACCGCCGCGACACTCCCCCGGCGCCGCTACTTTGGAACGCCGTCAACAAGATGAGCAGGCGGCGTTGAGGATGCGTCTGAAGGAGCTGGCAGCAGCTCGCGTGCGCTATGGCTACTGCCGCCTGCATATTCTGCTGCGACGGGACGGCTGGCAGATCAACGCCAAGCGGGATTATCGGCTGTATTGCGAAGAGAATCTGGGACTACAGACTCGGACGCCGAAGCCGGGTGAGCTGCCAAACCGGACGGCCCGCGCACGAGCAGATCAACGACTGCTGGGTCATGGATTTCATGGCCGACGAACTGTTCGACGGCCCCCGGATTTGGGTGTCGACGGTAGTGGATCACTTTTCACATGAGAGTTTGGCGTTCGAGGTAGGGCAGAAGTTCCGTGGCCATGATGTGACGCGAGTGCCGACTCGAATCGGATCCCAGCGCGGGCTGACCAAGACAATCCGCATCCGCACCGACTTCCGACAGGCGCACGTGTTAGGAATCTGTTTCGATTTGGCAGTCGACATGGACGGGGAGCCTCAGCGTCGCGATAATTGCACGGAGTTCCGCCCCAGTGACTTCTTGCCCATGTCGGAGACGAGGGATGCATGCGCCATTTCGTTGGTGGTTGGCCCTAACGTTGTTGCTCGGTCAATTCCAGGAGGCATCCACCATGGCTCCAGTCTTGACGGAGTATGTGAGGCAGCGGGCTGAGGAGTTCGACCAGATTTCCGCTGACCGCAAAAAGCATCTCGACAAGCTTGCCAACTATGTTCGAAGTCGCATCGATTCGAAGCTTCCCACTCGGCTTACGTTCATCTGCACACACAACTCGCGCCGCAGCCAATTGGCCCAGATTTGGGCCATGACCGCCGCCTCCCACTACGGTCTTCCCACTGTCGAGACATACTCCGGGGGCACCGAGGCCACTGCCTTTAATCCGCGCGCTGTTGGAGCCCTGCGGCGGGCGGGCTTCGAGATATCGAAGCCTTCGGACGGCAACAACCCCCACTATCTCGTACGATTCCATCGCGCTGCCGCGCCGTTGGAGTGCTTCTCCAAGGTGTACAGTCAGGGCCCCAATCCTGTGATGGACTTCTGCGCGGTGATGACTTGCAGCCAGGCGGACCGCAACTGCCCGAACGTCGCTGGCGCGATCGATCGGATCGCTATCCCCTACGACGACCCGAAGGTCTCCGACGACACGCCGCAAGAATCCGCCAAATATGATGAGCGCTGCCGGCAAATTGCGCGGGAAATGCTGTACGTTTTTTCCCGTGTAGTGCGGTAATGCACTAGTCGGGTGTACTGCGAATTGGTATGTCCGGTGGCTGCACGCAGGTTGCCGAGAAGCCGAATAAATGTCCGAATCGCCGAATGACCCGGGGAGCATCGACGGAGTCGCCCGCCTGAAGACTGCAATCCCGGCATTAATCGTCAATACAGTGACTCAGGCTGCTGCTTTCCCCGAGTACGGCAGGGCCTAAACGCTTGTGGCCCTGCGGCAAGCCACAACACCTTCCTCGCCTCAGGCTTAGAAGCGGACGGCTGTTGCCGGCAGCATTCTTTTTGCAGCGATGCCGGCGAAACTCCGTTAGTCAACAGCCGGGAAGTCGACCCACGACTGATTTGCAATGCTTCAACGCGGATTGCTCGTATTTACGGCTATTCTGACGACTCGAAACTGGCGATCTCTGCGCCGTCCTTGGTGCAAAGCGCTTGCCATAAAGCGGCATCGACTTCGTCGATGACGAATCGAACAGCGCCGTCGGCAGTCGCCGCATTAACACCGCCGGGATGCCGGCTCCGGGCAGAAGCCCAAATGTTGCCACCGCTATCAGTGTTCTCGCGACAAGGCATTTCTGCTCCGTAGGTTTTCGTGCCGCAGGCGGGAATTACATCGGGCTGAGCTGAATTGGGAGGATACCGGCCCATGAAGGCGCTCGCCCCGGCGCTGGGGATCATCCAGACGCCGCGCCAGTCGTCGTTGCCGATCGCCCCTTCGTCGCCAATAGCGTCGGGGTCTTGTTCGTCCCAGGTTAGCACCTCGCTGAGCAGAACCGTCTTCGACAGCCCGTCCCGCACCTTGACTGCAGTTGTGCCGCGGCCGAGGCGAGCGCCCGGCGGGTACTTGGCAATGCGGACCAAGCCAAAGATGCCAGACAAATTCGGCTTGGGATTCTTTGGGAATCTTGAATTGTCAGGTACAGCGTTGAGCATCGTGTTGCCTCCGAAGCAGGCCACATAGTTCGCTTTCGTCAAGTGCCCCAAGGCCATGCTGCCCTTCACGTAGGGGCCGTCGCTGCCCTTGTCGTTGTAGACACCCGTGTCGTCGAAGTCGTTATAAAAGTTCTCCGTGAGTGTGCCGGCGCTTGGACAAAGAAAAATTGATATGACGCGCGCCCCGATGCCGCCATAGTCCTTCCGCTTAAAGTCCCAATTGTCGGGCGGATTTGCTTCGTAGGACTCCTCGGGAAACAGTTTAAGCGCCGCTTCTGCGAAGTTCTCCAGCGAGCCTTCCTCGAGATAACCTAACAATTGCACGGCCCAGTTCGGACCGTAGCATTCGGCGCGCGTGCTGCCCGGAGCTTGTGTGCCGCTAACCCACCAAGCCGGCATGCGGTTGTTCTTCCTGCCTGCATTGGGGTACCCAGCGGGCGTTATTTGCGTATTCTGCACGTCGACGCACGTGGACCCACCGGGCGGAAAGTACTTTCTTGTCGATTCAAAATTAGAGCACGCAAGGGCAAGCTGCTTCATGTTGTTGGTGCAGCTTGCGCGACGCGCCGCCTCCCGCGCCGATTGTATCGCAGGCAACAACAGCGCCACCAACATTCCGATGATCGCGATCACAACCAGCAGTTCGACCAGGGTGAAGCCCGACGGTAGAACTCGCCCACGACTTTTTGGGGAAATGCTGCCTTGCCACATAGCTTTGCTAATCCTTGCACTTCCGAACATAACGCCTAAGTTCGGCTTTGTTAAACTTCGAACAAACCACCCAGGAAAGTTCGTTAAAATCGCGGCACGGCCGCGACCAGTCGAGCGTACTGTGTTGCAACCGAAGATATCACTTCATCCTGCTAAACCGCCCGCGGTAGTCGAAAAATTCCCTGCTGACAGTTGCGGTCTCCGAGTGGCTTCCGACTTGTTCCTCGGATTCGAACCGGGTGGCTTGGCCCGACACGGAGGGCATTCCTGACAAAATCACGTGGCCTTGCAGGGTGCGAAGTATTACTTGGTCGTCAATCCCGCGACGAGCGTATCGAGCAACTCGTCGTCCAAGCCCAAGGCGTCTGTCACGGCATCGAACTTCTGGAGCAATTTCCGCGTGCCCGGCGTATTCACGTCGTGCAAGTGCTGGAACAGCCTGGCCGGCTTCCCTGTATTCAGGTCGATGCTGTCCAGCCGATTCTTGATCCAGCCTGGAACCTTGATCTCCTCGCTCGTCAACGCCGGAGCCGTCAGGGCCGAAGCCACCCCGGAGTCACTTGCCACCAGGGGACTAAGT
>JANNTE010000005.1:0-5003 GCA_031403365.1 Betaproteobacteria bacterium | reverse complement strand
CCCTCGCGCCCTCTTGCCGCTTCGTTGACCTTGATGTAGGCCAGCCCGCGGGCGCCATAGATGGCGACAAATTCCGTATAGCTGTCGATCTCGCCGCGCGTGAGGGAACCGCCGCCGGGAATGAGCAATCCGGCAACGCGTCCGTTGGGCGCATTGGCGGCACCGGAGAACACTTTGAAATCCACCGTTCTCATCACATCCGTGAGTTCGGTGAACTTGAGCGGCACGCGCATATCGGGCTTGTCGGAACCGTACAGCAGCATGGCCTCGGCGTAACTCATGCGCGGAAAGGGATCGGGCAGGGCGACATCCAGCACTTCCTTGAACAGACTGCGCACCATCGCCTCCATGATCGCGGTGATTTCGGTCACGCCGAGAAACGATGTCTCGATATCGATCTGGGTGAATTCCGGCTGGCGGTCCGCGCGCAGGTCTTCGTCGCGGAAACACTTGGTGATCTGGTAATAGCGGTCAAAACCCGCCACCATCAACAGCTGCTTGAACAACTGCGGCGACTGCGGCAGCGCGAAAAACTCCCCGGCATGCACTCGACTGGGCACCAGATAGTCGCGCGCACCTTCGGGCGTGGATTTCGTCAGCATCGGCGTTTCGATGTCGATGAAGCCCTGGGCGTCGAGAAACTTCCGTACCGCCATGGCGACCCTGTAGCGCAGGCGCAGATTTTTCTGCATCTGCGGCCGGCGCAGATCGAGATAGCGATACTCCAGGCGCACCATTTCAGAGAGATTCTCATCATCCATCTGGAACGGCGGCGTGGCGGAGGCATTGAGAATTTCAATCGAACGCGCCAGCACTTCGATTTCGCCGGACACCAGACTGGCGTTCACCGTGCCGGCCGGTCGTGCGCGTACCAGTCCGGTAATCTGCACCACGAATTCATTGCGGATTTTTTCCGCGGTAGCGAATGTCGCCGCGTTATCCGGATCGCACACGATCTGGACCAACCCTTCGCGATCGCGCAGATCGATGAAAATCACGCCGCCGTGATCCCTGCGCCGATGCACCCATCCGTAAAGCGTGACGTTCTGACCAAGGTGCCGGGAGGAAATGAGTCCGCTGTATTCGGTGCGCATAAGTTCAGGATCGGTAATCGAAGATTGTGGATCGGGCGAGACACCGCGCATTTCTGCGCGGCACTGGATTGACTAGGCGCTCACTGCGCGCTGTGCGATGCGAGCCGGGATTCCGGAGGCACCACACCCATCGAAATGATGTACTTCAGCGCCGCGTCCACGTCCATGTCTAGCTCGATGATGTCCGCCCTGGGCATCATCAAAAAGAATCCGGATGTCGGATTCGGGGTGGTGGGCACATAGACACTGACGTATTCGCCTTTCAGATGGTTGGCGACATCCCCGCCCGGTTGCCCGGTCAGAAAGGCGATGGTCCACGAACCCTCGCGCGGGTACTGGACAAGCAAGGCCTTGCGAAACGCCAGGCCGGAGGACGAGAACAACGTGTCGGACACCTGCTTTACGCTGGAATATAGCGATTTGACCACCGGAATCCGGTTCAGCAAGGCCTCCCAGACGGTCACCAAGCGTTGACCGATGATATTGGCGCCCAGCACCCCGGTGATCAGCACCACGACCAGCGTTAACACCACACCCAGTCCGGGGATATTGAAGCCCAGCAGCGCGCGCGGATGCCAATTTTCCGGAAGCAGCAGCAGCGTCTGATCCAGCGTGCCCACCAGGATGCTCAACACCCAAACGGTGATGACCAGCGGAACCCAGATCAGCAGCCCGGTGATGAGATATTTTTTCAAGGTCAGTCAGGGTCTGTCGCTTGCGTTATTGCCCGGCATTACCGGCCACTGTGCTGCTGGCAGGGGCATCGGCCTTGGTTTCTTCCTTCTTGGGTTTGCTCTCGACTTGCGCCTTGCCGCTGCCTTCGGACTTGTCTGCGCCGCCAGTCTTGGCTTCGCCCGACGGCTTGCTGTCATTTTTGGAACCGCCTTCGCTTTTCTCTTCGCCAGACTTGGCTGGTTTCGATCCGCCCTTGAAGTCGGTGGCATACCAGCCACTGCCCTTCAACTGAAAACCCGCGGCACTGATCAGTTTGACCATAGTGAGCTTGCCGCAGGCCGGGCATTCCTTCAGCGGCGCGTCGGACAACTTCTGCAATACTTCCTTCTTATGCCCGCAATCGGCGCACTTGTATTCGTAAATGGGCATGGTATCCCTCTCAAAAACAAAGGAAATTATACCGTATCGGTCTATCCCGACACCCGAGTTTGTGAGTATGCCGGTCCACGCCGCCTGCGGACTTGCAGCGACGTCGCGTCGCTATAATCGCGCGATACACCCTTTCCGGTATTACACGAATGCTCAACCCGCGCCCGCTATGGCCATATCCACGCATTCTTGCCCATCGCGGCGGTGGCCTGCTCGCGCCGGAGAACACCCTCGCCGGCATCCGACTGGCTCGCAATATGGGATTCAGCGCCGTGGAATTCGACGTCAAACTGACGGCGGATGGTGTTCCGGTGCTGATGCACGACGACACGCTCGAGCGCACAACAGACGGACGCGGAGAGGTCATTCAGACCAGTTACAAGGAACTTGCAAAACTCGATGCTGGCGGCTGGTTCGGCAACGAATTCAGCGGCGAACCGGTACCAAGCTTTGCCGCTGCCTCGGCTCTGTGTCGCGAAGCCGGAGTCTGGGCAAACATCGAAATCAAGCCTTGTCCGGGACGCGAGCGCGAAACCGGTCAGACCGTGGCGCGCATGACCAAATTGCTCTGGGCCGGCGTCCAGCCACCGCCCTTGCTTTCGTCCTTCTCGGCACTGGCGCTGGAATCTGCCGCGGTTGAAGCGCCCGATCTGCCGCGAGCGCTGCTGGTCGACGAAGTGCAACCGAACTGGCGGACACAACTCGAGCGGTTTCAATGTGTCGCACTGCACGTCAGCCAGTCACACCTCGGTGCGGCTCTGGTCAGGGCCGTGCACGATGCCGGATACGGCCTGTTGACCTACACCGTCAACGACTCCGAGCGGGCGTTGGACCTGCTCGAATGGGGCGTGGATGCGCTGGTGACCGATCAACTGGACGTTATCGCGCCCAATTTTGCGTGAACCGCTCTGCTTCACTGCCCGGGCGCGCGTTCACGGCCGCCCGCCGAAGCATCAAGCCGCGGACCGCGCCGCCTCCGGTGAACGCAGCGCGGTCAGCAATTGCGCCTGCTTCGCCTTTGCGAGACCAAGACTGCGCTCCTTGACGTGGCCATAGCCGCGAATGTCCTCGGGCATCGAAGCGATTTCCATGGCGAGGGCGTGATTCCCGCCATTCAACTTGCCGATCAGCTCCTCAATAACCGCTTCGTACTCGATGATCAATCGTCGTTCCGTGCGCCGCTCCTCGGTATAGCCAAATATGTCCAGCGCGGTACCGCGCAGAACGCGCAGCTTCGCGAGCGCCCTGAACGCAGTGAAAACCCAGCTTCCGTATTCGGATTTTCGCAATTCTCCGGTTACCGGATCGCGTTTCGAGAACAGCGGCGGAGCGAGATGGAAGTGCAGCTTGTAGTCACCTTCGAACTGCGACCTTATCTTTTCCATGAATATCGGATCGGCGTACAAACGCGCGACTTCGTATTCGTCCTTGTAAGCCAGCAGCTTGAAGTAATAGCGCGCAACGGTTTCGGCCAAACCGGTAAAACCCCTGGCCTCTGCGCTCTCGGCCAGCTTCACACGCTCAACCAGGCGGCGATATTTTTCCGCGTAAGCGGTGTTCTGATAACTGGTCAGAAACTCGACGCGTTTCGCCACCATCTCCTCGAAACTCTGCGCCAGTCTGGTCACCGCAGCGGCTGCCGGCTTGGGCGCCACCAGCCGCTCGACTGCCGGCAGGTCCGCCGCCGCGCGCCGGCCCCAGAGGAAAGCAGCCTGATTCATTTTTACTGACGCGCCATTGAGTTCGATCGCCTTGTTGATGGCTTCGGCGCCGACCGGCACCAGGCCACGCTGATAGGCATAACCCAGCATGAACATATTTGTCGCGATGGAGTCGCCGAGCAAAGCGGTGGCAATGCGCGTGGCATCGACGAATTCGGCGTTGCTCTCGCCGACACCTTTGGCAATGGTGCGCTTGAGCGATTGGCCGGGAAACTGGACATTCGGACTGCGCGCAAATTCGCGCGTCATTTGCTGATGGGTGTTGACAATCATGCGCGTGCTTTCGCGCGTGGTATCCATGGTTTTCTGGCTGGCGGAGACCACCATGTCGCAGCCCAGCACCAGTTTCGCGCCGCCCGAACCCAGGCGCACGGTTTTGATGGCCTCGGCATGCCTGGCGATCTGCAAATGACTCCACACTGCGCCGCCTTTTTGCGCCAGGCCCGCCATGTCCAGCGCGCCGAAACCCTTGCCTTCCATATGCGCGGCCATGCCGACAATTGCGCCGATGGTCACCACGCCGGTGCCGCCGATGCCGGTGACCATGATGCCGTAGGGATCGCGCAATTCCGGGAAAGCGGGTTCGGGCAGAGCGGCAAACAGGCTTTCCGCAGCCTGCCCGGACGACTGAATGTCGGCGCCGCGCCCCTTGCGCAACCCGCCGCCATGGACGGTAACGAAACTCGGACAGAACCCTTTGACGCAGGAATAATCCTTGTTGCACGCGGACTGATCTATCGCGCGCTTGCGCCCGAATTCAGTTTCCAGCGGCAGCACCGACACGCAATTCGATTTCACGCCGCAATCGCCGCAACCTTCGCACACCAGATCGTTGATGAATGCGCGCTTGGCGGGATCCGGGTACTTGCCGCGCTTGCGGCGGCGGCGCTTTTCCGCCGCGCAGGTCTGATCGTAAACAATGACCGACAACCCGCTGACTTCCCGAAATTCCCGTTGTACCGCATCGTAGTCGTCGCGATGATGAATGGTGACGCCGGGCGCCCACTCGGTGCCGGAGGGATATTTTTCCGGCTCATCAGTGACCACGGCGATTTTTTTCGCGCCCTCGGCGTAGACCTGCATG
>JANNTE010000004.1:0-2960 GCA_031403365.1 Betaproteobacteria bacterium | reverse complement strand
TGCGTTTCGGTCTGCGATGCGCAGGGATTCCTGCTCGCCTTTGCGCGCATGGAGGGCGCACCCGTGCGCAGCATCCAGATATCGCAAGGCAAGGCCTATACCGCGGCGCGCATGGGCGTTTCGACCGAGGCGGTTTTGGAACGTTTGAAGAGAGAGGGCATCGAGATCGGCTACTTCTGCGATCCCTTGTTGACGGCACTTCCCGGTGGCAGCGTGCTCAAGGAAAGCTCTGGAACCATGATCGGTGCGGTTGGGGTCAGCGGGCTCACCTCGGCGCAGGATCAGATGATTACCGACGCCGTCGCCGGGTTGGTTCTGTCCGGCAAGTGACCCAATCGCCATTGCCACGGCCGATCGCCTGCCCATGCTGTTTACTCCTCCAATCAACGTGCCGACGAAGGTATTCGCGCGCCTGCCGGAGGAACTGAAGTCCGCCGGTCAGAGAAAGTCCGGCCAGACCAGGGATTGGGCGGCGGCGCAGCCGATAGGCGCCCCGGCAGGCTCGCTGCTGGAAGGCCCGTCGTTCGACCGCGAGGGCAATTTCTGGTGCGTCGATATCCAGAACGGCCGAGTGTTCAAGGTGGCGCGCGACGGGGTGTTTCAGGTCATCGCGCAATACGACGGCTGGCCCAATGGATTGAAGTTTCACCGCGACGGGCGCATCTTCATCGCCGATTACCGGCACGGCATCATGCTGCTGGACCCGGTTAACGGCAAAGTCACACCCTTTCTCGTCAAGGCGCTCGATGGGCCGTTCAAGGGCGTCAACGACTTGTTCTTTGCCGCCAATGGCGACTTGTATTTCACCGATCAGGGTCTCACCGGCCTGCATGATCCGAGCGGGCGCTTGTTCCGCTTGAGCGCCGCTGGCAAGCTCACCTGCCTGCTCGACAACATCCCGAGTCCGAACGGGCTGGTGATGAGCCACGACGAATCGCATCTCTATGTGGCGGTGACGCGGGCGAATGCCGTGTGGCGGGTGCCGTTTCTGCGCGATGGCGGCATTGCCAAGGTGGGTGTGCAAATTCAGTTGTCAGGCGGCGTCGGACCTGACGGCCTCGCCCTGAACGACGAAGGCGGGCTGATTGTGGCGCATGTCGGCCTGGGATCGGTGTGGATCTTCAACGCCGCGGGCGAACCCACTCACCGGATCAAATCGTGCATGAGCAATTACACAACCAATGTCGCGTTCGGCTGGCCGGATCGCAATACGCTCTACATCACGGAATCGGGGAGCGGAACCATTCTCACAGCGCCGGTGGATGTGCCGGGGAAGCCCATGTACTCGCATGCCTGAAACACACTTGAACGCGGCCGGATCGGTGACGCCCGCGCAGGCGCGAGTCCCGGAGTTGTGAAAAGCAGACCGATTCCGTATCCAGCTTTGAGCGCGCAACGACCTGCGCTGCAGCTACGGCAGCGCATCCGGATGCGACGAATCGAGCAGCGCGCGCGCACCCTCCGCGAAGCCAGTCTCGTCCATGCGCGGGACCTTGATGCGAAGCGCATCGGTCAGGCCGGGATAATTGGTTCCCATTGAACGGGTGTACGCCGGGTCGTAATGGGTGGCGAGCAGATCGCCAACCAGTTCTTCCCAGGCGTCCGCGTCAATCTGTGCCAGCCAGCGCTCGACAACGGCCCTGGAGTGCAGCGCGGTGAGCCGCGACAATTGCGTCTTCAGGCCTTCCGGTCCGGCCAGAAAATGTCCGTACTCGGCGATGAGGAATGGCACGCGCTGCGCCAACGGCGCTTCAACGCGCACACAGCGCGACAGGCGCATGCGCTCGAGCAGCGTTTCCGGTACCTGCACGCTGCCGATTTTTCTGCTCTCCGCCTCCACGAACACCGGGCGGTTTGCATCGAATTTGCGCAAGGCGTTCCAGATCAGGCTGTCGAACATTTTCTGCGCCGGTTGCCCGTCCCCGGGCAGATCGCCCAGCACCGAACCGCGATGGTGCGCCAGCGCTTCCAGGTCCAGCACCTGGGCACCTTGCGCCGAGAGCGCGTGCAAAAGCCGGCTCTTGCCGCTGCCGGTCGGCGCGCAGATGACTCGAAAGTCGAAGCCCTGCGGAAGCTCTTGAAGCTGCTCAAGCATGCCGCGCCGGTAGCTCTGATAGCCGCCGTGCAGCGAGGCTGCATCCCAGCCGATCTCGCGCAGGATCAGCGTCATCGAACCGGAGCGCTTGCCGCCGCGCCAGCAATAAATCAGCGGTTTCCAGTGCGCATCGCGCGCGGCGAAATGAATCTCGATGTGCCGTGCCACGTTGCGCGATACCAGCGCCGCGCCGACCTTGCGCGCTTCGAATGCGGACACTTGCTTGTACATCGTGCCCACGCGCGCGCGCTCCTCATTGTCGAGCACGGGCAGATTGACTGCGCCGGGCACATGGTCCATGGCGAATTCCGCAGGAGAGCGCACGTCGATGACTTCATCGAAGTTGTCAAGCTGTTCCAAGCCGACGCTGCTTTCGTATCTCACTCTATGGCGTATCCGGAACGCGGGTGCGGTATTCTAAGCGACCCGAACCCGCTTTCGACCGCCAGATGAACGCACCAACCGAACGCCCCATCCGACTCACCGAACTCAGCCATGGCGGCGGCTGCGGTTGCAAGATCGCGCCCGGCGTCTTGTCCGAGATTCTGTCGCGCACACCGCTGCGCATCATGCCGAAGGAACTGCTGGTCGGCATCGAGACCAGCGACGACGCGGCGGTGTATCGCCTGAACGACAACCAGGCCATCGTTGCCACCACGGATTTTTTCACACCCATCGTCGACGATCCATACGACTTCGGGCGCATCGCGGCGACCAATGCCATTTCGGATATCTACGCCATGGGCGCGCAACCGATATTCGCGCTCGCCGTGGTCGGCATGCCGCTCGATAAGCTGCCGGTCGATGTCATCCAGCGCATTCTGGCCGGCGGCGAGTCCGTGTGCGCGGCGGCGGGCATTCCGAT
>JANNTE010000003.1:0-6657 GCA_031403365.1 Betaproteobacteria bacterium | reverse complement strand
CAGCACATCGATATCGGCCTGCTCGATGTAGGGATCGGTTCGATGGCGAATATCAGTTCGGCTTATCTGGGCGCGGGGGTGGTGTCGAAGCGCAACGGCGGCGTGCATCCGAGTGTGGTGCCTTCGCAGGTGTTTGCCTGTGCGGATGGTCATGTCATCGTCGCGGCAGCGAACGAAACTCAGTTCAGGAAATTCTGCGAAGTGGCGGGCGTGCCTGATCTGGCCCGCGATGTGCGTTTTGCCAGCAATCCGGCGCGGGTGAGTAATCGTGCGATCCTGACGCCGATGCTCGAAGCGATTTTCCGCACACGCTCGGCGGCTGACTGGACCGACGCCCTGTCCCAGGCCGGCGTGCCCTGCGGGCCGGTGCTGTCGATTGACCAGGCTTTCGAGCATCCGCAGGTCAAGGCACGCGGCATGGTGGTGGAGGTACCGTATGGGCCAGCCGGCAAGCTGAAAATGACGGCGAACCCGATCCGGATGTCGGCCACACCGCTGGACTGCGCCAAGCCGCCGCCAATGCTGGGGGAACATCAGCGGGAGATCCTTTCATGAGTGGCGCGAAAGAGTCGCGCGCGCAATGCGGACTCATGGCGGCATTGTTGCTGGGGCTCATTGCCGGCTGCGCAACCGGGGCTGGAAAACCAGCTCCGGTGCCAGAGCCAGCCGCGAAAAGATCTGAAGCAGTTCGGGCTGCCAGGCCCGGAATGTCCGCCAAGGATATCAACGCCATCACTGCATACCACGACAAAGTGCGCGCCGATGTCGGCGTCGGCCCGATGAAATGGTCGGCGACGCTCGCCGCTTATGCGCAGGAGTGGGCCAATCATCTCGCGGCCGCAGCCTGCAAGATGGAGCACCGATCGCCGAATAAATATGGCGAGAATCTGTTTCAGGGCACGGCCGGTTTTTATACAGCGGTGGACGCGGCCAAGGCCTGGGAGACGGAGAAGAAAGACTACCCCGGTGGCGTATTGACCGAAGCGAACTGGAAACCGGCAGGGCACTATACGCAGATGGTGTGGCGCGACACCAGGATGCTGGGCTGCGGCGAGGCCGCATGCAACAAGACGCTGATCGTGGCCTGCAATTACGATCCGCCGGGAAATGTGCTTGGAAGGCGGCCGTACTAAAAGCTATTTACCGCAGAGGCGCAGAGGTGTTGACTTTCAGTGCTAGCATTCCACAGCAACGCAAAAACAAACCAAGGAGCACGCCATGCTGAGCTATGACGTAGTCGAATGGGGTAAGCCGCTGCAAAAAGCGGAGAAGCCGACACCGAAACCGACCGGCACGCAAGTGCTGTTGAAGCTCAAATACTGCGGCGTGTGCCACAGCGATGTGCATATCCGCGACGGCTACTTCGATCTTGGCGGGGGCAAGCGCTTCAATATGAGCGATCGCGGCATGCACCCGCCGATTACGCTCGGCCACGAGCCATTCGGCACCGTGATCGCCGTCGGGCCGGACGCGAAAGACGCGCCTGTCGGACAGGACCGGCTGGTGTGTCCGTGGATCGGCTGCGGCACCTGCGCGCGTTGTCTGGAAGGTATGGACAATCATTGCATGACGCCGCGCTGGATCGGCATTCAGTGGGCCGGCGGTTACGCGGATCATCTGCTGATTCCGCACGCGAAGTACCTGGTGGATGCGAGCGGCATTGATCCGATGTGGGCGGCGACGCTTTCGTGCTCGGGTCTGACGACTTATTCAGCCGTGTCTCAGTTAAAGCCGATTCCGTCGCAGGAGTGGGTGGCGGTATTGGGTGCGGGTGGCCTGGGACTCATGGCGATTGAAATGCTGAAAGCGCTCGGACACCAGCGCATCGTGGTGGTGGATATCGATGACAAGAAGCTCGAAACCGCGAAGCTGGAAGGCGCAACGGCAACGGTAAACGGGCGCGATCCCGAGGCGGCGAAGAAACTGCTGGCGGCTTGCGGCGGGCCGATCTACGGCGCGGTCGATCTGGTGGGTAACGCGGATACGGCGACGCTGGCGCTGGGCGCGCTGCGCAAAGGCGGCAAGCTTATCGTGGTGGGTTTGTACGGCGGCGAAATTCCGGTGTCACTCGTTCTGGTCGTGCAGCGCGCCTGGCGCATCCAGGGCTCGAGCGTTGGCACGGTGGCGGAGTTGAAGGAAGTCGTGGCTTTGGCGCGCGCGGGGAAGATCAAGCCGATCCCGATTGAGAAACGACCGCTCGCGGAAGTCAGCCGCACGCTCGATCAATTGAAAGCAGGCAGCATTGTCGGGCGCGTGGTGGCGGCCATCGACTGACAGGTCATTCGCCATGCGCCAGGACTTCAGCTTTATTCCGGCCATCGAACTGGTGCGCCTGTTCCGGGCGAAAACCGTCTCGCCTGTTGAGGTCATGCGCGCCACCATCGAGCGCGCGCAGGCGCTTAATCCCAGGTTGAACGCCATTTGCACGCCGACCTTCGAGGCGGCAATGGAAGCGGCGCGCGCGGCGGAAGCCGCCGTGATGCGCGATGATGCCCTCGGCATGCTGCATGGCGTTCCCGCGACCATCAAGGATCTCTCCTTTACGCGGGGGGTGCGCACCATGGGCGGTTCGCATATCCACAAGAACCGCGTTCCCGATTTCGACCATGCGCATGTCGAACGGCTGCGTGCCGCGGGCACGATTTCCATCGGCAAGACCACGGTGTCCGAATTCGGCTGGAGCGGGGTGAGCAACAGTCCGTTGACCGGCATCACGCACAATCCGTGGAAGCACGGCATGAACGCGGGGGCATCGAGCGCGGGCGCCGCGGTCTGCGCGGCGGCGGGAATCGGCCCGGTTCACCAGGGCTCGGACGGCGCCGGGTCGATTCGCATGCCGGCGGCGTTCTGCGGGGTGTACGGTTTCAAGCCCTCGCACGGGCGCGTGCCTTACTGGCCCACGCCGGCCAATGGCCTGATCTCGCACGTCGGACCAATAACGCGCACTGTGGCCGATGCGGCGTTGATGCTGCAAGCCATGGCCGGGCCGGATGACCGCGACATGGCGAGCCTGGAATCCGCGCCGGAAGATTACCTCGCACATCTCGATGCGGGCATCGCCGGCCTGAAGGTCGCGTTCAGCCCCGATCTGGGATATCTGAAAGTTGACGCGGAAGTGGCCGGCCCGGTGCGTAAAGCGGTGGCCGCATTCGAGGAAATGGGCTGTCATGTCGAGGAAGTCATGCCCGGCTGGGATAACCCGATTGAAATGGAGCACCTGCATTTCTCTGCGAGTTTCGCCGCGCGCCTGGGCCCCTTGCTTGGCGAATGGGAAGCGCGCATGGACCCGGGGCTGGTGGCGCTGACCCGGCACGGCATGCAATTCAGCGCCGCGCAGGTATGCCGGCTTGATGAACAGCGGCTGGCACTCTACGACAAGGTGCGCGCGCTGTTCGAGCGTTACGATTTGCTCATTACCCCGTCGCTGTCGGTCGCCGCATTTCCCGCCGGGCGACTGATGCCGGCGCACTGGGAGCAACATCCCTGGGATTGGTTGCGTTGGGCGGGATTCAGTTATCCGTTTAATCTGACCTGGCTGCCTGCGGCGAGTTGTCCATGCGGTTTTACACCTGAGGGATTGCCGGTGGGTTTACAGATCGTGGCGGGCCGGCATCGCGATTTGCGGGTGTTGCAGGCTTCGCGCGCCTTCGAGCTCGCGCGGCCGTGGGCGCAGCGTCAGCCGCCGTGCTGAGCGATCACTCTGACGGGCCGAGTGATGGTGCGATGGCGGGTCGCGCAAAAGTTCTCGCGAGCTGCTCGACCTGCGGCATGAATTCGCGGAAATCAACCTCCAGTTGTTCGTAATTGCCGACCAGCTCTTCGGCTGAATCGATCAGGCGGTTCTCGCGTTTCAGGCGCCGACTCATGCGGTTGAGCGCCGAATGGATTGAGTCAATATCGGCATACGATCCAAGCCAGTCGCCCTGCGCCATGATCGGGGCCATATATTGAAGCCGCTCCGGCAGAATACCGTGATGTTTATCGAGAACCCGATAGATGCGGTCGGCAAAAAGCGCCAGCGGCTCGTCGTGAAAATCCTCCCAATGCCGGGCCAGAAAGTGATCGTAAAACATATCCGTCATGATGCCGGCGTAACGTCGGCGCGCCGGGCTGATGCGGGCCTTGCTGCGCAAGACCAGCGGATGGCTGTCGGTGAAGCTGTCGATTTTCCGGTGCAATACGATTGCCTGCGTGATTTTCTCGCTGTAGCGCCCATCGAGCGGCCCCTTGACGAAATCACCCAGCAGACTGCCCAGCCAGGCATCGTCATTCGCTTCGGAAAGATAGAGGTGGGCGAGGTAGTTCATGCAAGGCAGGGGCAGGGCGTCAGGGGTCCGGGAAAACCAGACTAACCTGGTGAATATATCGGGCTCGCCTGGGCACTTCGAGTGGCCGACCCTTGGGGTTATCGCCCTGGTGGTGATTCCAGATAGTCCACCGTCAAATGGACCAGAGCGCGCATGCCGAGTTTGAGCGCGGACTCGTCCACATAGAAGCGCGGTGAATGGTTGTAGGCGACTTTCGTCAGGTCGGTGCCTCTTGGCGAGCCGCCGAGGAAGAAGAAAAAGCCCGGAGCTTTTTGAGCGAAGAAGGAAAAGTCTTCCGCGCCGGTGGTCTTGCTGCGCAGTTTGACGTTGTCGGCGCCGGCCACGCGCTGTAGCGTGGGCAGCATGCGCGCGGTGAGGTCCGGATCGTTGACAGTGACGGCATAAGGTTTCTCGATGACCACCGCGGCAGTCGCACCACCGGCCGCAGCGATATGCTCGGCGGTATGCCGGATGCGTTGGTGGATATCGTCGCGCATGGCTTCGTCGAAGGTGCGTACGGTGCCGACCATCTCCACCTTGTCGGGGATGATGTTGAAGCGATTGCCGCCATCCATGCCGCCGATGGAGATCACCGCCGGCTCCTGCGTGACGTTGATCTGGCGGCTGACTATGGTCTGTAATCCCAGAACGATCTGCGCGGCAATTACGATCGGGTCCACTCCGGTCCACGGTGCCGAGCCGTGCGTCTGCCGGCCCTGCACGGTAATGCGCAGGATGTCGGCCGCGGCCATTACCGGGCCGGGACGATAGGCGATGGTTCCCGCCTCGTGCATTGAGCCGATGTGCAGGCCGAAAACGGCGTCCGGACGAGGATTGTCCATCACGCCCTGCTTGACCATCAACGCCGCGCCTCCTTCCTCTCCCGGGGGCGGACTTTCCTCAGCGGGCTGGAAGATAAATTTCACGGTACCGGGCAGGTGTTCACGGACTTTGGCCAGAATCTCGGCCGCCCCCATGAGCATTGCGACATGCGTATCGTGGCCGCAGGCGTGCATGACGCCGGTTTCCTTGCCGGCCCATGTGGTTCTGATCTTCGACGCGAACGGCAGGTCCACCTCTTCGTTTACCGGCAGCGCGACAACCGGGCCGGGTCTGCCACCGCGCAGCAATGCAACCACGCCGGTATGCGCGACGCCCGTCGTGACCTCCAGCCCGAGTGCCTTGAGGTGCGCCGCCACTTTGGCGCCGGTGCGAAACTCGCGGTTACCCAGTTCGGGGTGCTGGTGGATGTCGCGCCGCCATTCGATCACCCTGGATTCCAACTGATCGGCCATGCGATCAATATCGGAACGCAGATCGGCGGCACCGACGGCCGAGCCGAACATGGACAACAGGGCGAAAGCGCCGCAGGCGGAGCGTCGAAATCCTGGCACGAGAGATTCCTTTTCAGCGAGGACAGGTGAACTGAGTTTGGCGCCAGTGTAGTTGCGAGTCAATCCCGCCGTGGATTATGCCTCCGCGGAGTATTCCCCCTCGGACAATTGCCGCACGAGCTTGGCACGGAGGACCAGCGGCACGGGTAGGAGCGGATTGGTCGCGTGGATGACGGCATCCGTCAACACCGCCCGCATCGTTGCGAACTCGAAGTAAACCCGCTGCCCGCGGAGGCGCTGCTCGCCCTTGGTGCGGTCGGCGGCTGTGTAGGTGATGCGCACGTCGCCTTCAAGATATGCAGCCTCCACCACCGACTCGATCTGCCTCAATTGCTCCGCCGCGCCAAGGTTCTCCAGCGACGTCAGCGGCGTAAAGAGCAGCACGCGGTCTGCCTGAAGCTGGGTGATGTTCCCATTCGGATCGACCTGAACGAGCGTCACTCCGCCCCAGAAAAGCCCCGCGATCTTCCCTTCATCCGTCTTGATTGTATCGGCACCACCGGCCTGAATGGAGACACGCTGGGATGGCCGCACGGGGCGAGTCGTTGGTGCCGTCGTTGCCTTCGGGGGCGGGGGGAGCGTGAGCCAGGGACGCTGGACGATGAAACCGGTCCCGGGGTCCTCGCCTGGTGGGACCAGGTTTTGGATCGGGCGAAGCGCGGTTGCATCGCGATAGAGATCGCTGTCGGAAAGATCCTGTGCCACCCGTCGATCCGCCGTCAGTCGCACCGATCCGCGTACCTGGGTCTCGACAAAAAGCATGCTCCCGCTTCGTTGCGCCTGCGGTTGCTCTATATTTGCATTCCCGAGCAGAGCGATCTCCGCCCGCTGCTGATTGAGGATCGATCCGGGTACTGGAGTCAGCCAGATGACCGCGCGCTCTGCCGTCATGGTTGCCCGATCGGTCTTGATAACGATCGGACCCTGAATCTGAATCACGCTTACGCCATCCTGGT
>JANNTE010000002.1:0-5848 GCA_031403365.1 Betaproteobacteria bacterium | reverse complement strand
CGATGACGTCATCGGAGCCGACCGTGACGATGGTCATCCGGGACATCGTCACATCCTCGGTCGGTGCGACGGTCAAGGACTCGATGTTGTAGCCCCGCGCGGAGAAGAGCCCGGCGATTCGGGACAGCGCGCCGCTCTCGTTTTCGACGAGGATGGATAGGATATGGCGCATGGTTAGTTCCCCCCCGATGGCGCTTCGCGCCTTCCCCCCGAGGGGGCAACCGCGTCCTTGGGGCGGCCCGGCGGACGCGGTGACAATCCGATGGCGCTCACAGCTCCTCCGCGAGGATCATTTCGGTCAGGCCCTTGCCCGCGGCGATCATCGGGAACACGTTTTCCGACTGGTCCGTGATGAAGTCCATGAAGACGAGCCGATCCGTAAGCTTCAGCGCCTCGCGGAGCGCGCCTTCGACATAGCCGGGCTTCTCGATCTTCATCCCGACGTGGCCATAGGCCTCGGCCAGCTTCACGAAGTCGGGCAGCGCATCCATGTATGACTCCGCGTACCGATTGCCGTAGAAGAACTCCTGCCACTGCCGCACCATGCCCATGTAGCGGTTATTCAAATTGACGATCTTGACGGGCAGGTGGTATTGCTTCGCGGTGGACAATTCCTGGATGCACATCTGGATGCTGGCCTCACCGGTGACGCAGGCGACCGTGGCATCCGGATGCGCGAGCTGCACGCCGAGCGCGTAAGGCAGGCCAACGCCCATGGTGCCTAGGCCGCCGGAGTTGATCCAGCGCCGTGGCTTGTCGAACTTGTAGAACTGCGCTGCCCACATCTGATGCTGGCCCACATCCGAGGTCACGTACATATCCATGTCCTTGGTGAGGTTGTACATGGCTTCGACCACGGCCTGGGGCTTGATGATCTTCGACTTGCGGTCGAACTTCAGGCAGTCCTTGCCGCGCCAGGTGTCGATCTGATCCCACCAGGTCTTGACCGCGACCGGATCCGGGCGCTCCTTGCCCGCCGCCAACTGGCGGTTCATTTCCTGCAGCACTTCCTTGACATCACCGACGATAGGCACGTCCACGCGTACGCGCTTGGAAATCGAAGACGGATCGATATCGATGTGGATGATCCTGCGCTGTTCCTGGAAAAAATGCTTCGGATTTCCGATCACGCGATCATCGAAGCGCGCGCCAACGGCGAGCAGCACGTCGCAATCCTGCATCGCCATATTGGCTTCATAAGTGCCATGCATGCCGAGCATGCCGACAAACTGCGGGTCAGTGGCGGGATAGCCGCCCAGCCCCATTAGTGTGTTGGTACAGGGAAAGCCCAGCGTATGTACCAGTTTCAGCAGTTCCGCCGAAGCATTGCCCAGCACCACGCCGCCCCCGGTGTAAATCATCGGGCGCTTGGCTTCCAGGAGCAGTTGCAGCGCACGCTTGATCTGGCCACCATGCCCCTTGACCACTGGATTGTAGGATCGCAAGGTCACCGATTGAGGATAAAAGAAATTCGTCTTCGCCGTCTGCACGTCTTTGGGGATATCCACCAGCACCGGGCCGGGCCGGCCGGTGGAAGCGAGATAGAACGCTTTTTTCATGGTGACCGCGAGATCCTTGACGTCGCGCACCAGGAAATTGTGCTTCACGCAGGGGCGGGTTACGCCAACGGTGTCCACCTCCTGGAAGGCGTCCTGGCCGATGGCATGCGTGGGCACCTGTCCGCTGATGATGACCACCGGGATGGAGTCCATGTAGGCGGTGGCGATGCCGGTTACGGCATTGGTTACGCCCGGCCCGGAAGTCACCAGAACGACACCGACTTTCTCGGTCGAGCGGGCGTAAGCGTCGGCGGCATGCACCGCCGCCTGTTCATGGCGCACCAGAATGTGCTTGACCTTCTCCTGTTTGAAAATTTCGTCGTACAGAGGTAGTACAGCACCGCCGGGATAGCCGAACATGAACTCGACGCCCTCTTCGTGAAGGCACCGCAGTGTGATTTCAGCACCGGACAACTCAGTGGTAACGCCGGCAGTCAATTCCATGGAAACACCCGAAAAACGCTGGTTGGAACAGCTAAGTTTAAAAATGGCGTAAGAGGCGTGGGAAGATACCGGCATCGCCTCTGGCGGTCAAGGAAAAGGGCTGCCGAATGACGGTCGCCGCGTCGCCTGCGGCCAAGGTAACGCATCCGCCCCACTGCGCTTGGCATAAACTGACAGCAATTGTCCATCAGGAACCCGGCATGACCACCTCCACCGTCGAAACGCCCGCTGTTTTCGCATTCGACAACACTTACGCCCGGCAACTGGAAGGGTTTTATCAGCCCTTTTCACCAGCGCCGGTTGCGCAACCGCGACTGCTTCGGTTCAATCAGGCGCTGGCCGAAGAACTTGGCGCCGGCGCGCTCGGCGATTTGCCGCGCGAAGCGCTCGCCTCGCTGTTTAGCGGTAACACGGCTTTCCCCGGTGCCGATCCGCTGGCACAGGCCTATGCCGGCCATCAGTTCGGCGGATTTTCGCCCTCATTGGGGGACGGGCGCGCCTTGCTGCTCGGTGAAGTGATCGACCGCAATGGACGGCGCCGCGACATCGCTTTCAAGGGCAGCGGGCGCACGCCGTTTTCGCGCGGGGGCGATGGCAAGGCGGCAGTCGGACCGATGTTGCGCGAATATCTGATCGGTGAAGCCATGCACGGCTTGGGCATTCCGACCTCGCGTGCGCTGGCGGTCGCCGCGACCGGGGAGCCGGTTTATCGCGAACGCACCCTGCCGGGGGCGGTGCTGACCCGGGTCGCCTCCAGTCATTTGCGCATCGGCACTTTCCAGTATTTCGCCGCGCGCGGGGAGTACGCGAAACTGCGCCAACTGGCGGACTACGCGATTGCGCGCCATGACCCGGATTTGGCTTCGCACCCGCAACGCTATCTCGCGTGGCTGCGCGCGGTTGCGCAACGCCAGGCTAAGCTGGTTGCGCACTGGATGAGTGTCGGCTTCATTCATGGGGTCATGAATACCGACAACATGGCGTTGTCGGGCGAAACCATTGATTTCGGTCCCTGCGCCTTCATGGAAGCCTACGATCCGGGCACGGTGTTTAGCTCCATCGATCACGGCGGCCGCTATGCCTATGGCAATCAGCCGCTGGCCGCACAGTGGAATTTCGCACGCTTCGCCGAGGCCGTGCTGCCGCTGATCGCCGCTGAAAATCCGGATCGCGCAGTCGGCCCGGCAAGCGAGATCGTCAACGAATTCGAACAGCACTACCAGCGCGAATGGCTCGATGGCATGCGCGCCAAACTTGGAATTGACGAGCCGCGCGCCGACGATCTTGAACTGGTCAACGACTGGCTTGATCTGCTGCGCACGCAGGCTATCGACTTCACGCTTGGCTTCCGCGCGCTGGCGCAGGCCGCTGACGGGAACCGCGAACGGCTGGGACGCCTGTTCGGATCGCACGCCGGAATCGAACCCTGGATGACGCGCTGGCAGGCGCGGCTTGCGCCCTCGCCGCTGCCGGCAGCGCAGCGCGCGCGGGCGATGCTGCGCGCCAACCCGGCGTACGTCGCGCGCAATCATCTGGTTGAGGCGGCACTGTCGGCTGTTTCGGAGCACGACGACTTCGATCCCTTCGAGCGGCTGTTGCAGGTGCTGGCAAAGCCGTTTGAAGCGCAGGCGGGGTACGATGACCTGATCGATCCGGCGCCGGCAGAGATCAGTGCAAACTACCGGACGTTTTGCGGAACCTGAGCATGCGTCTTGAGTCACACCTTGCCACGCAACAGCGGCCCGCGCCGCACCGGCACGGTGGCGTCTTGACCGCCGCCGCTGCAACTATAACCAACGAAGGAGAGTAACCATGAATCGCAGTGAAACGGCCATTCTTGCAGGCGGATGTTTCTGGGGCATGCAAGACCTCATCCGCAAACTCCCCGGCGTCATCAGCACCCGCGTGGGCTACAGCGGCGGTGATGTCGCCAATGCCACTTATCGCAATCACGGCACGCATGCCGAAGCAGTCGAGATCGTTTTCGATCCGGCCAAACTGCACTTTCGTGAACTCCTGGAATTTTTCTTCCAGGCGCATGATCCTTCGACGCCGAACCAGCAGGGCAATGACATGGGCGCCTCGTATCGCTCCGGCATCTACTACACCAGCGATGAACAGCGCCGCGTTGCACTCGACACGATCGCCGATGTCGATGCCTCGGGGCTGTGGCCGGGCAAAGTGGTCACCGAAGTCAAGCCCGCCGGAGCGTTCTGGCAGGCGGAGCCCGAGCATCAGGATTACCTGATGCACCACCCCAATGGTTACACCTGCCACTGGGTACGGCCGAACTGGAAATTGCCACGGCGGGCGGCGTTAACGCCGGCCGCCGAAGTTGAGGGTTAACGGAGATCGAAAGGGATTAAAAGGGGCCAGGCTTGATGCCTTGCGCAGGCCAGCGGGATAGACAGTCTGTAGCCGTTTGGTTACAGTTGATTCGTGCTCTCGATCAAATACACCGATGAATTCAAGGCTTGGATGTTCGGTCTCAAGGATGGGCTTACGCATCGCCTCCTTGCTCGCCGCCTGGAAAAAGCGCAAAACGGCAAGCTGAGGGACGTGAAGCCCGTCGGCGATGGAGTATTCGAGATGCGGGAGCATTTCGGGCCGGGCTGACGCATGTATTACGTTAAGCGTGGCTCGGTGCTGATTGTGATGCTGGGTGGCGGTGCCAAATCGTCGCAGGCCGCCGATATTGCCAAGGCCGTGAAGCTTGCGGCGACCATTGAAGAGTGAGCCATGACCAAGAAAATCCGCATTGCCGATCTACCTGAATTCGACATTACCGAGCATCTCGACAGCGAGCGAGCAATGGCTGAATACCTGACGGTCGTTCTGGAAGAAAACGACCCCGCTGCGTTGGCGGGTGCGCTTGGCAGTATCGCCCGTGCGCGCGGCATGAGCGAAATTGCCAAAGCGTCGGGTATTACCCGCGAGGCGCTTTACAGAGCGCTGCGGCCCGATGCGCAGCCGCGATTCGATACGATCAGCCGCGTCTGCACCGCGCTAGGCGTAAAACTGGTGGCGCAGGCTATTAATGTTTGACGTTCCGGTTTGTCTCAGTCCCTTAGTCTGGGGTGAGCCTGCGAACCCCAGCCTACAAAACTGATCCTCTTGCCCTTACCTGACACCTCACGCGCTTTATCTGGCGATAGATCGGGACGGCGCAGAAATGCAGGCAGCGTATTGTGAACTGTTCGGTGCGCGGTTGGACAGCAAAGCAATCGACGACATCCGGCTGGCGCTCAATCAGAATCAGCCGTTGGGTCATTCACGCTTCTATGCCAGAATCGAATCCGTAACAGGACAAAGACGAAAAAGCCAAGCTGCGCGGAAGGATTCCTCGTTGCACGGCATGGATCCGGAACATTCGTGACGAACGCGGTCGCAGCCAGCCGTTCCCGCCAAGCAATGGCGCCCGCGGAAACGGTTCATCGCCCGGACCTCTCAATGCCGTCGTGGCGCGTTGCCAATCTTGCCCACGTGAGCGCCGCGGTCGAAAACCTGCGCCACATGTACGAGTCGGAGCCGAGGCCTTTCCGCATCGCCATTCCCGCGCTGACGAACTTTCCCTGGGTCACGTGGCGACGCATCGTGTCCCGGGCCATGCGACGCATTCCACTGCACGCGCACGGAGCCGGCGATCCAGCCGGGCTTCGCGCCAGCTTCGAGAAGCGGTCGCGGAGTACCTCGGAGCCTATCGAGGCATTTCCTGCGCTCCGGAACAAGTCGTGATCACCGCAGGCTCCCAGTAGGCCATCGATCTCGTCGTCCGCGTGACCACCAGCCCGGGAGATGTCGTGTGGATGGAGGATCCCGGGTACATCGGCGCGACCAGCAGTTTC
>JANNTE010000001.1:0-19483 GCA_031403365.1 Betaproteobacteria bacterium | reverse complement strand
GGCATCGCGGGCGCTCATATCAGGCCAGGCAGCGGACGGCGTTGATTCGCGATTTATGGAGAATTCCGCAGGGCGTTTACCGGTTCCCGCGTTTGGGTCGAGGCAACGCTTGCGAGGCGCTGCACAAGCGAACCCGCATCGATATCAGCAATCACCAGGTCGCGATACGCCGGTCGCAGAAAGTGTTCGGTGACGGCATGATCGAGCATGGCCAGCAGGTTGTCGTAATAGCCTGAAACGTTCAGCAGTCCGCAGGGCTTGGCATGTATGCCGAGTTGCGACCAGGTCAGAATTTCGAAAAATTCCTCTAGCGTGCCGAAGCCGCCGGGCAGCGCGATGAAGGCGTCGGACAAATCGTTCATCAAAGCCTTGCGCTGGTGCATGGTATCCACGACGCGCAGTTCGGTGACGCCGCGATGCCCCACTTCCCGTGCGAGCAGCGACTGTGGGATGACGCCAATGACTTCGCCCCCGGCGGCCAACATCGAATCGGCCAGCAGCCCCATCAGGCCGACGTTGCCGCCACCGTAAACCAGACCTAGGCCGCGGCGCACAAGTTCGGTGGCCAGTGCCTGCGCGGCGAAGCCATATTCCGGACGGATTCCGGCGCTGGAGCCGCAGAACACGCACACGCGTTTCATTGCGTACTCATTGCTCCGTCCATTCTTCGTCCCGATAGTAAAGCATGCTGCCCATCTCGGTGATGTGCCCGTCTTCGATGCCGTCGTGATCGAACTCCGGCGGCACTGCTTCGGGATGATCGCGAATGGCGCGCTTGCCCAGGACGAAAGCGCTGACGGCATGAATGGTGCGGGTGTGGTCGGTCGGCGCGGCGCGCAGCATCGGCAGGTCCGAGGCCGCGCCACCCGGGTAAAGCAGGATGCCGGTCTTGTCGCCGGTCTGGCAGAGTACCGCCCAGTCCTTTTGTCCCGATTTGAAAAACTCGCCCTGGATGGCGTTATGTTTCGCGTCCCACTTGATGAATTTGGGAATCCGGCAGCCGAGTTTCCCCAAGTCGGTGCGGATGACCTGCGGCAGTTCGCGCAACTGATTGGGATCGAGATAGCGAAAATCCGGCCACTTCTTGCGTACTTCCTCGACGCCGGTCTGGGCATAAGCCGCGGGGACAAGGGCAATCAGAAATGCAGCAATCCATCGCATGGACATCATGGTGCGGCTCCCGTGCAATTGCGAGTAAGCGCAGTCTACAGCCTGGCCGCCAGACGCATGCCGTCCGTTGCCGGAACCACAAACAAGGTCCACGTCCGGCAATTCAGAGCCAGCGCATCATGCCCAGTTCAAACGGATTGGTGAGCAGCTCATGTCGCGGAAACAAGCGTATGCGATATTCGAGCTTGCCGCAGATTTGGGGATTCAGATCAAGTGCAAAACGATGTTCGCCCTGCTCGGTCCGAAGCCCCTCCGACTCGAATGCGTAGGAAACCGGTTTGCCAGGTGCGTGACTCCCCGGCTGCCCGTTCAGCAGAAGTTCAAGCGTTACATCGCGCGGATCGAGTCCGCCGAGTTGAACGCCGACCTCCAGACGCAGCCCGCCGCCAAATGCCACGCGTCTGGGGGCGCTGTCCAGGCGGCGCATTGCGACTTTGGGCCAGGTTTCGCGCATCTTTTGTTTCCACAGTGCCAGACGCCGCGCCGGCTCGAAATCGGATTGCGAATAACGCCGGCCCTGCCGCGTTGCCGGCAGATAGAACTTGGACAAGTACTCGTTGACCATGCGGGAGGCGGAAAACCGCGGCAAAATCGTTGCGATCGAACGTTTGGCCATGCGGATCCATTCGGGAGAGTGACCCATTTCGCCGCGCCGGTAGTACGACGGAATGACCTGATCCTGGAGCAGTTCGTAGAGCGTGCGGCTTTCTTCGAAATTGCGGCGGGCTTCGTCCAGATTCTCCGCCACCGGTTTGATCGCCCAGCCATTGTGCCCGTCATAGCCTTCCCCCCACCATCCATCGAGCACGGAGAGATTGAGTACGCCGTTGATACCTGCCTTCATGCCCGAGGTGCCGCTGGCTTCCAGCGGATACATCGGATTGTTCAACCAGACGTCCACGCCGGAAACCAGCCGGCGCGCGAGGCGCAGATCGTAGTCCTCAAGCAGCAGGATCTTGCCCTCGAATTCCGGCATGCGCGAGATCCGGGCCAGTTCGCGGATGACGTCCTGGCCCGGCACATCGGCGGGATGTGCCTTGCCGGCGAATATGAACAGCACCGGTCTGGTTGCGTCGCCGAGAATGCTGCGCACCCAATCGAGATCCTGGAAAAACAGCGAGGCGCGTTTGTAAGTGGCAAAGCGCCGGGCGAAACCGATCGTGAGCACATTTGGATTCGCCGGATCCGCGTTTTTCAACAGTCGATCCAGATGCGCTTCCGAGCCGTTATTGCGCAAGTGCTGGCGCGCCACGCGATGGCGCAGCAGATGCAGCATTTGCGCCTTCAGGGACTGACGCACGCTCCAGAACAAATGATCCGGTATCGCCTCGAGACATTCCCGGAAATGCGCGCTTCCGGCGCGGTTCAACCAGTCGAATCCGACGAATTTGTCGAATTGGTCTGACCATTCCGGCGCCAGAAACGTCGGCACATGCACGCCATTGGTGACATAGGACAGCGGGTTGTCTTCGGGATCGAGTTCCGGCCACAGCGGCGCGCAGATGCTCGACGAAACGGTCCCATGTATGCGGCTGACGCCGTTCTGAAAACGCGATCCGCGGATGGCCAGCGCAGTCATGTTGAACTCCTGCCCGCCATCGACCAACCCCAGCGCCAGCAGTTCTTCCTCGCTCAAGCCCAGCTGCCCGCGCATCGGCGCGAAGTAATCCTTCATGGTTTCGGCGCTGAAATAATCGTGTCCCGCGGGCACCGGCGTATGGGTGGTAAACACGGTATTCGCCGCGACTGCTTCGAGCGCGGCACTGAAAGGCAGGCCTTGCGCGACCAGCAAACGCGCGCGTTCGAAAATCAGGAACGCCGGGTGGCCTTCATTGACGTGCCAGGCCGTAGGTCTGAGGCCCAGCTCGCCGAGCGCACGCACGCCGCCGATGCCCAGCACGATTTCCTGCTGCAAGCGGGTGTTGCGGTCGCCACCGTACAAGCGGTGCGTTATACCGCGATCCGCCGCGGAATTCTCGTTCAAGTCGGTATCGAGCAAGTAAAGCGTGACATGGCCCACGTGAGCCTGCCAGACCTTGACTTGAACGCGGCGGCCGGGAAAATCGATGTCAATGCGCACTTCGGAACCATCGGCGCGCAGCACCGGAGCCACGGGTAGATCGTCGAAATCCGAGTCCGCATAAAGCGCGCGCTGATTGCCTTCGCTGTCGATGGTCTGGTGGAAATAGCCCTGGCGGTAGAGCAGCCCCACGCCGACGAAAGGCAGGCGCATGTCGCTCGCCGATTTGCAATGATCTCCGGCGAGTATCCCCAGTCCCCCGGAGTAGATCGGCAGGCTCTCGTGGAAACCAAATTCGGCACAGAAATAGGCGACCAGATCGTCCTGGCGCAGCCACTCCGATCCATCACGGCGCAGCGGTTCTTTGAGGTAATTGTCGAACGCCAACAGCACCCGGTCCAGGTTTGCCAGGAAGACCGGATCGGCAGCGGCGTCGTCGAGCTTGTGCTCGTGGATTCGCTTGAGGAATGCCTTCGGGTTATGGCCGACCTCTTCCCACAATTCCGGGTCGAGCCTCGAGAACAGCAGCCGGGTCTGCCGGTCCCAGCCGTAAAGCAGGTTGCCGGCAAGCTCCTGAAGTCGGGCGAGCCGTGGCGGGAGGCGCGGATTAACTTCGAGGGCAAAGGATGTGCGATTGGTCATAAGGGGGCGTGATGGTCCGGGGAAAGGCTGCGCAACGCGGCGTCGGCCGGCTCATGAATTGCGCAGAGAGCGTTTCATACGTTTGCGCTAGTCATTTGCGTTAAAGCACGTAGCGCGCCAGATCTTCGCTTTGTGCCAGATCCTTGAGTCGCGCGTCCACATAGGCCGAGTCGATGACGACCGCCTGACCCTGCCGGTTCTGGGCGTCAAAGGAGACTTCCTCCAGCAGCTTTTCGATAATCGTGTAAAGCCGGCGCGCGCCGATGTTCTCCGTTTTTTCGTTGACCTGCCAGGCAATCTCCGCCATGCGGCGAATGCCCTCGGGACGAAAATCCAGTTTGACACCTTCGGTTTCCAGCAGCGCCTGGTATTGCCGTGTGAGGCAGGCGTCGGTGGAGGTGAGAATACGCTCGAAATCATCGATCGTCAGGTTGTCGAGTTCAACGCGGATCGGAAAGCGCCCCTGCAATTCCGGAATCAGATCGGAAGGCCTGGAAAGGTGAAAGGCGCCGCTGCCAATGAATAAAATGTGATCGGTCTTGATCATGCCGTACTTGGTGCTGACCGTCGTGCCTTCCACCAGCGGCAGCAAATCGCGCTGCACGCCATGGCGGGAAACCTCTGCGCCGCCGGTTTCCTGGCGGCTGGTGATCTTGTCGATCTCGTCGATGAACACGATGCCATTCTGCTCGACATTGGTCAGGGCTTTTAATTTCAGGTCTTCATCGTTCACCAGCTTCGCTGCTTCCTCCTCGGTCAGCAGTTTCATCGCCTCGTGGATTCTGAGCTTGCGCGTCTTGCGTTTCGCCCCGCCAAGATTCTGGAACATGCCCTGAATCTGCGCAGTCAGGTCTTCCATGCCGGGGGGGGCCAGGATTTCCATTTGCGCCTGCATGGCCACGACATCGATTTCAATTTCCTTGTCGTCGAGTTCGCCTTCGCGCAGGCGCTTGCGGAATTTCTGACGGGTGATACTGGTACCGTCCTGCTGATCCGGCGCGGTTTCGATGCCGCGCGCCGCCGGGAGCAGTGTATCGAGAATACGTTCCTCGGCAAGATCCTCGGCGCGGTGGCGCACTTTCCTGGTTTCCATCTCGCGGGTCTGCTTGATCGCGGTTTCCACCAGATCGCGCACGATGGAATCGACGTCCTTGCCAACATAGCCGACTTCGGTGAACTTCGTAGCCTCGACTTTGATGAACGGCGCTTCGGCGAGCCGCGCCAGCCGCCGCGCGATTTCCGTCTTGCCCACCCCGGTGGGTCCGATCATCAGAATATTCTTCGGTGTGATCTCCTGGCGCAGCGGCTCAGCCACCTGTTGGCGGCGCCAGCGATTGCGCAACGCGATCGCAACCGCGCGTTTGGCGCTGTCTTGCCCGACGATGTGCTTGTCGAGCTCGTGAACGATTTCCTGCGGAGTCATGTGGGACATGGTGAAAAGATAAGCGGCAATCAGTGAATGGTGAACAGCAGTTGGTGGCGGCGCGGCGTAGTCAGCGGTGCATTTGCCGTTCGCGGCTCACCGTTCACTCGAGAACTTCAATCACATGATTCTGATTGGTGTATATGCAGATCTCGCCGGCGATGGTCAGGGCTTTCTTGACGATCTCGGCCGGTGGCTGATCGGTGTTATCCAGCAGCGCACGCGCGGCGGCCTGGGCGTATGCGCCGCCGCTGCCAATGGCTACCAGTCCGAACTCGGGTTCGACCACATCGCCAGTGCCGGTGACAATCAGAGAAGACTCCTGATCGGCGACCGCCAACATGGCTTCCAGCCGGCGCAGGATGCGATCCGTGCGCCAGTCCTTGGCAAGCTCGACGGCTGAGCGCAGCAGATGCCCCTGATGTTTCTCCAGCTTGGCTTCAAAGCGCTCGAACAACGTGAAGGCATCTGCCGTGCCGCCGGCGAACCCGGCCAGAATGCGGTCATGGAAAAGCCGCCGCACTTTGCGTGCGCTCGATTTCAGCACGATGTTACCCAGTGTGACCTGGCCGTCGCCGCCCAGGGCCACGCGCTTGCCGCGGCGTACAGAAATGATGGTGGTGCCGTGAATCGTTTCGCCCATGCCGAATTGTAATGGGAGATCAGCTTGCCGGTTTGGTTATGCCGCGCTCAAGGCTGGAAAACACGATTCCTGCCATCGCCATCGCCCAGACAATGACCGCCCCAGTGGGCAGATCAAAGACCAGCGAGGCGATCAATCCGGTCAAATAGCCCAGGCCACCCACCGCGTAAGCTTTTCCCAGTCTTGCGCGCCGCGCATTGCGCGAGGCCAGGGCGGGAATGATCAAAGTGGCGAATACCAGATAAACACCGACCATCTGCACTGATGCGGTGACCGACAGGCCAAACAGCAGATAAAAGCCGATCCGGCCCAGCCTATCGCGGCCGATGCCAAACCAGGCGGCGAGCACCAGCGCGCTGACCAGGGCGACGATACCGAGTTGGCCATGACTCACCCAGAGTACCTGGCCGACCAGCATGTCCTTGAGGTATTCCCCGGCGTGTGGATTGCCGGCGAGCAGCAGGATTTCCAGCGTGGCCGCCAGCACAAACACCGAGCCGATGATGGCCTCTTGAATCTCCGGCCAGCGTTTTTCTGTCCAGGTCAGCAATAGCGCCCCGAGCAAAGCCGCCGCGAGTGCCGAGATCTGGACCGCGATGCCTTGGGTTTCAAAACCAAGGAAAACTGCGGCGATAACGCCCACGCCGGCAATCTGTGCGATGGCGATATCGATGAATACGATGCCGCGGTTGAGCACCTGGATGCCAAGCGGGACATGGGTTGCACAGACCAGCAGCCCCGCAATCAATGCCGGCAGCAAAATGCCGAATTCGGTAGTCGACACGTTACTTCCGCGCCTTCGCGAAGCGTGCAAGCGTCTCGTCAAACAGACTGAACAAATCCTTTACCTCCGGCGTACCGCCAACCGTGTAAGGAATCTCCACCAGCGCCAGTCCGGTGCGCTCGGCCAGCCAGCGAGTCGGCTTGGGATCGTTGTAGGCGGCCCTGACGATGGCATCCGCCGGTTCTGCTTTTTGCCTGGCAACCAGTTCTGCAAGGTGACCGGCACTCGGCGGAACGCCCGGTTTCGGCTCGACATTCATGACTTCGACCATGCCCAGCCAGTGCAGCAGATAGGAGGCGCTTTTGTGGTGACTTACGATTTTCATCCCGCGCAGGCGCGCGGCATCCTTCTCCCAGCGCGCCATCGCCACAGACCAGCGTTCCTGGAAATTTCTGCCGCGGGCCTCGAAGTAAACCGCATTGCCCGAATCCAGTAGTTGGAGCCGCTGGGTAAGCGCTCCCGCAATGCGGGCGATGTTGCGCGGGTCCAGATGCACATGCGGATTTCCGGCCGCATGGATATCGCCGTCGGCGCGGTCGAGCCTGGCCGGCACCTCGAGGCGGTCCACCAGTTCCGCCGCTGCGAGATATCCGGGTTGTCCGGGCTGGACTTTGCGATTGCCCGAGCTCTGCACCAGCACCGGGAGCCATCCGGCCTCGAGATCCGCACCGGTACAGATGGCGAGATCGGCATTGCGCATTTTCGCCACCAGACTGGGGCGCGCTTCGATGCGATGCGGGTCCTGCAAGGCGCTTGAGGCCTGATACACCGAGACCTTGTCGCCACCGAGTTCGCTCGCAAGCGAAGCCCATTCCGGAACGCAGGCAAAAATGTTGAGCGCGGCGAACGCCGGATGCGCGCCGATGATCGATGCAATCATGCATGCAAGAGCAAGAATGGTTTTCATGCTGGTTTCCTTTTCGTGACCTGCGGCCTACCTAGAACTTGTGAGCGCCGTGTGCGCCGAGACTCATGACGTACTGCAGGGCGATTTGATTGTCCGTCCGCGCGAAACGCGCCTCGTCGCGCGCCACTTGCAGCCGCAGTCGCGAAAACTCCGAGGGCGAAAAGTCCACCATGACGCTGCTGCGCCTGGGCTTGTTCGCGCCAAGCAGGGGAAAGTCTGCGGCCGTCAGGCCATTGACCCCATTGGTGACCAGGCCGTTGTCCAGGGTGCCCGAATCGAGCTGTTCGAAGCGCAGTCCGGCGCGCCAGCGCGGAATGAACTGATATACCGCCTGCGCATACCACCCGGCTTGATCGGAACGGTAAGTATCGCCGCCTGTGCCTGGCGTGGACGTGCCGTTGACATCGTAGGTCAGGCGGCCGTCTTCCTTGCGCTGGAAATATTCGGCCTGGAACTTGAAGCTGCGCTCGGCAGGATTGCCGTTCGGCGACCATTTCCACACCAGGTCCAGACCCCAGATCGTGCTTTTGCCTTCGAAGGCATTGATCACATCTTCGCCCAGTGAGTTGACATCCTCATACTGGCGATCAGCCGCGCCTGCCCGGCGGTAAGACGCGCCCACCCGGTAACTGCCCCCGGTGCCCACATCGTCGCCCAGATGAACGAACAGCATTCCGCCGTTCGAGCCATTCTTGTTGCGCTCTGAGCCGGGAAAATTCGCGCCGCGGCCGCTTTCGATGCCGAATTCGAGAAATACCGGCGTCGGTGCCAGCCAGCGCAGTTGCAGACCATCTTCCTTGAGGGCGCCGCCGAAAAACGCCTGATGAACCAGCGGGACGTCGACAAAATCCCAGGCATGCGCGTGAATTTCGTTCAGATAACCGATACCCGACAGGAACCGGCCGATGCGGAAGGTGGCCCCGGGGATGGAACCGGAATTCTGAACAAAGGCTTCCTCGACTTCCGCTTCGCCCTCCGGCGTTGCAGCCAGCACAAACTTGCCGGAAAAATACGGATCGATGTTTCCCGAAATCGTCAGTTCGGATTCGCCGAGATTGAAGCGCCGCTCGCCAGGACCGGTTTCCTCTCCGCCGGGGATAAAACCGCCAATCTGATAAGTGGCCGGATCCTGTTCGAGATGGCTGTACTGTCCGCCGAGAATCAGCGACATCGCTGGATTGAAGGCATTGCTGGTCAACATTGCCGCAGGCGCAGCCGGGACGCTTCTTGCCGGTAGGGCCGATTCGGCTTTCTCCAGGCGTTGTTCAAGCGTTTTTATTTCTTCCCGGATCGCGCGCATCTCGACATCGTCTTGGGCATGACCCGGGCCAACCAGAAAACAAGACGCGGCCGCAACGGCCAGCGCCGCAATATTGCGGTAATGCATGATGTGATCTCCTCTGAATTAAAAATGTACGCACCACGGCAAGGCCGAGGTGTGCCAGGCACTGCAAGTCAGAGGAAAGAGGGGGGTCCGCGGCTGTTATATGCCGCAATGAGAACGGGCTGGAAGCCGGCAGCTTCGCATGCCGGCCGGGAGTGGAAAATGGCGGGATCAGGCAGCCCGGATGAGAAGCCTGGCGCCAGGCCTGATAATTTCTCGAAGCTCGCGCACTTGTCGCACAACTTCAGATGGGCCAGGCGTTCCTGCGCTGGCGCGTCCTTGGCCAGGTGCGAAACCGCGTGCGCGTAGGCCGCCTGCTGAGCAAACATCAACAGCAGGATCAGCAGGGCATTCAGAACGCGATGCGGTTTCATGGTCATGGAGGCAATGTGGGGGAAGTTTAGCGCAGGTCGGGGTCCTTTTGCCAGATTACGGTTCACACCCATCTGCCTGCATCCACATCGGCGCCGGGTTCGTAAAGGTTTCAGGTAAGCGAGCGTAAATTACAACAACAGGAAGTTCTCATGAGCAAGTCTTGCCTCAGGCATCGTAGTGTGATCGCGTCGCGAAGGGATTTTCTATTGCAGTCGGCCGCTTTCGGCACGGCGCTGCTGCTGCCGGCGATGGCGTATGCCGGGGAAATCCCCGAACTCGATGGCGAAGTCATCGTCAATGGCAGATTGGCGAACAAGACCACGAAAGTATTTGCCGGAGATGTTGTCAAGACCGGGCCGGACGGCCGCGTTGTAGTTGTGATGGGCAAGGACGTGTTTCTGATCCGCGCCAACAGTGAAATCGAGTTGCTGGGCGAAACCCGAAAGTCCGTGCTGAGCGGGCTGCGCATGCTCACCGGTGCCCTGCTCGCCGTATTTGGCAAGGGTCCGCCACGAGTGCTGAGCACATCAACTATCACTGCAGGCATCCGCGGCACCGGAATTTACATGGAAGCGTCGGCTGGGCAGACTTACTTCTGCACCTGCTACGGCAGTGTAGAAATCGAAGATCGGCAACGCAGGGCAAAAAGTATCGTGCTCTCCAGTTATCACAACGCCAAAATCATTCGCGCTGTGCCGGCGGGCGACGCGGTAATTGAAAGCGCACAGAAGGCGAATCACTCGGACGATGAATTGGCCATGCTCGAACAACGGGTTGGACGCAAGCCGCCATTCGTGAAGTCGTGATGCCGGTGTTCCCGGCCCGTTGATCAGACCTTGATTGTGGTCTTCGCGGAATTCGGGACCATCGCGTTTTCACTTTCATCGTCGAGCGCCGGTATTTGCGACAGGTGGCTCACGTCGCCCCATGCTTCAATGTCCCAGGTGCCGTTGCCGTGCCGCAGCACGTTGACCGAAGCGTTATAGATCGGAAAATTCCGGGGTACCGCATGTGGCAGGCCTTTGGCGCGACGGTAGGCTTCGTCCAGAACGCCGCCGTGGGTCACGACCAACACGCGCGCGCCGGCGTGCTTCTCGACCATGTCGTCCATGAAACCGAGCACGCGTCGCGAAAATTCGCCGAGGCTTTCGCCGCCGGCCAATGCGCGGTGCGCATCTCGCGATTGCAGCACCTGCCAGGCCCCGGGCTGATCAATGGTCGCCTCGGCATGGGTCAAACCCTGCAATACGCCAAGATGGCGTTCGCGTAATCGCCCATCCCTGATGATGTTGCGCTCCGGATCGAGTACTGACGTTCGCGCCGTGTGCCAGGCGCGACTGAGATCGCTGGAATACGCGGCATCGAAGCGCTCGCGCAGCAGTCGTGCGCCCAGCGCCTGCGCCTGACTTTCGCCAATGCGGTTCAAGGGCGTGTCGAGGTGTCCTTGAATGCGGCTTTCGACGTTCCACTGCGTTTCGCCGTGGCGTACCAGAAACAGGGTCGTTGTCTTCATGCGGTCAAGGGTTTTGCCGTCAGCATCAGTCCGCCTGGACGTTAAACGGGTTCAGTGGACCCGGCACAACAGCCCCTTCAGGTACTCGCCCTCGGGGAAAGCCAGCGATACCGGATGATCCGGTGTCGAATGCAGTTGATCGATGACCTGGGCATCTACCCCGGCATCGAGCGCAGCACCGGCGACAATTTTGCGGAACAAGTCCGCCGACACGCCGCCGGAGCAGGAAAAAGTCGCGAGCAGCCCGCCAGGCCTGAGCAGCTTGAAACCGAGCAGATTGATATCCTTGTAGCCGCGCGCGGCGCGCTCCGCGCTTGCCGCCGTGGGCGCGAATTTGGGCGGATCGAGAATAACGAGATCGAACAGCCGGTTCTGGTCGCGCAGCTTGCGCAGATGCTGGAACACATCGGCATCGACCCATTCGCAGTGATCTTCCGGCTGGTTGTTGAGCTGCACATGCTCACGCGCGAGTTGCAGGGCCGTCGCCGAAGAATCCACCGACATCACCGATACGGCGCCGTGCGCCAGCGCCTGCACCGTGAACCCGCCGGTGTAACAGAAGCAATTGAGCACTTCTCTGCCGGTTGCAAGCTGGCCAACCTGCAACCGGTTGTCGCGCTGATCCAGATAAAACCCGGTCTTGTGTCCCTGCGCCACATCGGCGCGCAGACGCAGGCCGCACTCGTTGAATTCGACCAGCGTTGATTCGAGAGTGCCCTGTACCAGCCCGGTGCGCGGCGTGAGTCCCTCGAGTACCAGCACATCGGCGTCGGAGCGTTCGTAAATGGCGCGCGCGCCGGTGATGCGTCCAAGCGCGGCAATGATGGCATCGCGCCAGCGCTGGGAACCTGCGCTGGAAAACTGTACGACCAGCACATCGGCGTACCGATCCACGATCAGCCCCGGCAGACCATCGGACTCGCCATGCACCAGGCGCTCGGCGGCGTCCCTGCTCATGGCAAACAGGGCGCGACGCATGCCGATCGCGACTTCCAGCCGATGCTGGAAGAATGCGACATTGATCTGGGTATTTTCTTCCCAGGCCCAAACACGCGCGGCGATGTTCGCGTCCGGATTGAACGCAGCGACGCCGAGAAACTGCCCGTCGGCAGCCATGACATGCACGGTATCGCCCGCTTTGGGGGAACCCTCGACGCGGTTGATTGCGCCCGAAAACACCCAGGGATGCCGCCGTAGCAGTGACTTTTCCCTGCCCGCCTTCAGGACGACGCGGGTCGTCTTGCCGGACCCCTCACTCACCGCGCCCGGCCCTCACGCTTTCCTGCGCCTGGCGCGCGGGTGAGCCTGGTCGTAGACCTTGGCCAGATACTGAAAATCCAGATGGGTATAAATCTGGGTGCTCGAAATGCTGGCGTGACCCAGCATTTCCTGCACGGCACGCAAATCGCCGCTTGATTGCAGGACATGGGACGCAAAGGAATGCCGGAGCATATGCGGATGCACATGTTCGGTTAATCCTTGCTTGATGCCCCATGCTTTCAGCCGCGACTGCACGGTGCGCGGACTGATCGCTTCACCGCGCCGATTGACGAACAGAGCGGATTCGCCCGCTTCAGGCAGGCTTTCGCGCGTGCGCAGCCAGATCAGCAGCGCTTGCAGGGCGTAGCTGCCCACGGGAACGACGCGCGTCTTGCTGCCTTTGCCGACGACGCGCACGGTTGCATCCGTGAAATTGACATCGCCCTGCTTGAGCGAGGTCATTTCGGACAACCTCAGTCCGGACGAATACAGCAATTCGAACATGGCGCGATCGCGAACCGTCAGCACATCATCGCCGGCAATATCGACCAGTCGGGACGCTTCATCGGGCGACAATGCCTTCGGCAGCGCTCGCGGCGATTTTGGTGCTCGCACGCCGATACAGGGGTTGCGCGTCAAGCCGTGTTCGCGCGCGAGGTAGTCGAAGAAGCCACGCCACGCGGAAAGCATGCGCGCCAGTGATTTTCCACCCAATCCGCGCGCGTGCAGCCGCGCGATGAAACGGCGGATCTCGGCAGTTTGCAGATCTTCCAACGGCGTTTTCTGCATCAGCTCCAGAAGAACGCGCACATCATGTGCATAGCCCTTGGCGGTATGCGGCGACAGGCGCCGCTCCCGCACCAGATGCGACAGAAAGCCGGCGGCCATCGGATGCCCGGCGGTCAAATCTGGTCGGGCTGCGGGCGGTGTATCGCCAACCGGCATTTACAGGAACCGCGCCAGCGAAGTGCTGATCAACTCACCCAGTCGTTTCAGGTAGAGCGTACCCATTTCGGGGTAAAAGCGTTGCGGGTCTTCACTCGCCAGAGCGAGCAGGCCGAATGCCTTGTCAGAACGCAACCCGATGTACGCATGCGACTTGGGCGGTTCGCCTGACTCGCCAAACCACACGGCGGTTTCAAACATGGGTTTATGGCTGCAATAAGGCTGAGTCAGGCTGTCGGCGAATACCCGGACTTCCTGACTGCTGGCCTGGAATTCCCGTAGCGCAGGATGATCCCCGTCGGTCCACAGCCGGACGGCGACGCGGGGGACCGCGAAATCGTCGTGCAGGCTGGAATAGAGCACTTCAAACAACGAAGCCAGGTTTTCAGGCTTCATCATCGCCAGCGCGGCATGATGGACCCGATCGCCGATGGCGTCGTTGTCCTCGCCATAGGCCACCAGCTCGCGCAGCTTGGCTTCCATGACCTTGTTCTTGTCGCGCAAGGCGATGATCTGGCGCTCGGAGATCGGGATGGCATGACTGCCGCGCGGATGCGGAATGGAAATATCTCCGATCAGCTCGGAGTACTTCTCGAAAAATTCGGGGTGATCCTTCAGGTATCGGGCAACATCGTCAGGGTTCATCTGGATTCTCTCTGGTTTCGTGGCTTCATAGCTCGATCTCGCCTTCGAATACGGACTGCGCTGGCCCGCTCATCGACACCGCTTCAGAACCTCCGGCCCACGCGATACCGAGTATGCCTCCGCGCGTCTCGACCTGCACCGGCGAATCGAGCAATCCGCGCGCGATTCCCGCCACCGCCGCGGCGCAAGCGCCGGTGCCGCAGGACAGTGTTTCTCCCGACCCGCGTTCGAACACCCGCAGTCTAATCTGTCCGCGACTCACAATCTGCATATATCCGGCATTGACGCGCTCGGGAAAGCGCGGATGGTTTTCTATTTGCGAACCTTCACTGTGCACCGGAGCGGCATCCACATCGGTCACAACTTGCACCGCGTGCGGGTTGCCCATCGACAAGGCGGATATTTCCAGTTGCCGTCCGGCTACTTCAAGCCAGTATGTTGGCGCCTGCTGTTCCGCGGCAAAGGGAATCCGGGACGGCTCG
The DNA here is from genome assembly GCA_031403365.1 of Betaproteobacteria bacterium. GTDB lineage: Bacteria > Pseudomonadota > Gammaproteobacteria > Burkholderiales > JACQAP01 > JACQAP01. Next base: position 5,290 of record JANNTE010000001.1, on the reverse strand, counting down.
AAAACAGGCTTGCCCATGTTGACGCTGACCAATCCATTGTTCTCCAGTCGAGGTTCGATCACACCGGAACGGGTTTCCACACGGATCGCGCTCTTGCCGGACAAGCCTTTGTCGTGAACGTAGCGCACGAAACAGCGCGCGCCGTTGCCGCACTGGCTGACTTCGCCGCCGTCGGCATTGAAGATGCGATAATAGAATTCGGTGTTCGCGTTTCGCGCCGGCTCGACCACCAGCAATTGATCGAAGCCGATGCCGAAGTGGCGATCAGCCAGACGGCGGATGCCTGGAGCATCGAGAGTGAACGGCACGCGGGTTGCGTCAACCACCATGAAGTCGTTGCCGGCGCCATGCATTTTTGTGAATTTCAGCTTCATCGGCGGCTGATCAGGGCGCAATGGGTCTGGACATGAGGTAGTCGTCCATGATGAAACCCATGCCGATTTCCACTTTCACGGCTTTCACCACGCTGAAACCTGTGCGCCGGTACGCGGCGACCGAACCGTGGTTGTTCCTGTTGACCTGAAGGTACAGGGTGTCCATGCCGTGTTGCCGGGCAAAGTTTGTCACATGGTCGATCAGCGCCGCGCCATAGCCCTGGCCGCGAAACAGTTGATGGACGTAGAGTTTGTCGAGTTTCATCGAGCGCGCCTCGGCGCCGTGCTGGTAGCTTGCGAACCCGCAAAGTTCGCCACGGACTTCGAGTTTGTCCCACCAGGCTTTGTCCGGCGAGGACTCAACCGCGTGCAATTGCGCGCGAATCGCTTCCGGCGAATAGCGCTGCGCCAGCATGAATTCTATCTGCTTGACGGTAATGATCCCCGGGTAGTGCTGCAACCAGATTTCCCGTGCCAGCACGCAAACCGGCGCAATGTCCTCATCGCGCACCGGGGAAATGCGGAAATTACCCGGGCTGGCCATGTGCGGACCGGATCCCGTGCTTGTTCGACAGGTTGGGCATCAGTAGAACTTCGGTTCGCCAGGCGGGCGTGTCTTGAAGCGCTTGTGCAGCCAGTAATATTGTTCGGGCATTTCGCGCGCCCGCTCCTCGATGAAGGCGTTCATGCGCCGGGTGTCGTCCTCCACGCTGATTCCTGGAAAATTTTCCCACGCCGGATAAAAGCGCGCGACATAACCACCGGCGCCCGGCAATTGGCGGGTGATGCAGGGAACCACGCGCGCGCCGGTCATGCCCGCCAGACGCGACAGCGCGGTAACGGTCGCGGTCGGCACGCCGAAAAAAGGCACGAACAGCGAATCTTTTGAACCGAAATCCATGTCCGGAAGATACAGAAACGGCACCGCATTGCGCAACCCGCGAATTACCGCACGCAACCCGTCTTGCCTCGGAACCAGAATACTGTTGCCGAAGCGCGTGCGCCCATGCAGCAGAATGCGGTCGAGTGCCGGATTTTTCTGACGCTGATACATGGACGTCACGTCATACTCGATCGAAAGCCGGATGCCGCCCATGTCGAGACCAACAAAGTGCGGCGCGAGCACGATCAGGGGCTTGCCATACTCACGATCGAGGTTCTCGCGATCCTCAAAGCTGACCAGTTCGCGCACCCGTTGCTCTGAACCCCACCACAGGATGCCGTGTTCCAGCACGGTCCGGCCAAAGGCGCGAAAATGCCGGCGCGAAAGTTTTTCCCGCTCCTGATCCGGCATGTGCGCGAAGCATAAGCGCAGGTTCGTGCGCACCACGCGCCGGCGCTCCCATGCCAGCCAGTAAATCAACATGCCAAAGCCCCTGCCGAGCGGCGCCAGCAAACTCAGCGGCAGCAGGCCCAAAAGGCGGACGATGCCGAGACTGGCTTTTTCAAGCATGGAGAAAAATGCAGGGACGAGACGCGCGGGGCGAGGGACGAGGCAGACGGGGGGCGGCGAAATGGGAATCCGCCTGAAGCAATATTTGCTGCAAGTCGCGAACCCCCAAGCCGCCCGCGAATTTCATCCCGCGCCTCTCGTTCCTCGTACTGCGTCCGTGGTTTCGGGTGCCGAGGCGCCTGCCGGCACCTTGTAGCGGTTGTAACTCCATAGATACTGGCCGGGCTCAAGTCTTACCAGGCGCTCGATTGCCGCATTGATGATGCGCACACCATCCTCGCCACTGATATCGTCCGTCAATGCGCTGAAGTGAATTGCATAACCCGCCCCGCCCTGCAGACGAACCGCTGTGGTCAGGATGATGGTGGCGCCGCTGGCCTGGGCCAGCTTGCCGACCAGAGTCATGGTATAGGCGGGGCGTCCAAAAAAATCCGCCCACACGCCTTCCCCGCGTCCGGGCACCTGATCCGGAAGAATTCCGATCGCCTCGTGACGCCGGAGGGCTTTCAACAGCAAGCGCACGCCGCCGAGTGTGGCCGGCGCGAGCGAAACCCGGTTGCGCCCGCGCCCGGCCTCGATAAGGGGCTGCAGGCTTTGTATTTTCGGTGGCCGGTAGAGCACCGTGATCGGGCTGCGGTTTGCCAGCCACAGCGCGGCAATGTCGAAGCATCCCAGATGCGGTGTCAGGTAAATGATGCCCTTGCCACGACGTTCCGCCGCCTCGACCAGCGCGAGCGAATCAGTCGTTACCACCCATTTGCGCACCTCGGTAGCCGGCCGGAACCAGATGGGAATCAGTTCGGCACCGGCCTTGCCGGACTCGGCGATGTTCCGGCGCAGGATGCCCTGATAGTCTGATTCGTCTTGCCAGATCGCACTTTGCAGGAGATTGTCGCGCAGGCGAGCCGCATAACTGGGGGAAAGGAAGTACACCGCCCAGCCGAGCATGCCTCCGATTGCCTGAATCCAGGGCAGCGGCAGCTTTGCCAGTTGCCGCATCAACCCGACCAGCATCAACTTATTCCAATTACTATCCGTTTTGTTCTTTCGGGAGTTTTTGTTATCCTGACGGCCCTCTTGTATCCATAAAAGACCCTCCCGCATGAGTGATTACCTCTTTACATCCGAGTCGGTGTCCGAAGGCCATCCCGACAAAGTCGCGGATCAGATTTCCGATGCCGTGCTCGACGCCATCTTAACCCAGGACAAATTCGCCCGAGTTGCCGCCGAAACACTGGTAAATACCGGCCTGGTGGTCATGGCAGGCGAGATTACCACTCACGCCATCGTCGATTTTCAGCAGGTCGCCCGTCAAACCATCAAGCGCATTGGTTACGACAATACCGATTACGGAATCGACTACAGGGGCTGTGCGGTGCTGGTTGCGTACGACAAACAATCTCCCGATATCGCCCAGGGCGTTGACAAAGCCCAGGACGATCCGCTGAACCAGGGTGCCGGCGATCAGGGCCTGATGTTCGGCTATGCCTGCGACGAAACGCCGGTGCTGATGCCTTTGCCGCTGTTTCTGGCGCATCGATTGGTTGAGCGGCAGTCGGAACTGCGTCGCGACGGGCGCCTGCCGTGGCTGCGGCCGGACGCCAAGTCCCAGGTAACGATTCGTTATGTTGGCGGCAAGCCCGATAGCGTTGATACAGTGGTCTTGTCGACCCAGCATGCCCCGGAAATGGCTCTGGAGAAGATTCGCGAGGCGGTAATCGAGGAGATCATCAAGCCGGTCTTGCCGAAGAATCTGATCAAAGGCCCGATCAAATACCTGGTCAACCCCACAGGCCGTTTCGTCGTCGGTGGTCCGCAGGGTGACTGCGGTCTCACGGGCCGCAAGATTATCGTTGACACCTATGGCGGCGCGGCGCCCCACGGGGGCGGTGCTTTTTCCGGCAAGGATCCATCGAAAGTCGATCGCTCTGCGGCCTACGCGGCGCGTTATGTGGCCAAGAATATCGTGGCGGCGGGACTGGCGACGAAATGTCAGGTCCAGGTTTCTTATGCCATTGGCGTCGCCAAGCCCACCAGCGTTATGGTGACCACGTTCGGCACCGGGAAAATCAGCGATGAGAAGATCGCGCTACTGGTGCAAAAGCACTTTGACATGCGCCCCAAAGGCATCGTGGCCATGCTCGACTTGCTGCGCCCGATCTATGAAAAAACTGCAGCCTATGGCCATTTCGGGCGCGACGAGCCCGAGTTCACCTGGGAGAACCTGGACAAGGTTGAGGTGCTCAAAGCCGAAGCCGGCATTAAGGCTTCCGTTACAGCATGACGGGATTTCCGCGTTAGAGCAGACCTGATGTCTGGCGGGTTTCTGCCGTAATGTGAGCATTGGTCGCCTTCGGAATTCTGACGGCTATTCAGAGAATAGCCTCTGGCATATAATCCCAACCTGCTGAGGAGCGCTGCGACCGGTCCGTATGGACCGGCCAGGCTTGGCAAACGAAAACGGCGCTCACAATCCATAAATCGATTGTGAGCGCCGTTGCCATTTCGGTGCTCCGTTTTTTAAAGGAGAGAACCAATGTCTGCCGTACCGCACCCGAAGAAATCAGGTGACTTTCATGTCGCCGACCTGTCCCTTGCCGACTGGGGTCGCAGGGAAATCCGCATTGCAGAAACCGAGATGCCCGGCCTGATGGCGATACGCGAAGAGTTCTCCGCGACCCGCCCGCTGCGTGGCGCGCGCATCACCGGTTCACTGCACATGACCATCCAGACCGCGGTACTGATCGAAACGCTGCAAGCGCTCGGCGCCGAAGTGCGCTGGGCCTCCTGCAATATTTTTTCCACTCAGGATCACGCCGCCGCCGCGATTGCCGCCACCGGCACCGCGGTTTTTGCCGTCAAAGGAGAGAGCCTGTCCGAGTACTGGGACTACACTCATCGCATTTTCGAATGGCCCAATGGTGTCCACTCCAACATGATTTTGGACGACGGCGGCGATGCCACCATGTTGCTGCATCTGGGTACGCGCGCGGAGTCGGATTCCACCGTTTTGAACCATCCGGGTGGCGAGGAGGAGACCGCATTGTTCGCGGCGATCAAAGCCAAGCTCAAGCACGACCCGAAGTGGTATTCGACGCGCCTGGGCAAAATCAAGGGGGTCACCGAAGAAACGACGACCGGTGTGCTTCGCCTGTACCAGATGCACAAGGAAGGCAAACTGGCCTTTCCGGCCATCAATGTGAACGATTCGGTCACCAAATCAAAGTTCGACAATCTCTACGGTTGTCGTGAGTCGCTGGTGGATGGCATCAAGCGCGCCACCGATGTCATGAACGCCGGCAAGGTCGCCGTGGTGTGCGGTTACGGTGACGTGGGCAAAGGTTCCGCCCAAGCGCTGCGGGCGCTTTCCGCGCAGGTATGGGTCACCGAGGTTGACCCGATATGTGCCCTGCAGGCAGCAATGGAGGGCTATCGTGTGGTCACCATGGACTACGCGGCTGAC